>NZ_AUFA01000013.1:0-212884 GCF_000426265.1 Bradyrhizobium sp. Cp5.3 | reverse complement strand
GATCAACCCCGTTGCCCACGTCACGAGGGCCGCGTAACATTCATTCCGGCAACGTCGGCCCGACCTAGTTCAACAGCGATCGGGACATCCCCTGGTGCAGGGTTGTCGCCCATTAGCGGATCGCGATCGTCTAGATGGATTAGCAAGTACGTGGTCGGCAGTTGGTCGAAACCCTTCAGCAAGCAGCCACATCAGTGTAGGCCACGACCCGCTCCTTATTGTGTCGGCTATCAATCCAGAGCACGATCGCGGCGATCACGAGAAGAACGCCGACTCCGATCACGATCCAATTGAGGCCGCGGTTCAGGATCGTATCGCCGACACAGACGCCAACTCCGACACCACCTGCACACTTTGCACTCGTGTCCTGCGCAACCGCCTTATCCTGTGCAGCGGTGCTGTCTTTCATCATTTCCGCTCGACCGTCCTCCGTTAGCTTGCCGGTTCCGCACGTCAGCCACATGGCAACAGCCTTGGCTTCGACCTCGGCAATACGCCGTGACCAGCCCTTGCCGAAAACCTTCCACGAGGAAAGCGATTGCACAAAGGTTCGACGCTTTGCACAGATCTTCTGGATTGTCGCTTTGCTGTTTGCGGCCAGGGCCTTGGAAATCGTCTCGTTTCCGGCAACGCCATCCTCCTTAGCGCCAACCGCCGCTTGCAACCAGAGAACGCCTTGCCGAGGCCCGGACATTACGCCAGCGTCAAACGTCGCGAGATCGACACCGTAAGGGAGACTTTCAGCCCAAACTGGCTTCCAGTAGTCTCTTTCGTAAAGCTCCTTTGCATCACCAAGCGTCAGGTTCTTGATGTCGAGATACGGATATGCATGAGCCGCAATTCCGTAATTTGTTCCTTTCAGAACCCCGACGCCGACGTTTCCGCCAGTCCAATTGCCGCGATCATTTCGATTGTTCGAATATCCGCCTTCATGTGCAAGGGTCACGGCGAGACACGCCGCAAAGTTTGCAATAGCCATACCTCTGTTCTCACCTGAGATGTTGCTTTGGAAACTCCTACGAGCAATGTCGCGTGAATCGTGCCTTGCGATGCGCGGGCGGTCGGCGTCTCATCCGACCGCCCTAAGCTCATTGAAGCCCAAAGTAGGGACGACCTGGTCGCACTTCAGATCAATGTGATCAGCATGCTGTCTTGCAGATCGACCTCGCCGGTTCAGGCAACGCTTTACAGAGGATCTCGCAAAGGCCTGAAGTCGTAACCTCCTGGCGAATGCAAGCCGCGCTGGCAACCCGCTGAACGGGCTTCGACTGGGTCGGAAGTCTCATGAGATTCTCCTGAATTGGCCGCGGCGGGTGTCACGGCGTTAACTTCTGGTTGCCCGCAACGAGCAACCGCTTGACCCGCTCCCACCTTAGCGGGCCAGTCGGTATACGAACAATCGGTGGTCGGACACGTCCCTTGGTGTGCGACACGGGACGAGCCGGTAGCGCAGTGCCTCGGCGTATGCCGGAAACGACCTTGTTGGCGCACCCTGCCCTCGAGGTGCCAGCGCACATCTGGATGCAACCGTCGTGAGCGTCACGCAATCGGAAGGCACTACGGCGGGAGGCCAGTGGACTGAGCCGCTGAACCTGCACAACAGTTCTCATTGGATCTCTACGATCGACAAGCATAAGCGTTTTTCAGACGACGGATGAGCGACGCGTCCAGGCGCGAACGGGTCCGATCGTTACCGGGATCTCCTCGCTCACATCAACCGTGAAGCGGAACACACGGTTGGCCAAGAGAAGGTTGTCCGGGTTGAAGAACAACAATTCCACATCGTAGCAATCCGAGTCAGGACGACAGACGGCACTCCTCCGAATGTTGATTTTGTCGAGATCGAAACCATCCGTTGTCGTGCTACGTATGACTTCGGCCGCTTGAACGGCATTGACGGCCGAGTAGTTGAGCGCGCGCTCTTCCGGAGTGACACCCAGGTTACGGAGATCGTAATAAACGCGGCTGAAGAAGTCCGACAAGCCCGAGGCTTGGCTGTCATAGGCAGCACGTTCCTCGGAGTTCTCTCCGCGCATTCCGAGCACGGTCCTCACCAGATGATCACTGGACCAATGAAAAATACCGCGGACGGACGGTGCGATGACAGGAACCACTTGCCCTGACAACAGGCGAACACTCCCACCAATCACGCCTGGAATCGACACCAGTTCCACTGCGTGCTTCAACTGCCCGTTGAACGCTTCAAGCAGCCTCTCGTATCCCGTCATCGCGTAAGGGCCGACCGGCTGGATGGCATAAATCGGCGTCGCGTCGAGGTTCAGCGTCCAGATCACTGACGAAGCTTCAAACGGATTCATCGAGAGATAGTTCAACAACTGCTCCGCGACCAGGGGATTGTTGGCGCTCGGTGGCATCGCCTGGATGAATGAGTCGCGCCGAGCCTCTGAGCCGAAGTCACAACCGATTGTGCCCAGGGCGTAGGCGAGCCGAGCCGTCCGCTTGCCGCCGCATTGACAACTTCTGCTTGAGTGGCAGCTGCACTTTGCGTCACCGCCGCAAGATGCGGAGATGCCGTTACCATCAAGCTGCGGGTCTGCGGCCGCAATTGTGATGTCCGAGGGACGGACTGCGGTATCAACGACGAGCCGAGTGGCTGGCGCTGAGTCCAATGGCAACCCTCGGGGACTGTTGTGTTCATCAACAACGGAGACCGCGCCTGATGGGATCACGTTGCGGTTCGTCATGATCTGGTCTCCTCGAATGAATGAGATGGCCTCTGTGACGTTGAGATGTCCGGCCAAACAGCGGCGGCTGTCCTGACGTGGCTGAGAGACACATCGCCGAGCGGTTCGTAGAAGAACATCGCGCACCAGATGCGGATCCGGCGGCAGCTTGGCCTTGCGTTGCAGGCTTACCAGTAATCCTGCGACTCCCGAGACGATCGGCGTTGCAAAGCTGGTTCCGGTTTTGCGCCACGTACCTCCGCCAGGCTTGGCACCGAGCACGTTTTCGCCGACCGCGACTAATCCCTGCGCCTGGTACACACTTCCCCAATTGCTCGACGCGAGGGGCGCGCCACGCGAATCAATGGCGCCTACTGCAAGCACTGTTCGGGCCGCGGCTGGGAAATGAAGGCATTCGCAACCTTCGTTGCCGGCCGCGGCAACGATCAGAATGTTGCGCTGCGCGCAGGTGCGAATCGCGTCCGCCAGGAGAGGTTCGGGCTCGCTGGAGGATGTTAGTTGGCCACCGCTGATATTGATAATGTGAGCGCCGCGGTCGACCGCTATCAGGATCGCCCGGGCCAAGTCTAGTTGCAGGCAACTCGCAACGCCTCCGTCCGGCGCGTCGCCGAAGACCGGGATTACGAGTCCAGCGCAGTACGGCGCGATCCCGCGAACCTCACTGCCTGGCTGTCCGAAAATGACGCTTGCCACGTGCGTTCCGTGTTCGGTGGCAACGCCATGCCCATTCACGCTCACCCAAGTCTCGATGATTTCGAGGTCGGCGCCACGAAAACAGGAGTGCCTGTAGTCGATCGGACCGTCTAGGACCGCAATACGGGCGGAGCTGTTGCCTAACGTTTGCGCGACCCGTTGGACCGAAGTTGCGAAATGGTCGGCGGGAAATGCGAGGTCCATGCGTCTTTCTGAGTTCGCGATAAAGTGTCGCGACACAGGTGACGATAACATTCCCAAAGAAACTGGCGCGTGAAGAGCGCGTTAAAAGGTCTTTCCGCCCGAATTTAGAGCAAGAAGCGTAATCGCGGCGGCATTGGCTTGGCGCGGCCGAACGGTGCCCGAACCTGCCGTCCAACATGCTGGCTAGAGGATTTGGCAAGAGTGCCGCTGGGCGCCGGTGGTGCGCCGTGCGATGCGCGCAAACTCGAATGGGTCCGGAGGATAACTGCACCACGCTTCCGTCTTGTTGTGCGGCTTGATAGAGTTCAACCGTCTTGCGGTTGAGGAGTTTTCGGTGAAATTGAATACCGACTTGGAGGATGGTAGGCCACGACTGCGACTGCGCGTCTTCGGCGCGGTGGAGGCGTGGAGCTGGACGGGCGAGAGCATTCTGCCCCGGGGCCGCAAGGCGCAGGCGATCCTGGCTTATCTCGCCATGTGCGGGGAGCCCACCGTCCCGCGTCGTCGACTTGCTAGGTTGCTCTGGAGCACGCGCTGGGAAGAACAGGCGCGCGCCAGTCTACGGCAAAGCCTTATGGAGCTGAGACGAAGCATAATCGCGATCAGCCCGGAATTGCTTTGCATCGAAAACGACCGCGTATCGTTGCAGATCGCCAAGGTCTGGATCGACGGGATCGGCGGACCTACCCAAGTTCATCGGTCAATATGCCCGCTCCAGCAGGATCCCAACACTTTTCTGGAATCGCTGCGTGGCCTCGACGCTGCATTCGACCGGTGGATCGACGCGCGGCTCGCGGCGTCCGAGCTATCGAATGATCTACTATATTCCTCGCGCATTGTGGGGAAGTCCGCACCGGCTACTCAGTTTGGCGATGGGGCGTCTGACGATGACTTCACCACCGGACAGTCCGAACACCCCAGAACAGACAGGAGGAGCTTTGGTTAAAGCCGTTCACCGGTGTCGCTGGTGATGATCAGAACGTAACTTTTTAGTCGGCACAACCCACACCGGAGATCGTAACCGCACTTGGTCGCTTCCACGGGTTTCTCGTTCGCTTGGGCACTCACGAAGAGAACACGCGCGCTCGACTACCGCTTCGATGAGTCTTGGCATCGACCGCATCAGCTGCGCTTGTCAAGCGGCCCTTTAATTGCGGGTATTGTCAAGTTGCAATTCCTCGACTCTCCGAGGCGTGACCGTGGCCGTCACTCCGTTGGAGCTGGTTGGGCTTGCGGAGACAGAGTGATCGCGGATAACCGAGGGATCACCAACCAGGACTTGGCAGCAAAGATCGGCCGTTGGTAACGGCTCCTCGGATGGTGTCGTGCGATCATGGTCCCTTCCGACGTCGCGCAGCGCGTCATGATGATGTCAGGGGCGGACGCCTCAAAGTGTCCGGCGAAGTGCAGACATGCCGCCACCGGCCTATTGGCTGAGCTCGTCACAACCACCGCCCGGCGGAGCATCGCCGGCCGCTCGAGAACCGGGCCAGAAACTTGAAAAAGGATCACAGTCGAACGATGTACCGTCGACCCAGATGCAGTATAGAACGACGGTGATCTAGCGCGCGATGGCGACCTTCGCCTTCGTCATGCCTGTCCGCTTGATGAGCTTATTCCTCGGGCCTTGAGGGAACACCATTTCTTCGTTCGATAAAGCCCAACAGTCGCCGCCTCGAACACGTACGTTCGGAGGAGCCTGTCGCCGCAATCTCTTGCTATTGACATCCGTTTCGCCAGATTGGCTACGTCGAGGTGCAAGGCCCAGATAGGCGCCAACAGTCGATGCGGATCGGAAGCGCGACGGATCATCGATCGTGTGCCGGAATGTCAACGCCGTCACCACACCAACATCAGGAACCGTCATCGGGCGACGTCTCCACTCATTCGACTTCGCCAACTGGCGGACATCATCGTCGAACTTGTCTCGTTACTTGCAGATATTTTCATGAATGACATGAGCGGCTCGATTGAGGAGCTGATGACCTTCGCCCAACGGCTCGCGACCAGGTTACGGAACTGCAGACCTGTTGCGCGTGGGGAACAGCAACCCGTATTCTTTCATCAGGCTGCGGACCTGGTTCCAAGTATTGCGGTGGATGGCTACGAGTCGAGATCTCGCGACCAGCAGAAGATCATCTGGCTACCCCGCCCTTGACTTTGACTTCTCGATAACAGGCAATCCGGACCCGTTCGGTTAGGCCTCTCGCGTCGTTCTGATCGCTCTCGTTGATGCGCACTGATAAAGCCGCCGCGCATGCCGAGCATCGATGCAGACCACTGGGGGATCGACCCCACGAAGTTCATGCCGTAAGGGACGCATGCTCGACGAGCTTTTCGCCGTGACCGGCTAGCATCGCAAGCTCACGGTTCCAGCGCCTGCCAGCCATGTCGCGATTTCGCGGGAAGACCTATGGCCCCCTATCGGCGATGCGCTGGACGCACTGTGGGAGGCCTCGGATCGGATCTGCGGCAAGAGGCTCAGCGTGATGATTCCGATCTTGCTGCCTTCGCTGGAGAAGCATGGCCAGCTCAAGCTCGATCAGGCCGATCGAGCGCTAGTCTCGGCGTCAGCGGAGCCACGATTGGTCGCTTGCTGGTGGAGACCAAAATTGCCGCGGTCGGCGTTAGGCGGCGGCGGGTCAGCCCTTGTTCGGCGGCGCGGCGCGAGGTGCCGATCAGGACATTCCACGACTGGCGCGACCCGCCGGCAGGATTCTGCGAGGTCGACATGGTGATTCAAGGCGGCACCTCTGTAGCTGGCTCGTTCATTCAGACGTTGACGATGGCCGACGTCGCGACTGGTTAGACCGGATGCATGGCGCTGGTGACGCGCGAGAGCGGCGTCGTCAAGGGAGCCGTGGAGCGCGCGCAGAACCTGTTTCCCTGACTCATTGGTGGCGCCGACTTCGAACGACAGCGTTTTTTGAACGATGTCGTCGTACCCTGGTGCCGAGGCTCGTCAGGGCAGCCCGCGCTTCCGCCGACAGCTCCGACCACGCGGCGCGCCTACGGCGCGGTGCGAACCGTTCGGTCGAACCTCCATGCTGCAACTTCCAGCTAGAGCTCTGCTTGCGACCCATCCAGCATGCAGCGAAAAGCGACATCATTAGCTTTGCCGACGGCGTCATGAGCGAAAACTCAGCGACCAAACCAAGAATGATGCCGATAAAGAACCTCGAAGAAGGGTCTGTGGGCGTACTCAAACGTTGTTATGCGACGAAGAACAGCCCCACGGGGCAATCGGCCGTCGATTTTGCTGCAGAACCACGTCGGAGCACCAGCCGCCAACGTGATCAGAGGCGCAAAACTCTAGTTCTGGGTGGTCCAAAGTTCGGTCTCGCTGCACTTCAGGCCGGACTCTAATTCTTTCTGAACGAAATAGTCGGTGGCAGATCGGTATGTGTCAAATCCTCAGGCGCCCCTCAAACTACACAAGGCGCCGCTCGCCGGAGGGATACGTTGAAGTCGCCTCTCATCATCATAGCGAAGAGCCACGGAGAGCGACACCTTTAGGTCCATTTAACTTTTCCGACAGCCTAAGGCTGTTCATATTGGGCTCTGTCATTTTCCATCATTGTCGATTAAGCAGAGCGCGACTCTCTCTGTGCCGAAAGGCAACGTTCCGCGCCGATTCGAATACTTTTGAGCCACAATTTGCGTGTCTCACGCAATTTCTGATGTTACGGCTACAGCGAACCACGTTCGATTTATAAGGCTCTCTTGTGTTCGCCAACGTTCAGAGCAAGCGTGGTTCTCTCTATCATTGTGTCCTTCGTTTCGCCCCAGCTCCCATTATGAATCTTCCGTATGTGCGCCCAACCCTTTTCACTCCGATCCACCTCAATCCCTGCTACCGATCCAGTTTGGAAGACCGCATTGATGGTCGTGTGAACGAATATAACGTCCACTTCCGCAGGTACGTATGGACTGCCCAACGCCTTTGGGTTCGGGCCGTCGGGGAGGCTGTTGGGTTTAACCCTGAGCACCTCGATAACACTCCCGATTACGTTTTTGCGGACCACGGGCTTGATCGTGCGCTTTTGAAGGAGTTCTTTGACTATCCTTGCATGAACGACCCTACAGAGGGCGTCTTAGAGCGCGTCGGATCGAGCTTCCGGTACATCTATATGCCGGAAAGCAGGGCAAGAGAATGTTGCGAACAGCAAAACCTCGATCACGTTCCAAATTGGATGCGCTTTACGGTTGATGACCGCTCCAGGACATTGCTGGTCGACATCCCCCCTTATTCCGCAACCCATACTGTTGCAGACATAGTGGCAAGATATCACGCGGTTGGATGCGAACAAGTCGACGAGACCGATATTACATGTTGCCTTGTTGTGCCCGATACGGACTTTATCCATTATGACCCCGACAATGATTTATATATGCGCTCCTGGTTCGGTCCATTTGATGTGGTGGCTATCGCCCCTGTGCTGCTCGATCCATAACCACGAGGAGGAGCGGCCCTGTAGGACTTGCGTATTATGGGTTGTACTTTCTACGTTATTACGTTTTTCATTTCATGTCCTGTTGTCATAGGCGTCTTCGCCAGTCCGTATGTACCGTGAAACTTTATGTTGCAATAAAGCCAAGTCTTTTCTCGTTTCGTTTTGTGTTTCTTGTTTTCCACCTTTCGTTGTCATCTTGTTTTCTTGCCCTTCAGACATTCACCGGCCCCGCAAGAGTCTTTTTTCTATCCGACGCATGTATCGCTTGAAATGCAGGATAGAGCGAATAGACCTGCTACTTTTTTGGTTCTTCGGCGTATTTGTGCAAATTGGCGGATTCACAGAAGGCGCGAATAAGGCCATAAGGTCGGAATTGCAGTCGATGCCCGTGATTCGCCCTTGTTCCATGCCTTCCGTTCGCTAGTCTCCCCCGAGCTTTCGATTGTCCGGATTCTTCCCCAGGCCGATAAGGTGATGCTTGTGGCTCGGACGAAGTCAGAGGTCTCGTTCTGTCCCTGTTGCGGCTGCCAGACGGGCCGCGTCCACAGCCGTTATGTGCGACGCTTAGCTGATCTGGCGTGGCAAGATCGGATTGTCGAGATCCGGCTTCACGCGCGACGCTTTCGATGCGCGAATTCGCAATGCCCGCGTCGGATATTCACTGAGCGGTTGCCGGAAACGGTGCGACCGAAAGCGAGACGAACGTCCCGTCTCCGCGACAGGCAACTAGCGATCGGCTTCGCGGTCGGCGGGGAGCCGGGTGCACGTCTGTCACGCAAGCTTGGTATGCCGGCCAGCGGCGACACGTTGCTACGGATGATCCGCGCAGCCGAGTTCAAGTCGCCAGAGCCGCCGCGTGTGATCGGCATCGATGACTGGGCCTGGCGCAAGGGGCAACGCTATGGGACCATCATCTGCGATCTGGAGCGCAATCGCGTCATCGATCTTTTGCCGAATCGAAATGCCAGCGCGGTCGCGTCTTGGCTGGGACGCCATCCAGGCATCCAAGTGATCGCGCGCGATCGTGCCGGCATTTATTCTGAGGGGGCCCGTCGTGGTGCTCCCGATGCAACGCAGGTCGCCGACCGTTTTCATCTTCTCCAAAACCTGGGTGAAGCGCTGAATTTGGCCGTTGGTCGTCATCGCAAGGCGGTCGGTACCGCTGGAATGGCCACGATTGCCGATATGATCGAAGATCAAACCAAGCTCGAACCACCGATAGAGCCTTCTACAAAACTTGATCAGCTGCGCCGCACGCGGCGCAGCCATCGCCGTTCACCCCATGCCGAAATCCTCGACTTGAGCGCCGACGGCCTGTCGCCGCGCGAGATCGCGCCGCGGATCGGCATGAGCGTGAGGGCGGTCGAGCGCTGGCTTGCTGCGGGCGGTGAGCCTGAGCACCGGCGGCCACCCGCGCACTCCGTCCTCGTTGATCCTTTCCGAGATTATCTGGAAAAGCGCTGGGAGGAAGGTGAACGCCGCGGGTCGCAGTTGTGGACCGAAATCAAGCTCCGCGGTTTTAAAGGCAGCAAAGCGACCATCTACCGATGGACTGCTGCCCGCAAGCAAGGCTCATCGACGGCTGCGCCAAATGTGCGATGGCGACCGCCCTCGCGCCGCAACTGTGCACGGCTCCTGAGCAAAGAGCCTAGATCGCTCGATGAGCAGACCGAGCGGTTCCTTCACCATCTCCATGAGCTTGCGCCGGAGCTTTCGAACGCCGGTGAGCTTGCTCGACGTCTCGTGGCATTGATACGAGGGCACGATGATGCGAGTCTCGAGCAATGGGTCGAGGATGCTTCGAGTAGCGAACTGGCTTCGCTTGCAAAAGGCATCGGCCGCGACATCGCGGCCGTTCGGGCAGCCATCACCCACCCCTGGAGCACCAGCCCCGTCGAGGGACAGATCAACCGCCTCAAGACGATCAAGCGCCAGATGTATGGCCGTTCAGGATATGCACTGCTCAGAAACAGGCTACTGGCAACTGCCTGACAACTCACAATCGCCCACGATGAAACGCGAAGAGGGGACCTGCACCAAATATGCGGAAGAACCCAATGTGGGCGTGCTTTCGACCCTATACGTCAACTATTGAGATCGGCTGTGTTTGCGCACCTCGCCGAAGCCAACAGGCGGGCAAACAGCTAATCAACAGCATCCAGCGCAAATGAAAAGGGCCGCCGAGATTAGCCGTCAGCTCTTCTTTGCATCGTATTCGCCGGCATATATGCTATCAAATGCCTGAAAGAGCCGCGTATTCATTCTTTCGATCCAATCCATCATACCCTTGATGTTGTCGCTCCTGTTCTGCGTGCTTTCGCAGGGGAGGCCGCAAACGAGGTGCAGCCAAGCTCTGCGCTGTCCCTGGACGTGCGCACAGACCGCCCCGCGCGGGTTGCACGAGGAGCGTGATCACGACTCTAGTTTCGGAGCCTTCTCCGGGTTTTCCCTGCCAAGGCGCGTGCTAGGTGCCGCTATGCCTCATGACGGCGGGAGCCTTTCTCGAGTGCCCTAGGCAAGGAGCTTATTATGTCTTGCGCGAGGGATTGTTACCCGAAGGGCCGAGACGCACGGCTCGGCGAGCGCAGCGAGTAAAGCCCGATCCGCCATCGGCGGACGCACCCGATGAACGTGAAAAGCCGCGTATGAGGGTTTATAGCTCGTCCTGAAGTCCGGCCTCTAATTTCCTCGCGCTGATACGTCATGTGAGGTCAGGCCGCCTCGTCTTCATATGCCTTGTCTGTCGCATCGAACCTTGGCAGGTCCATCCCAGCAGCTCTGCACAACCCGACGAGCATTCTCATTTGATCCCTGACCAGCGCAGTCGGGTGCTCTGCATCGATCTCTTTGAGGAACAGCTCTTCCTCATAGTCGAAGTCGGACGCGTCCGGAAGTGCACCTTTGATCAGCTCTTGGACTCTGTAGCCCGCCCATCCTTCAAAGGGGATGCGCATGTAAGCGATCCGGGCAACAGCATCGCGCTCTGCGCGCGTAGAGCCGGCCGCAGCATCTCGCTGCAACAACTTCTCAAGCCATTGGCGCTGAGCTTCATAGCCGCGCCAACTGTACGGCGCCGCCAACAATGTCTTGATCGTCAAGCGAAGCGCCTCAGCGCCGCGCTGTTCCTTCGGAAGATGCTTCATCGCCACCTCTTGCTGGGGGACGCGACGCAACGGGCAGTGCACAACCTGTGGAGAGGCGGTGGATATAGTTGATTCAACCTAAGGGGTGTGGCGCCAATCGGCAGCAAAGTGAGACAGTTGTGGATCGCAAGGGCGTTGTCGGGACGGATAGGCGTCATCGCGTGCGGCTGCTTCCGTCGCGCGTTATGCGCGTGGTAGAGACCGCCGCGTCAATTTCCAACTCGCGCACTCGGCGACCTGGCCGCGGTGATCACTGGGGCGCAGACGGTTCCGAGCGGACGGGCCCGCCGCCACCTGCTGGGGCGAGGCGTCCGGGAGAGCGCGCCGGCCCGCGGGCGCCGGCGCCCAGGGCGGCAGATTTCTATTTGGAGGCGCGTACGCGCTTGGGGCTCTCAGAGCTGATCAGGTGGCAGCAAGACGACATCCCAGGCACCTCGGTAGTGACGATACCGGCCGCTCTCTATGGCTAAGAACGGAGTGCCGCATTCGCTGCACGTCGGCTTTTCCTCTGGAGGATAGTCCGGATGAATCGCCAAGTACTCCGCCCGGCACTCAGGCTTTGGGCATTGAAATTGTGTGGTGGCTCTTTGGTGGCGGTCATGGCGGGAACGTATAGGTGAGTCGGATGTCGGGACCACCTGTCGTGTTCGTTCGAGGAAGCGAGGCCCGGCAACGGAGGCGTGTCCTAACCGGGCCTCGCGACCGCCGATCCCCTCGGAGAGGGAGCGGCGAGCGGGAAGGATATTGGGCATGCTACGCGCTTATTGACGCGTGAATACTGCGAACCGATCCGTCAGCGGGCAGCTTTCCTGCACGTCGGCGCCAGCCGTTGCCCCAGCACTACTTTCCCCGCAGATTGTTGCCGGTGTGAGTCAGGTGATCGAGAATCTTGTTCTCTCGAGTCCTTGCCTGTTGGTGAGGTCCGTTGTGATGGGCATAGGACGACCAGCCCCATCATGCAGATGGAGTTGGTCGCCCGCCGCGATCTTGCCTGCTGGAGCCGGCCGCCGCTTAGGGCACCCGAAAAGTATCGAAACTCAGCTGGGACGTAACCGGTCCGGTGAGGGCCGCGGGATAGTCGCATGCCGCAGGCAAAGCGCAAAATCGAACGGAGGCGGGCTCTTGGTGGGTAATCGCGGGACGGCGAGCATTTTTGACTTGGTCGGCCCAATCAGGTTCGAATCGTGGAGGCGCAACCGCCGATACCGACATTCGGTTCAAGTGGCGATTTGACGCAGACGCCCCTCTGCGTCCCGAACGCAGTGAGCAGTTTCCAAGTTGTTGATTTTTCTTGCAGTGCGGTGACTTCCGTCCCGTTTTGTTCGCGGTCGTTTCATCCAATTCGTTGCGATTTCATTGCGGCATTTCTCAACAAGAACACGAGAACGGCGCTCGCCGCGACATTGAGATCTCCGAAGAGATGGGCATGTTCGCCAGGTCTCGGGCACCGGACCAGTGGTCAGTGCCGACATGTCTCGTTCGGATGGCCTGCATCGGATCGTCCGTGGCGATGTTGAATAGGCTCGGCAACATCTTCCTAAACCACGTCGCGACCAGCCAACGATCGCGGGCGACCGTTGGCTGCCTAGCGGCTAGACGCGAGTGAGCGCGCAGCCAATCGCCAGCATCTTTCAGACCGGCGACATTTTCCATGCCGAGTCCGGGCGTCTGGTCCGGTTGAAACCGGACCAGTGGGGACCGAGAGGATGCGACGTTCGATCCCGCGTGTCCGATCGTCATTTATTCGGCAGGGCAAAACGCTTTCCACGACCGAGTTGGAGGTCCCACCTCGCGAAGTCACCGGCGCTCGACTAACGACCTTCTGCCGCTGGACTCGGGCCCGGACAAGAAACCGGAATATACGAGGCCAAGCAGAGCAGCAGCACCTGAACCATCGAAAGAGTAACGGTCACGATTTTGGTGGCTCTCAGAATGGCCAAGCCGTCCATGGTGCCCCCCTGAATGGTGGACGGCCATCGCAACATCGTAAAAATAACTGCGTCTTCCGCGAAATCACAAACGATATAGACGACCGGCAAGAGCCACCAAATCCAGGTGGGAAACCCCGAAAGCGGTATGGGCCACCGGACCGAACCGACCAGCGTCGTGCTTGCGACCGCCAGGAAACCACCCAAAAAAAGCAGGTACAGCACGTCCAGAGGGATAACGCGCGTCGCGTATCCTTTCGCGAAATCACCATTCTTGCTGATCCAGTCGGTCAACGATGTCGCGTCGAGCGGCTTTCCCGCTTCCGTCTCGAGCGGGATGGTATATCGTGGCGGCCGATCGTGCGTGGGACGCTCGAGAAAGCGGCCCGACACCGCATTGCCGAAAGGAATTGCCACGCCCGAAATGATGAACGGCAGTGCGATAGCCAACGTTCCAAGCAGAATAATCAGCCTCATTGGTCTACTCCCGTGAATTGAGATCGCTGATCCAAGTGCCCCGGATCTCGCCGAACTCATCCGTTTCCCGTCCGCAAACCGTCGAGTGCAACTACGGGCCGGCTGATTTGGCCTTAGCCCGTTTTTGCTCGATGTCGTCCGCGACGCATTTGGGCGGGTCGGCCGGTTCGGATTCGAAGGATCATAATACTGAGCAAATTCGAGGTGGTTATTCATGTTGATCGGCCCCGGCAACGAAGGAAGGCTAGTGCCGTGCCGCGGGCCGCGCGGCGACCAGACCCTGGCCTATTGACCATTGTTCTACATCGTGTGATTGTCGAAGGAGCGAGCGCAACTGGAGAATTCCCACATCTAGGGCAATAGCCATGGCCAAGCGATCACGCGTCGGTACGCGAAGAGCCCAGGCACCCGCCCCCCGCGTGGACGCCTCACGAGCGGCCCATCCTACTACCGGTGATCCGGCTACGGTTGTTCTTCGTACCCCGAAACGGCCTATCCAGCTCCAAACCACCGCGCCTGCCGTCAATCTCGCGCAAGCAGCGATGCAGTGGACCTACGTGGTGCGGAGCCGTCAGCGTTGGTCTTCCACAGAGACCACTGCAAATCAGCAGGCACGCGCCGCGGCGGACTTGTTGCAAGAGCTAGGTGTCGACGCCGATGCGCTCGCCGATCTGGCTCGGGCGGGCATGGTTGAGGTTTCGACCAAGTGGTTGGGAAGCGAAGAGACAGATTGGGCTGCTCGCATCTTTCCGTGGGAATACGTGATTGCGGGGGCGACCCGCAGCCTGCGAGGCGACCTGCCGCTCACCGTGATGCGTCACCTCGATCGCGGCGAAAAGGCTACTCCCAAAAACGCACTCAAGCGTGTGCTCTTCGTGGCAAGCGAACCAGGGCCGCTACGGGGTTACTACAGTTTCGACGCTGAGCGCGAGCTTGTGAAGACTCACCTACAGGTAAACCCGGCCAATTGGCGCGAGGTCAAAAGCCCAACGGCTGCCGAGTTGACCGCTGCGGTATCGGAGTTCAAGCCCGATCTCGTTCATCTAGCGGGCTTCGACACGCACGAGGCGCGCGCCGTGATCCGTCAATCCAGCAAACGCGGTGCAGCCACGGAGGATGACCCGTCAAGTCAGGATGGAGCCGATGAGCGTCAAGACGGTTATGTACTCGCGGGACCAAAAGGTTTCCACCACGTACGTTCCGAGGAACTCGGCCAGATTCTAACGTCCAAAGGTCATCGTCCACGGCTCGTTGCATTGAACATCAGAAATTCTGCTGCTCGTATCGCACCGCTCACAGTAGCGGCAGGCACTTGGGCTGCGATCGGCTTCCAAGACATCTTTGACGACGACCTAGCAGAACTCTTCTTTTCAGTCCTGTATTCGAGGTTAAGTCGATCAGGCTGGGATTTGACGAACGCCTTCCGCTCGGCTTGGGAACGCGTCCGTAGCCAACCCGGGACCCGTCAGGGGAGCGGCATTGTCCTTTGGAGCGCGACGCCGCTTTTCGCGGCTGATGGCGTGCTGACGGCACGTCGGTCGGGCGAGCATTACACTCAACTCGCGGAGCAACTGAGCAAGCGAGAGGAAACCTCCATCGAAGCCGGTGAGGTCAAGGCTCGCGACGTCGGCAAATGGATCACGGTGGATGTCGAGGTGGTTCAGGACCTCAATTACTCGCTGTTGCACAACCAGCGTTCTCTATTCAAACGCTTCGTGCTGACGTGCCCAAATCCCCATTCGCGAACGATCCGCAACGTGCGGGTCAAGGTATCGCTTTATGCGGGGACAGAGGCGGCCGCCTTCGACCGCGCACTGGACTTACGTCCGCCCTCCATCGACCTCCAAGATATCCACGTGCCGTTGACCTCAGCGATTACGCGCTCAGTGCACGAAAGCGTTCGCACGAGCCTTTTTGTCGAAGTGATATGGGGGGAGCACGTCCTTTATCGCAATACGATTCCCGTTCGCCTCATTCCTGTGGACCAATGGCGTGACAGCGACGACGATCGCAAATGGCTTCCTTCATTTGTGTTCCCGCGAGACCCAGCAGTTGTGCGGCTTGTCGACACCGCGCAGCGCTACGTGCGTGTCTTGCGCGATGATCCCGCCGCTGGCTTCGACGGATATCAGAGCTTCGATGGTAGTCGTCCCGACGATACGGCAGGCATCGACCTGCAAGTGCAAGCCCTCTGGTCGACGATCGTGCATGAGTTGCGCCTGGGCTATATCAATCCACCCCCCGGCTACAGCAATGAGCTCGACTCGCAGCGGCTTCGAACGCCATCGATGGTCGTGACCAGCAACTCCGGCACGTGCATCGATCTAGCATTGTTCTTCGCGGCGTGCCTTGAGTTAATTGATATCTATCCGGTCATCTTTCTGCTGGAAGGGCACGCATTCCCCGGATATTGGCGCAGGTCAGAGGACCACGACCAATTCCGGAAGGCCCGCCCCCCGCGGATTAATGAGATCGTCCAGGCCGATTCCCGAACATCGACAATTTTCGGCGCGCAGCGAGAGGCGTGGCTGCTCGGCAAGCCAACTTATCGCGAAATCGTGCAGTTCGTGAACGCCGGGAAACTCGTGCCGATCGAGACGGTGCGGCTCACCGAGAACTGCGGGTTTGCGGAGGCGATCGAAGCCGGACGCGACAATCTTCGCGACGAGCGGGAGTTTGCCGCGATGGTCGACATTGTGCTGGCGCGTGAGGAACAGGTTACGCCGCTGCCGATCCTCGGAGAAACAACATGATGCAGCGCGAACTCGACGCCGCGGTCGCCAAGCGTCTCGGTAGCATCGTCGCCGAATATCGCATGGCCGATCAACCGGACGTGGTACGGGCCGGCCCGATGAAACGCCGTCGCGGCTTCGTGGCGCAAGATTACAGCGGCCTCGCGACACTCACGCTCGTGCGTGACGATGGGCTCTTGCGATGGATCTATCAGCCTCCCGCGCGCAATCCGATGTCGCGGCGGGCGCGACGTGGCGCCATTCGCACGATTGGCGCCGAGCCCGTCTATGAATTCAGCTTCAAGGAGACGCCGCCCAATCAGGTGATCTTGGCCCTCACGAAATTGGACGAGAAGTTGACGCCCGGCCAGGGTTTGAAGCGCTTGAAGTCCGGCAGGCTAGAACCGGCCGATAAAGTCAAGATTGACGGTCGGGTGTTGCTGCTCGTACACGGCACATTTAGCAAGTGCGACATGTTCATCGACGAACTGAACTCGATCGCCTCCGGGAAAGATCTGCTGAATGCGGGGCAGAAACGGTACGAGGCCATCCTCGCCTTCGATCACCCGACGCTCTCGGTGAGCCCGTGGGCTAATGCGATCGACCTTGAGGAAGCGCTCGAGAATGTCACCGGCCCGATCGACGTGATTTGTCACAGCCGTGGCGGATTGGTCGTGGCTTGGTGGCTTCGGAATCCTAAGCGTCAGGTTGATAACGTTGTATTCGTCGGAGCTCCATTGGTGGGCACCAGCCTCGCCTCGCCGGCAAGTCTTCGCGGGGCCCTGCAAGTGTTCGCCAACATCCTCCAAGGATTGGAGCATGCGAGCGCGCTGGCATCCACCGTCAACCCCTTTGCAGTCGCGGTGACAGGACTATCGAAGATCCTTGGTGGCATCTTGCGGCTCGGCGCGAACACGCCGCTCGCCGATGCTGCCGTGGTGATGGTGCCTGGGCTTGCCGGTCAGTCGCGTGTCGGAAACAATGCCGAGCTGTTGCGCCTGACCCGTCGGCCGTGGGCATCAACCCCGTCCTTCCACGCCGTGACTTCAAATTTCCAACCTTGGGACAATGACGCAGCATGGTGGGAGATATGGAAACATCTCAATAACCCTGGGGGCAAACTGCTCGACTGGGGCGCAGACATGCTCTTCCAAGACAAGAACGACCTCGTCGTTGACACCCAATCCATGACCGTTGTGTGCGGCACCCAGATCACGCAAGTTCACAACTGCGACTCTCGCAAGGTCCACCACTGCAACTATTTTCGTCAAGACGAGACAGTGGCTACCCTTAAAAAGGCACTGAAGTTATAGGGGACACTCGCGATAGGGCGAGCTTACGACGCAGGCAATGCCCGCGTATGAGCCCAGAGCGATGGCCGTCATAGATGAAGGCCACGAACTGCTTGTCCGACAGTTGATGCATAACATGCGGGCGCGTTTCCTCAGCACTGGCTAATCGCTCTTCGCGCCATGGCTGTTGCCAAGGATGAGTAAACCAGCGCGCTGCTTTCGACAGTACGTCCGGTGGGGCGCGATCGGTGTCTCTTCCGGGGGCGGAAGGTGTGCAAGCATTCGTCTCAACCTCCGGCTCCACGCTTAGAAAGGCGCGGTTGTCGTCAATGCATGCTCTAGCTCGGTAGCGATAGCCCTGTAGCGCGTGAGCAACCTCGTGTACAATCGCGCTTAAGTTGACTCTTTGCGTCCTTCTGAAGTCGCTCGCATTCGGTGATTTGCACGCGAAGCATCTCTAGGTGGGCTCGCATTTCCTTCATGATGTAGAAACCTCAGACAAGGATTCCTGGCGCGCCTTGAGGCGCCTTCGCAGAACTTCCGCGCGCCATTCAAACAGGGCAACGATAAGCGCCGTAGCAACGGTCCCGATCGCGGCCATAATGAGAACCATTTTGCTCATGGCTGCATTCTAGCGCAAGAATTCCACAATCAGCTTAGTCCAATCGGGCAATGAACAGGTTGTGACGGCCCGAGAACATATTAGGAGACCGCAGAAACTCACTGAGGGTTAAATACGGACAGTACCGATCCGCGGGTACTGGCCGAAATGAG
Source organism: Bradyrhizobium sp. Cp5.3 (assembly GCF_000426265.1). NCBI lineage: Bacteria > Pseudomonadati > Pseudomonadota > Alphaproteobacteria > Hyphomicrobiales > Nitrobacteraceae > Bradyrhizobium > Bradyrhizobium sp. Cp5.3. The sequence goes on along the minus strand of NZ_AUFA01000013.1, from coordinate 194,482 downwards.
CCACTCTAAAAATCAAAACAGGCCACTCCCAAAGATCGGCTTTCGGTTGGTCTTGGTCGAATGGGAAGACAGCGCCCGACCGATCCCAGGATGGCAGTGGGTTGAAGACTACGAATTGCCGGAGACGGTCCGGTGCATTTCCGTTGGCTATTTGATTGCTGAAACCAGCGATGCCATCGCGCTCGCGCCCAACCTTGGCGATGTCGTGCAACCCAAGGCGCAGGCGTGCGGGATCATTAGAATCCCGCAACGCGCAATCATTAAGATGTGGAGTCTGTAGTTACTTGATCTTGCCGCCGCGCGGCTCGATGTGACGCATCACGGATGCCCCAAGTTCTTGGGTTTGCTTGGTCGTCACCTTGCTAGGCGTCCGTGTGGCGGTGCTAGCAATCGTTTTGATCTTGGATGACGTGATCGGGTGAACCGTAACAGGCTTAGACGGTGGCTTTTTAGCCATAGGTGCTCTCCATTCGATAGCAGCCGCCTTGACCCGAGAGTCTGTATGACGCAGTTTGCGTCCGTCGAGAGACTCAGCCCCGCTGGCGACCAAATAATGCGGGGCAGCCCGGATCGGGGAGTAGAGGCCCCGTCCGGGCTGCGAATCGTCGCGCGAATGGTGACGCGGCAACTACCAAGAGTCGAATCGAATTCAGGTTTTTCCCCTTGGATTACTACGAACTTCCGTCGCCGATCCGGAGGCGTCTCAGTCGGGAGCGCCGGCGCTATGTTGAGCGCGGCGGCCACTAGCTGCGCAACCGTCCAAGGCTTGTCCGCCACACCCAGTGCCTTCGTTGGCGTCGTGCGCAGGCCCTCATGGGTGCGGCAGAGATTGTAGTGAGCGACGTACAGCGCGACGGCTGCAACGTGGTTGTCGAGCTTCTTGCTAAAGCCGTTCGTCAACCGGGGGAACCGGCGCGATGCCATGCGCAGCGACAGGTTCTGGCGCTCAACGTAGCTCGTTGAAACGTACTGCTCGGGATCGCCCGATACTACGTCACGGCTCCCGCCGCAGATTCTTCCACTTCGTCACACAGGAAGGACTGATCCGAAGCGCTTCTGCAATCGAACGAACGGTCTCGCCCGCGTCAGCCCGCGCAAGAGCGCGTTCGCGAATGTCTTCCGAAAACGGTCGCGTCGTCCATGCTGGCCTCCGCTTTCCAGCATGGAGCTTGAATCAGAAATCCTCCCCGTAGGGAATCCCGATTCCGGGAAGAAACAACATGCTCTAGCTCCAGGAGTTTTGGAGGAGCTTAAGAAGGCCAACCCGCGACAAGAAAGCGGGCGTCGGAAGCACAAGCATTTCCAGTGGCTCACAGAGAACCGTGGCTATCCCAAATTGCGTGAGCATCTTGGGTCGTCCGTGAAGAATGCAGATTGGCCTGAGAGATAGGCAGAAGTTGTCTCGATAAAGTATTCGATTTTGCAGGAAAGCCAGGTGTTGGGCTGCGCTTTCTTGCGTTTTTGGATTTTGCTTTCGAGCGATTCGTGATTCCCTGACGGCGGGTCGTCGGCATTGGGGAAAGCGATGAGCAAACCGCGGGATGATCGCCAGAAAGACCTGTTGCTTCCTGCGCTCGATCAAATCATCGACATGGGTCACCCGCTGGTGCGGCTGGCAACGCTGATCGACTGGAAGTTTCTGGACGACCGCTTTGGTTCGGTGTGCCAAACAGGGCCGGGGCAGCCTGGACTGCCGACGCGGCTTGTCGCCGGCCTGTTCATTCTGAAGCACCTGCACAATCTCTCGGATGAGGTGCTGTGCGCCCGTTGGATCGAGAACCCTTATTACCAATACTTCTGCGGCGAGTTGAGCTTCTGCCACCGGCTGCCGTTCGATCGATCGTCGGCGCCAGCGGCTCGGTGAGGAGCAGCTCGTCGCGCTGATCCAGGAAAGTCTGTCAGTGGCGCACAAGACTGGCGCCATCGGTCCCAAGGACCTGGAGCGAGTGGCGGTCGATACCACGGTGCAGCCAAAGGCCGTTGCGCATCCGACCGACGCACGGCTGATGCATCGGGCCATCACCAAGCTCGTCGGGCTCGCCAAGCGCAACCGTGTGCCGCTGCGCCAGAGCTATCTGCGCCTGGCGAAGCGCGCCGCCATCATGGTCGGCCGCTATACCCACGCTCACCAGTTCAAGCGCGCCCGGCGCCAACTCAAGTTCCTGCGGACGCGGCTTGGCCGGATCATCCGCGACATCCGCCGCAAGATTGATGGCGATGTGGTGCTGGAAGCTCGCTTCGGCCCGCTGCTCGATCTGGCGCAGAGGGTGCGCACCCAGGATCAGCATCAGCGCGGCCCCAAGGTCTATGCGTTACATGCGCCGGAGGTCGAGTGCATCGGCAAGGGGAAAGCCCGTGCGCCTTACGAGTTCGGCTGCAAGGTCAGTATCGCCACCCCCGTAACGTCACCGAAGGGCGGACAGTTCGTGCTCCACGCCAAGGCCCTGCATGGCAATCCCTTCGACGGGCACACGCTCGGCCCGGTGGTCGCCGACATGGAGAAGCTCACCGGCGTGGAGGCTCGCCGCATCCATGTCGACAAAGGGTACCGCGGCCACAACCACCCGCATCGGTTCAGGGTCTGGATCTCGGGGCAGGTCCGCCGCGTCACCGCTTCCATCCGGCGCGAGATGAAGCGTCGTGCGGCTGTCGAGCCCGTCATCGGCCACGTCAAGGCCGAGCACCGCATGGACCGCAACTATCTCAAAGGCCGCGTTGGCGACCGCATCAATGCCGTCCTCGCCGCGGCCGGCCACAACTTCGGCTTGCTCCTGCGATGGCTCGCAGAACTCTTGCGTGCCATCATCCGGGCGCTCGCTGAAACTGTCCCGGCTCAAAACATCGCTTAAATCAGCGGTCGTCCGCGTTCTTCACGGAGGACCCCGTATCCGCCAATAAAATCATAGTCTTCCGGGTCAATAGTGCCGCTCATAACGGTCTGGTTGCAGGTTCGAGTCCTGCCGGCCCCACCAAGCTTCGCCCTTCGGGCTTCGCATGGCGCAGCCACGCGGGAGACCGAAGGGTAAAGCGTGTCCGGCGTAGCTGGAGCGCAGCGCAAGCGAAGACGGACTGGCGCAAAGTAACCTAAGGCGGACTGATGCCATGGACTACGCGCGGCTGGAACTGTCAGTCCTTGAGGCGATTGAATGCCGCATCCAGCTCTGTGGATGCCTTTGCAAGGGCGGATCGTCGACCATCGAGCCAATCCTTGTCCGCCACGAGTCGTGCTTCTTGGGCAGCGAGCATACGGGCGACTTCTGCTGATTGCGTGCCGCCGAGGCCGCGGCTGGAGCGAACCATGTTCTCGGGCGTCAAGATTTCCCGGAGACGAGCCTCGGAAAACGGAAAGGCAGCCTCTTCACCAAGTAGGCCCTTGGTCGATTGCGCAAAGATTCTCTTTGCGTCTTCGTAAGGCAATTCGGACGCCCGAAGGCCGTGACTACGTCCGAAATTCACGAGCTCGGACGCGAAATGGTGGCCGACGCGGAACGGGACGTTGGCCTCTCGCTGCAACACGTCGGCCAGCTCGGTCGTGGTGGCATAGTCGCCATTCACCTCCTCGAGCGCGCGGGAGGCATCGAAGCGCAGGGTTCGAACCAGCTTCGCCATGGAAGCCTGTAGCTGCGTGGCCTCTCGCAGAGCATTGTTCGCAGCATCGCCGCGATATTCGATAACGCCCGGCCCAATATTGTGCGCCAGCATGACCGCACTTTGAGCCAGACCCAAAGTCCGAGTGGCTTGCTCGCGGGCGAGCAATATCGGGAATGGATTCCGCTTTTGCGGCATGATGCTGCTCGGGGTCGTCTCACTGGCCGCCAGCAGGAACCACGGCCGGATCTGCCGATACTGGTCCAGGAGGTCTGCCATCAGCGCACCGCTGGTTATTGCGGAGGCGGTTGCCAGTCCCGCGACCTCGACGTCGAGGTCGAATGGCGAGACATGATTCGCATCGAACGAGTTCTCGATGGGACCGTCAAAGCCAAGGAGAGTGGCGAGCTGCTTGCGATCGATGGGGAAACTCGATGTGCCGACCGCGGCGGCTCCGAGCGGCGAGAGATTGAGACGTGCATAGCTTTCTTTGACACGCTGGGCCTGCCGTTCGAGCGCTCCCAAATAGCCCGAGACGTAGTGGCCGAGCGTAATCGGCTGCGCCTGTACACCCATTGTGAAGGCCGGCATGATGGCATCTGGCGCGGTCCGGGCAAGGTTCAGCAGCGCTGCGCGGTAGTCGTTCAGGCTCGCCGCACTCTCAAGATATGTTTCGCGCAGCACCAGCCGCTGCCACGTGGAATACATGTCTTGACGACTGCGGCCCGAGTGCAGCCGCGTGACGTCGGCCCCTCCGGCCGCTATCAGCATGGGTTCGACGCGCAGGTAGTCATCAGGGCGGGATGCGCCTGGCTGCTCGCCGTCGCGGATCACTTTCGCGACGGCTGCGGCAATCTTGCGACCCAGATCCCATTCGACAATCCTGGTGTCAACGACCATGACCGCCGAAGCCTTGTTCATCTCGCCGATCCAGTGGAAGCCATCATGAACTGGTTGGGCATAGGCCGCCGAGACCTTGAACAGGATTACGGCCGCAATGGCTCGCCCGAAATGACGCCAATTCATGAATTCTTCTCCAAAGTTTCGGCTGTCATGACGGTCCGTGCAGATGGCTTGACCGTCTTGTCGTTATTCCATGGACGCTTCCAGGATTCCAGTCAGAGACTTCGCTGCACCACGTCCTTGTCAACAGCGGCATGTCGAGGTTGGCCGGATGTCAGCTTGCGCGAACGTTCCCCAGGAAACGTCGGACTTCACCGCCGAGGAGACTGGCTTGTGTGGCCAATTGACGAGCCGCGTGCAGCACGTCGTTGGCGACGGCATCGCCCCCTATGGCAGCCTCATTCACGACAGCGATATTGGAGGAAACGCTATTCGTACCCGCAGCCGCCTGCTGAATGTTGCGACTGATTTCCTGGGTGGCTGCACCTTTTTCCTCCACGGACGATGCAATCATGGCCGAATAGCTGTTGATGGCGGCGATGATCTCCGAAACTTTCCTGAGTTCTTGGGCCGCCTCATCGGTCACGGACTGAATGTCGTGCACGTGCGCAGCAATCTCCTCCGTGGCCTTGGCGGTCTGTCCGGCAAGCGCCTTGACCTCGGTTGCCACGACGGCGAACCCCTTTCCAAGCTCTCCGGCACGCGCCGACTCGATCGTCGCATTCAAAGCGAGCAGATCGGTCTAGTGCGCAATCGAACTGATCAAGTCGACGACAGCACCGATACGTCCCACCGCCGATAAAAGGCCGGATACTTTTTCGTTCGCGCTGTTTGCCACCGATACTGCCTCTTCGGCGGTACTGGAGGACAAATGCACTTGCCGACTGATCTCGCCGATGGCGCTGGACAGCTCTTCGGTCGCCGCGGCCACCGATTGAACATTGACCGCCGTTTCCTTGGTCACGTCAGTGACGCCGCCCGTTAGACTTTCCGTCTTGCTCGCTACGGCAGCCATTTCTTGGGCACGCGCTTCGATCTGTCCGGCCTCCACCGAAACGGAATTGATCACGCTTCCGACTGTAGCCTCGAAGGCGTCCGCGAGCTGAGCCATGGCCAATGCCTTCTCGTGCTCGACGCGAGCTTTCAATTTGTCCTGTTCCGCCGCGAGCCGGCCGTTCTCGACCATGCTCCGCTTGAATATGACCAAAGCGTCAGCCATCTCGCCGATCTCGTCGGAGCGCCCCTCAGCCGGCACTTCGACGTTGAGATTGCCCTTTGCCAAGTCCCGCATCGAGTTGGTTATCGCCGCGATCGGTTTCGCGACCATGCGAGAAATAAGGAGCCCCAAGCAGAGAACCAGCATCAGCACGGTAATCGCGACGACAAGAATGAGCATCCGTCGAAACGCGAAGATCGGTTCAAAAACCTTGGTTCGATCAAGCGAAATGCCCACGAACCACCTCGCAGACGGAACGCTGCTTATCGGGAAGAAGCCGACGAGACCGGCTTGGCCCGCCCCCGAAGTCTCTCGGATCGTTCCGTCGGCTGTGCGGAGATCGAATCCGCTAGCCAGCGGCTTGAGCACTTTTTCCTGCTCGGGATGCACCAGCACCGTGCCCTCGGAGTCGACCAGAAAGGCATATCCCTTTCCCTCGAGAGGCAACCCCTTCAGAAAATCACGGATCGCGGTGAGTTCAACATTGCCACCGGCCACGCCCGCGAGGCCGTCACGGCCATGGATCGCGCGGGCGATGGTGATGCTCAGGCCGCCGTCTGCTGCCGCGCTCACGAATGGCTTGGTGACGATGGTTTGCTTTTCTGCGGCAGCCGCCTGGTACCAGCCACGCGTTCGTGGATCATAGCCCGCAGCCATCTGCAGGTTTGGTTCTCTGATGTGGATCCCATCGGGTCGACCGAAGTGAACGGGATAGAACGTGTCCGTGAGCGTCTTCGACCGGAGAAGCAGACGGAGATCTGCCTCCGATCCCGCCACTCCGGTGAGCTCGATCTCATCCGCCAGAGCCTCAAGCAAAAAGAGGCGCGCTTCCAACCAGGCCGTGATCCTGTCCGCCGCGCCTTGACCTATCAGCCTGCTCTCGGATCGCGCATCTTGATCCAGCATCTTCTCGGCCACCGACGCGCTGAGAAACGCAAGCGCACCGAGCCCCGCGACCGTGAGCAGCGACGCTGCGATCATGATTTTGTAGACGAACCGGCTTCGCCTTTTCCTCCCTCGCCGTCCCGCGTCCACGATCAAGGTCTGTTCGATCGGAAGTTCCATCTTCCCGTGCCCCTCGGTTTGATTGATCCGGCTTTCGAATATCGGCGTAGATCGAAACAGCACCCCAGATTTGGAAGGTAGACGCAAGCGCGTCTTACCTTCCGATCATCAACACCAACGTGCCCATGAACATGGTGACCCCGATGGCAGGGAGCACGATCCAAAGCGCCTCGTTTCTCATTTCGAAGCGCTCACGGCGATGCGATTTCGACAGCAATTGGCGAGCCCGACGGTCGCGGCCGCAGCACTGCTTCGATGCATGCAGCAATCTCCAGCAAGCGCCTGTCCGAATTTCTGCGACCGACAAGCATCAGCCCCTTGGGAAGACCATCAGCCGGCAGCGGCAGCGAAACAGAAGGGCAGTCCAGCATGTTGGCGACGCGAGGATTGCGCAGCACGAGCCCGTTGAACGCATGAAATGTCGCGTCCTCCTCGACCGACGACAGAAGCGGCGCACCGATCGGCGTCGTCGGCAGGACGAAAACCTCGTTGTTGCCAAAGGACTGTTCAAAGGACCGGATCGCGGCGTTCCGGAGACGAATCATGCGCACATAGTCGGTGCCGAGGATAGCGGCGCCGGCTTCGATGCGAACGCGGGTTTTCGGATCGACCCCATCCAGGCTCGACAGCCCGAGACCACGCAGCGTCGCGCCGACCTCGATGGAGGGAAACGTGCCGATCCGGTCGATCCCCGCGACACGATCGAGAGCAGCTTCGATCGAACCGTCCTCGATCTGCAAGCCAGCCGACCGAAGCCGCTCCATGGCAGTCTCGAACGCACTGAGCACCTCGGGCTCGCAGCGATCGAACAAGCGCCCGCGGGCAACGATGAGGCGGAACGTGCCGGGAGAGGCACTTCGCAGCCGCGACGGCGCGGCCTCCCCCGAAAGCACCTGATCGGCCATGAAGCAGTCGGCAACGTTCAAGGCAATCGGACCGATCGTATCGAGGCTCGATGACAGCGAGAACGCGCCGGCGGTCGGCACGAATCCGCTGGTTGGCTTGAAGCCGACTGCGCCGGACAGGGCGGCCGGGATTCGAAGGGAGCCGCCGGTGTCGCTGCCTATGGCGATGTCCGACATGCCATCGATCACCGACACCACGGCGCCCGATGATGAGCCACCTGGGGCACGCTGGCGGTCTCGTGGATTGCCCGGCGTGCCATCATGCGGATTCGTGCCGAGCGCAGAAAAGGCGAACTCGGTCATCTGTGTCTTGCCGATGACGATGGCGCCCGCGGCCCGCAACCGTTTCACGACTTCAGCATCTTCAACGGCCGGCGGCAGGCGGCGCAGGACCGCAGATCCGGAACTCGTCACGGTACCGGCAACGGCGAACAGCGCTTTCACGGAAACGATACGGCCATCGAGCGGGCCGCGAGGGCTACCTGCAGCGGCGCGTCGATCTGCGGCCTCGGCCTCCCACCGGGCGCTGTCCGCGAATACCGCCGTGAAGACGTTCTCCGCTTCCGGCGACCGGATCCGTGCCAGCGCGGTCTCAAGGCGTGCAACGGCAGATTGGTTGGGTCGACCGTTCATTGCTGTCAGGGACACCGTCTTTTGAGGCGGGATCAGGAAACGACTGGCAGCACGTCGACGTCGTAGCTATGCGTCAGCTTGCGGCCGAGCACGGGATCACTCAGCTCGATTTCAAAGCGCGTCCCCGGCCGAATGCCGCCGATCGCACCGGGCGTGCCGCAAAACATCAACGAGCCGGCCGGCAGCGTGCTTGAGCCGGTGTGGCGGCGGATCAGATCCCGCGGGGTCCTCAGCGAGGACACCGGGCTCTCCTGGTAGAGAACCCGCGTGCCATCGATCGTCGCCCACGAGCGAAGAACCAGTTCATCCCAATGATCTTCGACACTGCCATAACACCAGAGCTGCGAGCCGACCGGCTTGCCGCAGAGCTGCTTCGAAAGAGCGATGCCCGACGCTTCCGCCTTGCGGTCAGTATGGTCTGACCCGATGCCCACCCAGAGCCCGTCAGCCGTGGCGACGATGACCGGCTCGACCTCACCAGAACTGTCCGGGCCGAGCACGGTCAAGCGGTTTTCCTGGGTCAGTGTTTGGGCCGCGACGCGGTAGTAGAGCGGCGTCGTCGAGGGACGCGGAATGCCGAGCGCGGCGAGTTCCTCGATATGGTGCTCGATGGCGGCGGCATCCCTGCCCGCCCAGCCTGCGATGATGAGAGAGTGGATCTCGACGCCGACGCGGTCTGTCCGGTCATTTGCGAGGCGGTCAAATTGCAGCAACATGGAATTCCCTCTCCTTGGTCGATGTGGCCAGGACTTCACCGCGCTCGATCTGAAGCGTCCTGTCGGCGATCCGGTCGAGCAGCGTCGGCGATGACTCGGTAATCAGCATGGCGAGCTCTGGCCGGTACTTGCGCAACTCGCCGAGCGTGCGCGCATAGTCTAGCGCGAGGGCCGGCGCCAGGCCCTGGAAGGGTTCGTCGAGCAGCAGGACCTTGCGCGCCACCGTCAGCGCACGGCCCAGCGCGACCATAAGTGTAACCCATGTGTCCGGTACGTTCTGTCACCTATGTCTCGGGCCGCTCACACTTTGCGAAGTCTTCGTTTTACTGATGGTTGGGTACCGCACCAGAAGTGCCCCGTTTTGCCGCTCGCTGCTCAACGGCCCTGGAATTGCCTCTCCACACTCGATCTGACTATGGTCAGCCCTATCGCGCTTTTGCGCCGCTGACATCGCCCATCCACCGTCGATTTGTTTCGCAAGTCTCCGACGTGCGCGAAAGCTTGTCCTGTCGGGCGAGAGTGGTTTAGTCCGCATCACCTTCGGAAGGCTCCGCCCGAAGTAACAGACGCAGATCATTTTGGTGTTGGACTTTTGCTAGGAAGGCAGCACCGATGGAGGCACGTCTGCTTGCACGTCGCGGGACACAACCTCCGGCCAGGGGGCGAGCTTTTTGAGGCTCGGGAGGATCGAGGTTTCCACGCAATCGCGGCAAAGCTCGATGATCTGTTGCGTGATCTGCACCAATTCACCCGGACGATAGATAATGCATAGACGGCGGAAACACAGCGGTGGCGGCAAAGGAAGCACTTCAATATCGAGCGCCTTCAAGTGCGACTGAAGCAAACAGAGCGGTGTTGTAATGGTCCAACCGATGCCGCCCGAGACCATGCGCAGGACGGCTTCACTGGCGTCGAACTCGAGATTCTTCTGTGGAGCCAGCCTGCGTTGGCTCAGATAGTATTCAACCATCCTGCCTAGCTGTGACCGTTTGGTGAAACGTACGAATGGCAACTCGGAGCACATGGCTTCGATCGAGATCTCACGGAAACGATCAGCCGCATGGCGAGGAACGGCTGCGACCAGGGCCTCGCGGAACAAGATCTGGCGGGCCAATTCCGGATGCTCTGCCATGGCATCGCTCGCGACGATGATGTCCAAAGAGCGGTCGAGCAATTGGCTCGCGAGTACCGGCGAAATTCCGGACCAAATGAGAAGCTGGTCGACCCGTTCGCTAAGACCTTTGACGATCTCCGGTCCCGCCGTTGTTGCGAAGGAGTCAACGAGCCCCAACCGCACGATCGGAATATTGCCTTTCGACCCTAGCCGCACCTCCTCGACCGTTCGCTGAACGCTCTCCAGGATTTCGGACACGCCTTGTCGCAGCAATTCACCCGAATGGGTAATCCGGATGGGGCGGCTCGAGCGATCCACAAGTTCGGTCTTGAGCCAGCTTTCGAGCCGCGCAACCGATTGCGATACGGCCGATTGCGTGACGCCGATCCGCTCGGCGGCCACAATCATGCTTCGTGCCTCGGCAAGAACATGAAAGACCTGAAGGTCTCTCAGGTTCACTCCGAAATACGAGCCCCCCTCGAAATGCCGTGTTTTGGCTTGCATCGGTCCTACTCCGAATCCGCAAAACGGGCCGACTTCAGGTCGACCGCGTTGCGTGTTCGTTGATGTCGACCGTGGCCGGTTCACCGTACCTTGAGCGCAAGGCGCGTGCCATGGGCTCGTCGTCGCCGATGGAGCCAAGGGACAGCTTTCCGGTCTCAGGGGCATATAGCTGACAAATCACGCCTCCGACGAGGGTGACGACTACGCAGGCTCCGAGGGCAACCTGTACTCCGTAAGCCTGGACGATGATGGGCAGCAGGAACGTGCTCATCGCCGATCCAATGCGGCTTGCAGCCACGGCCAGCCCGACGCCCGACGCCCTGAGATGGGTCGGAAACAGTTCGGGCGGATAGATGAACTCAAGGTTGGCCGCGGCCGATAGGACGAGGGCAAAGAGGCCGAAGACTAGAACGATTCCTACCGACCCAAGTGCATTGAGTGTCAACAATGCCAGCAGCGCAGCGGCCAGGTAGAATGTACCGACGAGAAACAACCGGCGCGGCATCTTGTCGATGACCATCATGCCCAACACGGCGCCGAGCATCAGGAAGACGTTGTATACGAGACCACCCGTATATTTGTCGGTGACATGCAGCGACTCCAATATCTTCGGCAGGAAGGTTCCCAACGCGAAGTATGGAATCACCTGGCAGGCATAGAATATGGCGCCGACCGTAGTGTTCGTTCGCCATTTCTTCGAGAACAGTTCGGCCCATTCGCCGCCCGACACCTGGACGAGCGGCTCGGGCAATGCAATCCCTTGCCCTAGTTTCGCGGACACAATCCGCTTTGCTTCCTCAATACGCCCTCGCTTCATCAGCCACAGAGGCGATTCCGGAATGCCCAGCCGGAACAGGAAAATGCAGATGGCGGGACCGGCGCTCAGAAGCAGCATGTAGCGCCATGCGTCGGGTCCCAAGTCCCGAAGAAGGAAGCCTGCTACATAAGAAAATGAAAAACCGGCAGCCCAGGCGATCGCCATGACGCTCAGGAGACGGCCTCGAAACCGAATGGGTGAGAGTTCGGTGACCAGCGATTTGCTCACCACATAGTCCGCCCCCAGCACCATGCCCAGCATGAAGCGCAACATCAGGAGCTGCCATGGCTCGGACGCGAAGTACTGCGCGCCAGAGATCGCCGCTGCGACGAGCATGTCATAACCGAAGATCCATCGCCGACCATAACGGTCGGCGATCACGCCGGTGAGCAAGTTGCCGAAGAATAATCCGGCCAAGGCGCCGGCGCCGAGCAGGCCCATCCAGGTCGCCGACAAGTGCAGCCTTGTCGCCGCGATCGCAACAGCGATACCGATGATGCCGAGTTCAAAACCATCGGCAAACTGTCCGCCACAGGCGCTAAATCCGGCGCGAAGATGGAACCGTCGCAACGGAACATCTTCAAACCTGATGCCCAAACCCACTTGGACCTCACTCATCGCTTCCTCCAGAATTTTTTGATTTGTCTCTTTCAAAGAATTTGCATCACCCCGACGCGCCTGGCGGTTCAACGGCAGCGCGGCGCATGGCCGAACGTACGTCTTCCCGACGCAGCAGCCCGCGTTCGACGGCGACGTCGAGAAAGGGTCGATGCTCATCGAGGGCGGCGCGCACGATGCTGGCGACGGGCGCGTACCCGAGCTCGGGCACCAGTGCGGTCGCCAGTGCGCTCGACGCCAGCAGATTTTGCCAGGATCGCTCCTCGTTTGCAGTCAGCGAGCGCACGCAGCGTTCGAGGAAGATCGTCGCCGAACGCTGGAGTAGTGTGATGGAATCAGTCAGGCGATCGGCAATCAGCAGTTCGTAATGATTGATCTCCAGCAATCCTTGCTGACAGGCCATTGCGATGGCAGCATCGTTCCCGCAGATGGCAAATGCTGCCTGGCAAACAGCCATGGGGATAACGGGATTGACCTTGCCAGGCATGATCGAGGACCCTGCCTGAACGGCCGGCAACGCGATTTCTCCGATACCGCCGCCTGGACCCGACGAGAGCACAACGAGGTCATTGGCGATCTTCCAGAGAGAATTTGCGGAATTTCGCAGCTCGGCTGACAGTCGGGCGCACGTGTCGAGGTTCTGCATTCCGTCGAACGCATCGGCGGTCGGTTTCACCTCGTGGCCGACCAGAACCGACAGGTGGCGGAAGACCGCCTGTTTGTAGCCCGGCCTCGAATTCAGTCCCGTGCCAACCGCAGTGCCGCCGAGCGGGACGGTCAGCAATTGGCGGCGCAGATCCTCCAAGTGTTTGGCGTGGCGTTGTATGACAGCCTGATATCCCCCGAAGGTCTGGCCGAGCAGCATTGGCACAGCATCTTGCAAACAGGTCCGACCAAGCCTCAGTGTTTCGGCGTGCTCCTTCTTCTTTTCGGAGAAGCCGTCGGCCAATCCCATCAAGGCAAGGGAGGCACCCTCGAGCACACGGAAGACAGTAAGCTTAATGGCCGTCGGAACCACGTCATTGGTCGATTGACCGAGATTGACGTGCTCGTTTGGATGGACGAACGCGTAGTCACCGGCCGGCTTGCCGGCCAGCCTCGCAGCCACATTTGCGACCACCTCGTTGACGTTCATGTTGCATGAGGTGCCACCCGACCCTTCGAGCACGTCGACGACAAGGTGAGCATCGTGCTTTCCGGCATGGATTTCCCGGCAAGCCTTGATGATGGCTTCCGCCCGGTCCGCCGAGAGCGCGCCGATTTCCCGATTGGCACGCGCCGCTGCTTCCTTGACCATCGCCATGGCTGCGACAAATCCGGGCAGCGTCGCGATCGTGCGGCCAGCGAGCGGAAAGTTCTCCAAAGCCCGAACAGTATTGATGCCGTAGAGCGCGTCCGCAGGCAGCTCTCGTTGGCCGAGGCCGTCTTTCTCGATCCGTATCTGACTCATGACGCAGCTTTCGATTTGCTTGGGTGATCTGCGCGAACTCAATTCGCGCCGTCAGAGTAAGCAGATCGAAAGGGAGAAATTAATCGATTCATCAAGCAATTAGCGAAATTCAAGTACTGTATTAGCGACGCTTATCTTGAAGCCTGCGGCACATCCCGTGAGCCGGCTGATCAGCATGTGGCGAACCGCACAGATAAGATCATGGAGCGGATAGGCCTCGCCCTGTCGCGAGGCGAACGCATGATCATCCGCGTCGATGAAGGCAAAGGCGGCAAGGACAGTAACGCCGTGATCTCGCCGAGCCTGCTTGAGCAGACCATCGACGTCCGCGTCATTCAGGTTGCACTCGGTCGCGCCAAGCGGACATTAAGGTCAAACCGCCTCAGAGGACAGGTCATGAGCCCGGCGAAGCACATCGCGCTCAGACTCAAGCAGAGCTGGCCACACGGCTGATGCGCGCGTGTCGCCCGCCTACGGCTTCGACAAATGACCACGGACCGCACCAGTTTGTACCAGGAACACAACGAAGCTACCGGTGCTCATAATGGTCTGGTTGCGGGGTCTTTCTGCACAGCAACGCAATGGATTCCTGAACCTGATCTCTGCGAGAGCAACGACCCGCTCCAGATTTCTCCGCTCTCGAGTCTATCCGATCTGCTTTCAATCATATCCAATTCTGCGATCGCTGTGAAATAGATTTTCCCCTCTTACGCTGCATGCAGCATCTTGCTGCTATGAAGCGTGCGAAGACGATGGAAGTTTTTCATCATGCACCACGGTGTGCAAACCCACGTGAAATAGATCCTGCCTTGGTCAAATTTGTTGAAGCCCTTGCAATCGCCGATGCGAGGCGCGATCATCTCTTCGAGAATGAGCGGCTGATGAAAACTCATATTGACGCCGCCAGCGAGAAATGCATCAGCGGTGGTGGTCAAGATGAAGCCCGCAGCAGTTTATGCTCGGTTCTCGACCGAGCTTCAAAACGAAAAGTCGACTGAAGATCAGATTGCTCTGTGTAGGGCCTATGCGGCCCGTCATCAACTCAACGTCGTTGCGACTTTCGAGGATAAGGCTCGTTCTGGGGCCTCTGTATTCGGCCGCGATGGCTTGATGCAGCTTATGGATGCGGCGCGCCAACAACGTTTCACCGTTGTCATTGTGGAAGCGTTGGATCGTCTTTCTCGTGACATGGAAGACCTGGCCGGGATCCACAAAAGGTTATCTTTCCAGGGGATCGAAATCCAAGCCGTTCATGACGGCACCGCGGACTCGATCTTGATTGGAATTCGCGGCCTCGTTGGACAGATGCAGCGCGAAGACGGAGCGAAGAAGGTCCGTCGCGGCATGGCCGGCGTGATACGCGACGGTCGACACGCCGGGGGACGCGCCTACGGATATCGAGCCGTTCCCGGCAAAGCCGGTGAACTCGAAATCGTCGAAGACGAAGCTGCGATCGTCCGGCGCATTTTCACGGCATACGCCGCGGGACGAACGCCCCGGGACATCGCACACGATCTCAACCGAGAAAACGTTCGTCCACCGCGAGGCCGGCTATGGAACGCGTCGACGATCAATGGCAACGCCCAACGCGGTGCTGGGCTCATCTTCAACGAACTCTATGCCGGTCGGATTGTCTGGAACAAAGTCCGGATGGTTAAGGATCCTGACACCGGCAAACGACTATCTCGTCCGAACCCTCGTGATGAGTGGCAGAGCATCGAGGCGCCTCAGCTACGGATCGTCGAACAGCTCGTTTGGGAGCAGGCTCACGCTCTGAGAACCGAGAAGAGCCACTTGGCCAGCCACGTGAAGCGACGGGCGCCGCATCTCCTCTCCGGTCTCCTTCGCTGCGGTTGTTGCGGATCGGGGATGTCGGTTCATGACCGTGACAAGACGGGAAAGACCAGGATTCGCTGTTCGGTGGTCCGTGAGAGCGGGAGTTGTTCGAATCGAAGGATTATCTACCTGCGCGACATTGAAAGACTTGTGCTCAACGGCATGGTCGAAGAACTGAAAGACCCGCAGCTGATTGAGATTTATGTCCGCAACTACAACAGTGAACGGGAGCGACTTGCGGGGAACGCGGTCGCAGCGCGTGCGCGACTGGAGGCGAAACGTGACCGGATCGAAGGCGAGCGGCAACGCAACATTGATCTCGTGATCAAGTACGTAATTTCCGAGGAGGACGCCAAGCAGCGGATCGCGGAGCTGAAGGAAGAGCGATTGCACGTCGAGGCCGAACTGGCCGCACTCGAGGAAGCTCCAGTCCCCGTCGCGCTCCATCCAGCGACCCTGGACCGCTACATCAGCACGATGAAAGCACTTGCGGGGACAATGGCCGGCCACACCGAGGCGAAGGACAACCGCGGTTCCCTGATCGACGACTTTCGGGCGCTTGTGCACAGCGTCACGGTCCACCCGAAGGGACCATGGGAAGGGTTCGAGGTCGAGGTGAAAGGTAAGCTCGCCGCGCTAATCGGCGGGGACGCCTTTCCGCAGGCCCACCATAATAGTGGGTCATACGTGGTAGCGGGGGAGGGACTCGAACCCCCGACCCCAGGATTATGATTCCCGTGCTCTAACCAGCTGAGCTACCCCGCCACGAGTCGCTCGCGGGGCCGAAACGGCCGATCTCGCGAACGCGCGGCATATAAGGAGGGGGATTGCGGGCTGTCAAGCAATCCGGCTCGCTAAGCTTCCGCCTTCGCCAAGGCGTCGGCGGGACAAGTCCGCGGGAAAACTGGCCTTTTCGGCACTGAGTCCGTCTTGGCCGGGCTTGTGCCGCCATCCGCGCCGTTATTTCGCGGGTCCAACAGCGTAGATGCCCGGGACAAGCCCGGGCATGACGAGATTGCTGCGTCGGAGCGGCCCTATTTCGGCCTCACGTTGGGGTCGCCACCGGGGCTGCCGGGAGGCGGGATGACGGGGGTGTTGCCGCCGCTCTCGGGTGCGGGGGCGTGCATTTCGGGGTCGACGCCGGAGGGCGGGCAGATCACGCCATCGGATTTGGTCAGCCTGTCGCCGAGCGGTTCCCGCGCCTGGCCGGTTGTGGTGGTGCCGTCGGGCTTGGCCGGGCTTTGCAGTCGGTCCGAAGGCATGCAGTCGCTCGCGCGCTGCGGCGACGGCGGCGCGGTCTGCTGCGGCGGCGTCGTCGCTGAGGGCGGTGCCTGTGCGATCGCCGCGCCTGAGGCGGCGATCAACAGACCTGCGAAGATGAGGTTCGATGTCGTGCGCATGGAACGGAAACGCGCGACCGACGACCGGTGTTCCCGGCTCGCAAGATCACGTTTTCCGGTAGCGGATCAACGAAAAGTGCCCCATCGGCGGCATCGGCCGGCGCTCGGTGAGGGTGACGCCGCCATGCCTTGCCGCCCAATTGACGAGGCGGTCCCACGGGAATTCCGGGCGCCAGCCGAGCCGGCGGGCGAGCGGCGCAAAGGCGAGCTCGAACAGCTTTCGCGGGCCGCTCTCGGCGCCAATGTGGTTGACGAGGATCAGCTCGCCGCCGTGCTTCAAGACACGCACGAACTCGTCGAGCGTGCCTTCGGGATCGGGCACGGCGGTGATGACATATTGCGCGACCACCGCGTCAAAGAGGCCGTCGGGGAACGCGAGGTTCTTGGCGTCCATCACCGAGAGCACTTCGACATTGGAGAGCCGGAGCGCGCGCACGCGCGCCTGCGCCTTGCGCAGCATCGGCTCGGAAATGTCGACGCCGCAGATTCTTGTCGCGCGCGAGTAGTCGGACAGTGACAGGCCGGTGCCGACGCCGACGTCGAGGATACGGCCACCGATCCGGTCGGCCTCCGCGATGGTCGACTGCCGTCCCGCGTCGAACACCTTGCCGAACACGAGATCGTAGACCGGCGCCCAGCGGCCATAGGCCTTCTCGACCCCGGCCCGCGAGATGTCTGCTGCCATGCCCCCCGCCCTGAAGATTTAGCCGCGCACCGCTTCCACCAGCGGCCTCGCTGTGCTTGTCGCGACCTTCGCGGCGGCGCTTTGAATGAAGCCGCCGCCGAGCACGCGCGCCTGCCCCGAAGGCGCGTCATAGAAAACGCAGGCCTGACCGGGCGATACGCCCTCTTCGCCGGCAACCAGCTCGACCTCGTAATGACCGTTGCCGCCGCGCAGCCAGGCCGGCTGCGGGCTGCGGGTCGAGCGCACGCGCACGAACATCTCGAGGCCGCCACCGATGGCGCGGTCGATATCGCCGTCGCCGATCCAGTTGACGTCGCGCAGCACGATGCGGTGCATCTTCAGCGCATCGCGCGGGCCGACCACGACGCGGCGGTTGGCTGCATCGAGCCGCACCACGAACAGCGGAGCGCCGGAGGCGATGCCGAGGCCGCGGCGCTGGCCGACGGTGAAATTGGCGATGCCGTGATGCTGGCCGAGCACGCGGCCGTCGAGATCGACGATGTCGCCGGGATCCATCGCGTTCGGCCGCAGGCGGGTGATGATGTCGGTGTAGCGGCCGGTCGGCACGAAGCAGATGTCCTGGCTGTCGTGCTTGTCGGCAACCGCCAGCCCAAAGCGGCGCGCGAGTTCGCGTGTCTCCGCCTTGGCCATGTTGCCGAGCGGAAAGCGCAAGTAATCAAGCTGCTCGCGCGTGGTCGCGAACAGGAAATAGCTCTGGTCGCGCTCCGGATCGGCCGCGCAGGTCAGCGCGCGGGAGCCGTCGGCGAGGCGACGCGAGGCGACGTAATGCCCGGTGGCGAGCGCAGTCGCGCCGAGCTCACGCGCGGTCTTCAGGAGATCGCGGAATTTGACCGAGCGGTTGCATTCGATGCACGGGACCGGGGTCTCGCCGAGCGCGTAGCTATCGGCGAAATTGTCGATGACGGACTCGCGAAAGCGGTCCTCGTAATCGAGCACGTAATGGGGAATGCCAAGCTTGGCGGCGACGTCGCGGGCGTCGTGAATATCCTGGCCGGCGCAGCAGGCGCCCTTGCGATGGGTCGCCGCGCCATGGTCGTAGAGCTGCAGCGTGATGCCGACGACGTCGTAGCCTTCCGCCTTCAACAGCGCGGCCGTGGTCGAGGAATCAACGCCGCCCGACATGGCGACGACGACCCTGGTGTCCTGCGGACGGCCTTCGAGATCCAGACTGTTGAGCATGGCCTGTTGAATGCGAGTGCGGCGGCTGGCGTTCCGCGAGGTTCCGTTGGCTTTGGCCGGGACACCCGCGGTCCCGGGGAACTCTGGTTCCCCCGGGGACGGCTTGCCCGGTCGAAAGCGGCTGAGAGCTACCCTTTAATATAGGCCGCATTCCGGTGAAGCAATCACGCACCCACCCGCTTGGGGCAATTCTTGCCGGGGGGAGGCAGAAATGGCGGGTCGCGCGGCGGATGATGACATCGGTGCAATTCCGTCAAGGCATTGATTTATATGGACAAAGCTTCACGGCGCGGGGCTGGCCCGCTCCTTGCTCCCTCCTTGCCCGAAGATGTTTGCAAGGGGTCGCCTGTGGTTGGTGTGACGTCAGATGTAGCTGCCAGCGTGCCTGTGCCGAGTGCGCCGCAAAAGCCTGCCCGGTCGCAGAGCTCACAGAGCGCATCTTCGAACGACTCCTTCGGCGCGCTGGTCGACAGCAACACGCAGGCGATCAGCAACAATGCGCCGCCATCGACGCAGGACACCGCGCCGCGCCGGTCCGACTCGGCGTCGTCCGCCTCCGACAAGGGCCCGCGCGACACCTCCTCCGCCGACCAGTCCTCGCAGAGCAAGGCGAGCGACACCAGCGATTCATTGCCGCCGGCAAGCGACGGTACCTCCGCCGCGGCCAAGGCGAACGACAAGCCCAAGGACAAGACGGACACCACCAAAGCCTCCGGCAAGTCCGAGGAGAGCAAGGGCGACAAGAGCGACGATACCGCCGCGGCCGTCGATGCCGCGACCGCCGCACAGCCGGACCCGACGCAAACCGCCATCCCCGATCCGAATGCGATCGTCGTCGCCGCCCCCGTTGTGCCGACCGATCCGAACGCCGCGGCAAATCAGGCCGCCAGCAATTCCTCTTCACCGCTGACGATCGCCGCCGCCGGCATCGCGGCCAGCGCCTCGACCGCCGCGCAGATCGCCGGCGGCAAGGCCGATACGTCAACGCCCGCCGACAAGAGCGCCAAGACGGCGGGTGCGACTATCAGCTCGGACACCACGACGACGCTTGCGGATGCGACCACCGACGCGACGACCACCGATGCCAAAAGCAACGGCGCGCTGATCGCCGCCGTCGACCAGGGCACGCCAAAGACCTCGTTCAAGGCCGTCGCAACCGCGCAAGGACAGACCGACGTCTCCAATATCGGCCAGGACGCGGGCAAGACCGGCAGCAGTACCGGGCAAAATCCCGCGACCACCACCAGTCCCAACGCGGCCGCGCACCCGCAAGCCGCCAAGCCGCAGGCCGATGGCGGCGCGACCGATGCGAAAGCTGGCGCCTCCGATCGCACGATTGATGCGACGCCAGGCACGCCGGCGACTCACGCCCACGCGAGCGCACAGGCCGCCGTCACCACCACCGACACCAGCACGCAGGCCGCCTCCGCCGTGCAGGCGCCGCTGACCACGACGACCTCGACGGCAACCGCCTCCACCGCGACGCTCACCGCGACTATGGCGACCAGCACCGCCGTGCCGATCGGCGGCGTGCCGATCGAGATCGCCGCCGCCGCGCGCGCCGGCAAGACGCGCTTCGACATCAGTCTCGATCCGGCCGAGCTCGGCCGCATCGACGTGCGCATCAATGTCGACCGCAACGGCCAGGTCACCTCGCATCTCACCGTCGAGAAGCCGGAGACGCTGTCGATGCTGAAACAGGACGCGCCGCAATTGCAACGCGCGCTCGACGATGCGGGCCTCAAGACCGGCAGCAACGGCCTGTCGTTCAGCCTGCGCGACCAGAATTCGTCGGGGCAGAACTCCGGCCAGAACAATGACAATGGCGGCAATCTCCGCCGTCTG
This sequence comes from Bradyrhizobium sp. Cp5.3, assembly GCF_000426265.1. Taxonomy (NCBI): domain Bacteria; kingdom Pseudomonadati; phylum Pseudomonadota; class Alphaproteobacteria; order Hyphomicrobiales; family Nitrobacteraceae; genus Bradyrhizobium; species Bradyrhizobium sp. Cp5.3. The sequence continues at coordinate 173,987 of NZ_AUFA01000013.1, read as the reverse complement.
ATCATCAGCGAAGAGGACGTAAGTCCCGCGCCCGCGAGCCGCAGCTACGGCCGCATGCTCGGTTCGAGCAGCGGCGTCGATATCAGAGTGTGAGGAGTAGTCGACATGACCACCACGAATGCCGCCACCGCGCCATCCGTCGTTTCCGGCACGACCCAGACTTCGTCGTCGTCCTCGTCGAGTTCGAGCCTGAGTTCGAAGACGGGATCGACGCTGGCCGGCAACTTCCAGACCTTCCTGACGCTGCTCACCACGCAGCTGCAGAACCAGAACCCGCTCAGTCCGCTCGACACCAACCAGTTCACCCAGCAGCTCGTGCAGTTCGCCGGCGTCGAGCAGCAGCTCAAGACCAACGACTCGCTCGCTCAGCTCGTCAGCCTGCAGCAGACCACGCAGGCGACCCAGGCGCTCGGCTTCGTCGGCAAGACCGCGGTGGTCGACGGCTCGACCGCGACGATGAAGAGTTCGTCCGCAACCTGGCACCTCAACGTGCCGACCAGCGCGACCGTCAACATCTCGATCGCCAACTCCAGCGGCCAGACCGTCTTCACCGGCAAATACACCGCCGCCGCCGGCAGCGACATTCCGTTCACATGGAATGGTCAGGGCAATGACGGCACGCAGTGGCCCGACGGCAAGTACACGATCACGGCAACGGGCAAGGACGTCGCGAACAACAATGTCGGCATCGCCGCGCAGGTCCAGGGCACGGTGTCATCCGTCGACCTGACCCAGTCGCCGCCGCTGCTGACCATCGACGGCAACAGCTACACAGTCAGCCAGGTCAAGAGCATCGTCGACAGCAGCAACTAAGGCGACGCCGCCACTGGTCGTGGCGCGGGGCAGTTACCCCGAGTCTTTGCAAGAACCACTCCCTGTGGTTATGGCTTATGGCTCCCGAGTTCGCGCAAACGCGCGCACGGGACGACAGTTGAGGGCCTTGCGGCGTCTCGCGCAGGCTTCGTTCGTTAGTAAAGTATTTACCTTCTGCCCCGCTCGGCTGGCCCGGACCACGCGTCCCGCCCGCCGGGCCGGCCGTGTTCCCGTCAGTTTCAACGAGAATTGTATTGAAGCCTTAGGCTTAGCGGATTTTTAAGCCGCCGGGCGTAGGGTTACTGGCGTGAGTTCAGTGGTTGAGAGTTTGTGAGTACGCCATGACAGAACCCCATCGCCCGAGGGTAAAATACGTCATCGGGCCGGACGGCAGTCCGCTGACGATCGCGGATCTGCCTGCACCCGGCACCAAACGCTGGGTCATCCGCCGCAAGGCTGAAGTCGTCGCCGCTGTGCGTGGCGGACTTCTGTCCCTCGAGGAGGCCTGCAGCCGTTATACCCTGACGGTCGACGAATTCCTCTCCTGGCAGTTTTCCATCGACCAGCATGGTCTGGCGGGTCTTCGCACCACCCGCATCCAGCAATATCGCCAGTAAGCGATCCGGAAATCTGCGGCTTTTGACAAAAATCGGTCTCGCCCCGCGAGGCCGATTTTTTTCATGTCGCCACTTTTGTCCGACCTCTTAACCTTCCTTAACCATATCGAAACCATCACCTAGGCAATAATTGCCCAGTCGACCGCTCTTGGAATGCGGGTCGAATCTGCTGGGGCGGTTGCTTGCAAGGTCTGGTTGACTTCCTGAAAGGTATCGGCGCCGCCCGGTTCGGGGCGATGATCGCGGTCACGGCCGCGCTCATCGGCTTCTTCGCGTTCGTCATCATGCGTGTCACCACGCCGCAGATGACGACCCTGTTCACCGACCTCAGCGTCGAGGATTCCTCGAGCATCATCAAGGATCTGGAACGCCAGGGCATCCAGTTCGAGCTGCGCAATGAAGGCACCATCATCATGGTGCCGAAGGACAAGGTCACGCGGCTGCGGATGAAGCTCGCCGAGGGCGGCCTGCCCAAGGGTGGCGGAGTCGGCTACGAGGTGTTCGACAAGTCCGACGCGCTCGGCACCACCAGCTTCGTCCAGAACATCAATCATCTGCGCGCGCTGGAAGGCGAGCTCGCCCGCACCATCCGCGCCATCGACCGCATCCAGGCCGCCCGCGTCCATCTCGTGCTGCCCGAGCGGCCGCTGTTCTCGCGCGAAGCGCCGGAGCCGTCCGCCTCCATCGTGCTGCGGGTGCGCGGCGCGCTCGAGGCGCAGCAGATCCGCGCCATCCGCCATCTCGTCGCCTCCGCGGTGAACGGGCTGAAACCGCAGCGGGTGTCGATCGTCGACGAATCCGGCCAGCTGCTGGCCGACGGCGCCGCGACCGACGCGGATCAGGCCGTCGGCGACGAACGCCGCGCCGCCTTCGAGAAGCGGATGCGCAAGCAGGTCGAGGACATCGTGTCCTCCGTGGTCGGCTCGGGCCGCGCCCGCGTGCAGCTCTCCGCCGATTTCGACTTCAACAAGATCACCCAGACCTCGGACAAGTTCGATCCGGAAGGGCGCGTGCTGCGCTCGAGCCAGACCCGCGAGGAATCCAGCCTCACCGCCGACAACAACGGCCAGGTCACCGTCAACAACGAGCTGCCGGGCAACCAGCAGAACAGCGGCGTGGCGGCGAAGGACCAGAGCAAGAAGACCGAAGAGACCAACAATTACGAGATCTCCCGCACCACCAAGACCGAGGTGACCGAGGCCGGCCGGGTCAACCGCATCTCGGTCGCGGTTCTCGTCGACGGCATCTACTCCAAGAACGAGAAGGGCGAGCTGGCCTATCAGGACCGTACCAAGGAGCAGCTCGACCGGATCGCCACTCTGGTGCGCTCGGCGATCGGCTTCGACCAGAAGCGCGGCGACCAGGTCGAGGTCGTCAACCTGCGCTTTGCCGACGCCCCCTCCACCGCCCCGATCGGCGAACCCAGCGGCTTCCTCGGCATGCTGCAGTTCACCAAGGACGACGTGATGTACTTCGTCGAGCTCGGCGTGATGATGCTGCTCGGCCTCGTCGTGATGTTCATGGTGATCCGCCCGCTGGTCAAACGCATCCTGGCCTCCGACGAAGTCGCCGCCGCCATCAGCGGCGTGCTTGCCGGCCCTGCCGACGACGCCGCGCCGGCCGCGAGCGGTCAGCCGCTGCTGCCGGGCGGCAGCGCCACCGCGAGCGCGATCGACGTCGCCACCATCCAGGGCCAGGTCCACGCCCAGTCCGTTCATCGCGTCGGCGAGCTCGCCGAGCGCAATCCAAATGAAACCGTGGCCATCATCCGCCAATGGCTGACCGAACCCGCGAAATGATTCGAGACGAGATCTGACATGGCCGCCTCCCTGCAAAACGCCAACTCCAACGACATCACCAGCGTGATCTCGACGCTGGGTGCCCGCGCCGGCAGCCGCGCGGCCAACGGCAAGACCGAGCAGCTGTCCGGACCGCGGCGCGCCGCGATCCTCATGCTGGCGCTGGGCGAGCAGTATGGCGGCAAGATCTGGTCGCTGCTCGACGACGAGGAGGTGCGGCAGCTCTCGCTGGAAATGTCGACGCTCGGCACCGTCGAGGTCGATACGGTCGAGGACATGCTGCTCGAATTCGTCTCGCGCATGTCGGCCTCGGGCGCGTTGATGGGTAATTTCGACGCCACCGAGCGGCTGCTGCAGCAATACCTGCCGCCGGAGCGCGTCAACGGCATCATGGACGAGATCCGCGGCCCCGCGGGCCGCAACATGTGGGAGAAGCTCTCCAACGTGCAGGAAGAGGTTCTCGCCAACTACCTGAAGAACGAATATCCGCAGACCATCGCGGTCGTGCTGTCGAAGCTGAAACCGGAGCACGCCGCACGCGTGCTCGGCATCCTTCCCGAGGAGCTCGCGCTCGACGTCGTCGGTCGCATGCTGAAGATGGAGGCGGTGCAGAAGGAAGTGATCGAGAGCGTCGAGAAGACGCTGCGCACCGAATTCATGTCCAACCTGTCGCAGACCCGCCGCCGCGACGCCCACGAGGTGATGGCCGAAATCTTCAACAATTTCGACCGCCAGACCGAAACCCGCTTCATCACCTCGCTGGAAGAGGAGAACCGGGAATCGGCCGAGCGCATCAAGGCGCTGATGTTCACCTTCGACGACCTCGTCAAGCTCGATTCCGGCTCGGCCCAGACCCTGATGCGCAACGTCGACAAGGACAAGCTCGGCGTCGCGCTCAAGAGCGCCAACGAGGACGTCCGCAACTTCTTCTTCGGCAACATGTCCTCTCGCGCGGCCAAGATGCTCCAGGACGACATGGCGGCGATGGGCCCGGTCCGCCTGCGCGACGTCGACGAGGCGCAGGCGCTGCTGGTCAACCTCGCCAAGGATCTCGCCGCCAAGGGCGAGATCATGCTGACCAAGAACCGCGCCGACGACGAGCTGGTGTACTGATGGCGGCACCCGCAAAATTCTTGTTCGACACCGACTTCGCCGCGCCCGAGCGGACGCGGGAGAAGGGCGCGTCGGCTGCCGAGATCGCGCAGAAGGTCGCGGAAGCCGAGGCGCGCGCCTATCAGGACGGATTCGCCGCCGGCCAGCGCGAGGCCAAGGCGGAGAGCGACCGCCGCGTCGCGCTTGCCATGGAAGAGATCAACATCGCGGTCAGGGGCATCGCCGGAGGCATCGGCGACATCGAGGCCAAGATGGAGACCGAGGCGGTCGACGTCGCAATTGCCGTGGCGCGCAAGCTGTGCGCCGAGCTGGTCGCTGCTGAACCGCTCGGCGAGATCATGGCGCTGGTCAAGGATTGTTTCTCGCATCTGGTCGCGACGCCGCATCTGGTCGTCCGCATCAACGACGCGCTCTACGACAGCGCGCACGAGAAGATCGAGCGGCTCGCCAAGCAGAGCGGCTTCGAGGGGCGGCTGGTGATCCTGGCCGAGCCCGAAATTGCGACCGGCGACTGCCGGATCGAATGGGCTGACGGCGGCGTCGTGCTGGAGCGCGGCGCAATCGCGGCGAAGGTCGACGAACTGGTCGGACGCTACATCGCGTCCCGCAGGGGGAGCTAAATCATGAGCGACGACGCACAGGTCCCGCTGCCCGATCTCAACGGCCCGATGCCGCCCGCCGGCACCGATGTCGGCTACAACGAGGACGAATATGCGGCCCGCGTCGCCGCCGACCTCGAGGCCGTGTTCGACGTTCCGGTGCAGGTCTCGGCCGTGCTCGGACGGTCCAAGATGGATGTCGGCGAGCTCCTGAAGCTCGGGCCCGGCACCGTGCTCGAGCTCGACCGCCGCGTCGGCGAGGCCATCGACATCTACGTCAACAACAAGCTCGTCGCCCGCGGCGAGGTGGTGCTGGTCGAGGACAAGCTCGGCGTGACCATGACCGAAATCATCAAGACCGAACGCAGCTGACTATTTTGAGCATGATCTTGTCGGAAAACCGCTTCGCACTTTTCCGGATCATGGCGCAATCCCAGGGAATAGCGCGCGGCAGCGCGACCAGACGGACAGGAGACTGACATGCGGCTTCTCATCGTTGGCACACTGAAGGGCCAGCTCACCACCGCCACCAAGATCGCGATGGAGAACGGCGCCACCGTGACCCACGCCGAGGATCACGAGCAGGCGATGCGGGTCCTGCGCGGCGGCAAGGGCGCCGACCTCCTGCTGGTCGATGTCGCCCTCGACATCCGCGACCTCGTGATGCGGCTGGAAGCAGAGCACATCCACGCCCCGATCGTCGCCTGCGGCATCACCAACGATGCCCGCGCCGCGGTCGCCGCGATCCATGCCGGCGCCAAGGAATACATCCCGCTGCCGCCGGAGCCCGAGCTGATCGCCGCGGTGCTCGCCGCCGTCGCCAACGATTCCCGCGAGCTGGTCTATCGCGACGACGCCATGGCGAAGGTGATCAAGCTGGCGCAGCAGATCGCGGGCTCGGACGCCTCGGTGATGATCACCGGCGAATCCGGCACCGGCAAGGAAGTGCTGGCCCGCTATGTCCATGCGCGCTCGGCGCGCGCCAAGCGCCCGTTCATCTCGATCAACTGCGCCGCGATCCCCGAGCATCTGCTGGAGTCCGAGCTGTTCGGCCACGAGAAGGGCGCCTTCACCGGCGCGGTCGCCCGCCGCATCGGCAAATTCGAGGAGGCGACCGGCGGCACGCTGCTGCTCGACGAAATCTCCGAGATGGACGTGCGCCTGCAATCGAAGCTGCTGCGCGCGATCCAGGAACGCGTGATCGACCGCGTCGGCGGCACCCGGCCAGTGCCGGTCGACATCCGCATCATCGCGACCTCGAACCGCAACCTGGCCGAAGCCGTGCGCGAAGGAACCTTCCGCGAGGACCTCCTGTTCCGGCTCAACGTCGTGAACCTGAAGATCCCGCCGCTGCGCGAGCGCCCCGCCGACATTCTCGAGCTCGCCCAGCATTTCGTGAAGAAGTATGCCGACGCCAACGGCGTGCCGCTGCGTCCCATCTCCGCGGAAGCGCGCCGGGTGCTCTCCACCAACCGCTGGCAGGGCAACGTCCGCGAGCTCGAAAACACCATGCATCGCGCCGTGCTGATGGCGCAGGGCGACGAGATCGGGCCCGAGGCCATCATCACCCCGGACGGCGATCGCCTCGACATCGCCAAAACCGCACCAGCGGTGGCGCACGCCACCATGGCCGCCGAGCAGGTCACGCGGGCGCTGGTGGGACGCACTGTCGCCGACGTCGAGCGCGACCTGATCCTGGAGACGCTGAAGCACTGCCTCGGCAACCGCACCCACGCCGCCAACATTCTCGGCATCTCGATCCGCACGCTGCGCAACAAGCTCAACGAATACGCCGACGGCGGCATCCCGATCCCGCCCGCCGGTACCCCCGGCGAATATCCGCGCATGCCGGCGATGGGGGCGTAGGCGGGTACACGAGCGCCGAAGGATGCGAATGCCCGGGACCAGGTCCCGGGCATTTTCATTTTGGCAGCCGACGGTAATGCAGCCGCCGCACTCTCAGTGTCGTCCTGGCGAAATCGAGCGCCATCACCGCTCGCGCACCCAGGGATTGGACGAGAAATAGCAGTTCTCGAGCACCATGCTGTCCCTGGTAGGGAGGCCCACGCGACAACTGCGCCACACGTGCGTCGGGCGCTTGCCGTCATGGGAAATGGCGACGTCGGCAATCGACACGAATGCCCGCCGCCAGCGATAGCGCGCCTCTCCATCCCGGCCGTCGCAACCGCCGCCGGGATCGATTCCATGCCATGTGTGTCACGGAGCGACCTTGTAGTTCAAACCAACGCGGAAGATGTGATCGTGGATGGTGGTCCAAAATTGCTCCACGTTACCGCCCGGCACCGTCGGCGGCACATCGTGCGCTACGCGACCAAGATCGAGATAGAGGTATTCGGCTTTCGCCGTCCAGCGGCCTGACAACGCCGCTTCAATACCGGCACCTGCAGTCCAGCCGGATTTGGTATCGCTGAAGTGTCCCGACGCGAGTGCACGACCGAAGAATTCGTCGAGATAGCTGGTGTCCACACGGCCCAACGCAGCACCGCCGGTGCCGTAGATGAGAACCGGGCCCATCGCGTAACCCGCGCGGCCGCGGAATGTGGCAAACCAGAGCAGAGCGGCATCGAAATCGAGCTGCCCAAGGGGATCGCAGAACACGCAGCCGGCCCGACGCTGATCATTGAGCTGGAAGTCTGCCTCGACGCCAAGAACAAGGTTCTCCGCCTGCCAATTCAAGCCAGCCTGAACTCCGCCGTTCAGGGAGCGCGGCGCAAAGGTCGTCTGGTCGGCGTCTTCGCCCCCCTCGCCGTAAGCACCCAGGCCGCTCCCCACCCCAAAGCCGATATTGCCGCCCAGATAGAAACCAGTCCAGCTAGCCGGGGTCGGCGCCATGGCATAAGCGTTTGCAAGGCTGGCATAAGGGCCATGCGGGACGTCGTTCATGAGGTAGTTCAACCCAACGCGGAATACGTGCTCTCGAACGTCGGTTGAGAAATCCCTGGTCGGAGCGGGCGCAGGAGCGGGGTTGGCAAGCGAATAGCTCATCCGACCAAGGTCCGCATAGAGGTACTCGATCCTGGCGCTCCAATGCCCACCGAGAGCCGCTTCCATGCCGCCGCCGGTCGTCCACCCGGCCTTGGTCTCGCTGAAATTGCCTACCACCATTGGAAACGGGTCCAAGGCCGAACTGAGCGATGTCTTGACGCGGGCGAAGGCGGCGCCGCCGGTAGCGTAGAGCAGAGCTGGTCCGAGGCTATAACCCAGACGACCGCGAACGGTGGCCAACCAGGAAAGCTCTTGGGTCGCGAGGAAGATATTGGTCGAACCGCACGTCGAGACGCAAATCGGCGATTGCCTCAACCCACTTGCCTGGATGTCGCCTTCGACCCCCAGGACCCAGCCTCCTGCCTGGAAGTTATAGCCAAGCTGGGCGCCACCCAACGCACCCGCAGACCCAATCACGAGTCGCTGGCTACTACCCGGGAAAGACGACAACTCCATTGGGTCGGACGCGGCGCCATACCCCAGATTCACGCCGGCATAGAACCCGGTCCAATCATAGCCCGGGCTTGGTGCGATCGGCGCCTTCACATAGGGCGTCGGCGCGAGATCGGCAGCCGATGCGGCGGCCATGCCGCCGACGAGGAGGAGCGAGATGCCGAGCCGCAGGCTCGTCGCGAACGATCTCATGAGGGAAAGAAAAGGAGGACGCACCGATGTAAGCTCATTTCACGGAATCGAGCGGATTGCTCATCGCTCACAGAGATAGCCGCTGCCTCCCGGATGCGTTTGATCCCAGGCGAAACGCCGTTTGCACAGGGACGAACAATCCCCTGTTCACCCGCGCAAGATGCATTCCGGCAACACCCGGGCGGACCGAACGCTTGTCCTTAGGCGAACATTGCTTGTCTTATGACGCACAACTTGGCTCTGTGCCCCCGCCTCGAGGCGCCCCCGATATCGCCCGGATCAGATTCAGATGGATTTATCGAACGCTCTTGCGGCACACTGCGACCAGTCGACGCGCGCCTCGCAGAACCGTTCGCATGCAGCAATTGTTGAGATTTTCAACCGACGCGCTCCCGGCGCGTGACCGTCTTGCGGTCTGGAGTGAGGTGTTCGGGCATCATATCGCAAAGACCCAGTTCGAGCCGGTGGATCCCCTTCACTATTCGCAAACGGCGACGCTGCGAAGCGTGGCAGGGTTGTCACTGATTTCGGGAAGTTCGGTCGCGTTCCGCGCGACACGCAATCGGCGATTGGTCGCTGACGGAAATGATGATCTTGCGTTGATCGTCAACACGATGGGTAAGTCAGGGTTTCGTCAGCTTGGTCGCGAGACCGAGATCGGCGCAAACGACGCAGTCCTGATGTCGAACGGCGAGGAGGGAAGTTGCGTCTATCCCGACGCCACCCGGTATGTCGTGATCGGCGTTCCGCGCAATGTCATCTCGGGATTGATGAAAAACGCGGAGTCCGCATTGTGCCGTCGATTGCCATCTTCCGACACGCTACATCTACTGCTCTCGTACATCCGGTCGGTCGATCAACTGGCGCTCGACACCCCCGGCCTCTCTCGAGTCGTCACCACGCACATCCAGGACCTGATGGCACTGGCGATCGGCGCGACCGGTGATGGGGCGGAGCTCGCGCGCGGCCGGAGCCTGCGCGCCGCAAGGCTTGCCGCCATCAAGCTCGACGTCAGGAAGCTCTTCGGCCGCGCCGACCTGTCGGTGGTCACGGTGGCATTGCGCCATGGCGTGACGCCGCGCTACGTGCAAAAACTGTTCGAGAGCGAAGGCACCACCTTCACCGAATACGTCGTCGAACGACGGCTGGCGGAAGCGCGGCGCATGCTTGGCGATCCTCGGTTTTCCGACCACGCCATCGGCGATATCGCACTGCGCTGCGGCTACGGCGACATGCCGCATTTCAGCCGCTCCTTCCGTCGCCGCTTCGGCATGACGCCGACGGACGCAAGGGCGCACCGCGAGCGATCCTGAGCCAACCGGCGGGTCTACGGAGGTTTCAGCCTCGCTGGTGAGCGCGCCGACTGGTCGCGGCCGAGCAACTCTCGCAGCTCCATCAACTCGATGAAGGCGTCGGCCCGGCGGCGTAGCTCCTCCGCGATCATGGGCGGACGACGTGTCGAGACCACGGTGACGCGGACGCCACGCCGCTGCACCGCCTCGACCAGCGAGCGAAGAACGCCGTCGCCCGAGAACAGCACCATCTCGTCGATGTATGCGGCGAGCTCCATCGCGTCGACCGCGAGCTCGACATCCATGCTGCCCTTGATCTTGCGGCGGCCGCTGGCGTCGATGATCTCTCTGGTCGCCTTGGTGACGACGGTGTAGCCGTCATAATTCAACCGATCGATCAGGGGGCGAAGCGGGACATGCTCACGATACTCGGCGATCGCGGTGTAGTAAAATGCGCGCACCAGATTGCCGCTCCGCTTGAATTCGTCGAGCAGGCGTCTGTAGTCGATATCGAAGCCGAGCGCCCTGGCCGTCGCGTGCAGATTGGCGCCATCGATGAAGATCGCGGTCCTATTAACGGGAAACGGCGACACGATTGCGACTCACTCTGCTGGAGGATGCGGCTGAAACAACTCGGACATCGGAACAAACTCCTTGGTGATCCACGCTGCTCCAAGACCTCTTGGCTATTGGGGCCGCGCCGTGGTCGGCACCTGCGCCTTCTGGCCGGCCGCGGGGGCGGTGGACTTGGTCCCGGCAGGCGGATTGGCGGCCGGCAGGTTGGATGCCATGGGCGCGGCGGGCACCGGAGATCCCAGCGAGACCGAGATGCCGAACAGACGCCATTGCCCGTTCACGGGGGCATAGAGCAGCTCGAAGCTGATCTGCTGCGGCACCGATGGAAAGAACCCGGCCATGTGCATCATGCCGCTGGCCTCGATCTGCGGCAGCATGGTGAGCTGCGGATCGATCGCAGTGACGCCTGAGATGTCGAGATGATCGTTGCGCTGCTTTGCAAATATCTCCGCCAGGCGCTCCGGGGTGTTGCTCTGGAAGCCCGGCGCACCGAGCTCGCGCAGCACGGTGTAGTTGCCGGTCTTGTTGGCCTGATCGAGCGCGATCAGCGCGGTGCGGATCAGGATCAAGACGCCGTTGCGATCGATTTGCGCGGGCTTCGGCGCCGGCGTCTCGGCTCGCGCGAGACCACACGAGGCGACTAGCGCCAGCGTCGCGAGCAACCGCGCACAGCGAAAAGGCAGCCTGCGTCTCACCACGCGAAGGTCACGCCTGCCCTGCTGCCGACGCCGCCCTGCGCGAAGCCGGCACCGACGCCGAGGTTGATCACCGCATAGTCGTTGACGCGCATCTGCGCGACGACGCTGCCGGCGTTCTGGCCACGGAAATTGCCCCAATTGGTCGAGATCGCAAAGCGCTTGTCGGAGGGCAATGCGGTGGCCCCCATGGAGATCGCGATCGCGGCGCCTTCGAAGGACTGCTTCATTTGCGATTGCAGCACGCCGACGCTGGATTGCAGCGAATCGACCTGGGACTGCAATCCCGAAACATTCGGAAGCGTGACGTTCGACGCGGCAAGATGCCCTGCCGCGTCCGTCGTCACCACCGAGACCGGGCCGGTCTGCGCAGCAGAGCTTGCCGCCGAGGTGAGGCCCGCTAGCTTGTAGGTGTTCGCCGCCGTGCCGACGGCCACCTGGTTGTTGGCGGACGCGGCGGCGCCATTGCCGATGGCGGTCGAATTCAGGAAGCCCGCCGTCGCGCCGCTACCAATCGCGGTGCCGTTTGTACCGCCGACCGAGGCGTTCGCACCGATCGCCGTACTGTTGCTTGCGCCAGCCGCGGCCCCCACGCCGATGGCGGTCGCGTTCGTGCCTCCGGCGATGGCCTGGTAGCCGTAGGCCGAACTGCTGGCACCGGAGGCGATGCTGTAAGCGCCCATCGCCGACGAATTACCGCCGTTCGACCGGGCCGCCGTTCCGATCGCGACCGTATTGCCGCCGTTGGCGGTCGTAGAGGCGGGCGTCGCCGCGCCATCAACCGTGCCGGAATCCGAGCCGATCGCAATATTACCGCCATTGCCCGTCAATGTGCCGGCCGTCGCATTGGCGCCACTGGCTATATCGCCCGCGGAGAGTGCTGAGCTTCGGTAGCCGTAGGCCGAAGCGCCGGTTCCTGAAGCGTTACTGCTCGAGCCCGTTGCAGTGGAGTTGTTGCCCGCGGCCGAGCTGTGGTCACCCACGGCAATCGAGTCGAGTCCCTGTGCGGAACTAAATACGCCAACCGCGGTCGCTACAGCGCCAGCCGCGCTGGCACGTCCGATTGCCGTCGCTCCAATAGCGGTTGCCTTGCTGCCCGTTCCAACTACAACTTCGTTGTTAAATACATCCTCGGCGCTCGCGGCAGGACTCGTGCCGCCCGGTCCTGTCACCGTCTGCGCCTGCGCCCCCGATGCGGCGACGACGACAAGCGCGGCAGTCGTGGCAATTGCCTTGAGGGACCATTTCATCTGCTCAACCCTTCCTCGCGAGCGACGCCAGGCGTGGCCTAACCCCGTCGCATTCGTACGTGCACGCTCCGCAGCAACGTGACTCGCCACGATTGATCGACAGCTAGCGCAAGTGACGCACATCCGTTTGTCCCGAAGCGAAGCCACGCTTGCACGCACGCGAATTTGCGTCCGTTTGTTGCCGGCGATGCAGTCCCGCAACAGCGTCGCGCCGCCCGAATTGTCGACCTGCGAACAAGTTTTGTCGTGAAGCGAAAGCTTGCTTCGCCGTTGCTGCGAACTCCGGTGCCTTGTGCCAAAGCATTCGAACCGCCGTCGACACTGACGCAACTATTCGACGGGAGGCGGCGATGCCGCCGCACTTGGAAACCGATCTCTCATGCAGAGCTTTCTGAAATTCTCGACCGACGCATTGCCAGAGCGCGACCGCATCGCGATCTGGAGCGACGTGTTCGGGCGCTACATCATCCGCTCGCAGCTCAGGACGGTTGGCAGCGAAGCGTTCTCCCAGCACGCCACGTTGCGGCAGCTCGGAAGCCTGTCGCTGGCGTCGACCGCCTGCAGCGGCTTCTACACGCGGCGCACGAGCGTCGAGATCGCCGACGGCAACGACAACCTGAATCTCATCATCAATCTCACCGGGATCGCGGAGTACCGGCAGCTCGGCCGCGAGACCGTGGTCCAGGCTCGCGAAGCGATCCTGATCTCCAGCGGCGAGGAGGTCGAAGGCCTTTATCCGGGGCCCTCGCGCGCGCTGGTGGTCAGCGCGCCGCGCCAGGCCATCGCAGCGCTCGCCGGCGACCCCGAAGCCGTGTTGTGCCGGCCGCTGCCACAGACCGATGCGCTGCGTCTCTTGATCTCCTACGTCCAATCGGCGGAGACGATCACGCTCGATTCACCCGGCCTCGGCCAGGCCTTCGCCACCCATCTCCAGGATCTGGTGACGCTCGCCATCGGCGGCACGCGCGACGGTGAGCATGTCGCGAGCCGCCGCGGCTTGCGCGCAGCGCGGCTGACCGCGATCAAGGTCGACATCGGCAAGGCGCTCGGTCGCGACGATCTTTCCATCGGCGCGCTGGCGCTGCGTCACGGCGTGACGTCGCGCTACATCCAGAAGCTGTTCGAGAGCGAGGGGACGACGTTCACCGAATATGTCATCGAGCACCGGCTGCTCGATGCGCGACGGATGCTGACCGACCCGGCCTTTGCCGACAACGCCATCGGCGACATCGCGCTGCGCTGCGGTTTCGGCGATCTTCCCTACTTTACCCGCTCGTTCCGCCGCCGCTTCGGGATGACCCCGACGGATGCGAGACAGCAGGCGACGCACGGTCGCGGAGGCGGCACGGGCTGAGTCGGCTCGCGAACAGGCGGTAAGCTCCCCCGCTGCGCTCATGGCCGGCCAGCGTAGCTGCGGCTATGTCAAGATCGGCTCAGGCCCTATAAGCGCGGCAGAGCAACCACGCGAGGGACCATGGCAGAGACCCAAATCACGGAATGGCTGGCGTCGCAGCGGCAGGCGATGATCGATCTGCTCAGCGAGGTCGTGAATATCGACTCCGGATCCTACGACAAGGAAGGCGTCGATGCGGTCGGCGCGCGGTTCGAGCGGCATCTTTCCGAGCACGGCATTTCCGCCTGGCGGGAAGCCCACGGTACGTTCGGCGATGCGATCCATGCAGAGGTCGCCAAGCCCGGCAGCAACGAGAAGCCGGTGCTGTTGATGGGCCATCGCGACACGGTCTTCTCCAAGGGCGAGGCCGGGCGGCGCCCATTCACGATTCGGGACAAGCGCGCCTACGGCCCCGGCGTCGCCGACATGAAGTCCGGCCTCGTCATGAACGTGTTCGTCGCCGCAGCCTTCCAGAAATTCGGCGGCAATCCGCATCCGATCAAGGTGCTGATCACCTCGGACGAGGAGATCGCCTCGCCCTCGTCGCGCCCGGTGATCGAGCGCGAAGGGCGCGCCGCGCGTGCGGTCTACAATTCCGAGCCGGGCCGCCCGACCGGTAACATCGTGACCAGCCGCAAGGGCGGAATCTTCATGCATTTCGGCATCACCGGCAAAGCCGCGCATTCCGGCGCCAATTTCGCCGCCGGCGTCAGCGCGATCGGCGAGCTCGCGCACAAGATCGTGCAGATCCACGCGCTGACCGATCTCACCAAGGGTATCACGCTCAATGTCGGGCTGGTCTCCGGTGGCCAGTCCGTCAACACAACGGCGCCTTACGCGGAAGGCCAGATCGATCTGCGCTACATCAACCCGGCGGATCGTGCCAGCGTGATGGCCGAGATCGAGCGGATCATGGCGACGCCCTACGTGCCCGGCACCAGCGCTGTGCTGACGATCAAGGGCGAATTCCTGCCGGCCGTGCAGAGCGAGGACTCCAAGGCGCTGTTCGAGGGCTACCAGGCAGCGGCAAGAGACGTCGGCCTCACCACGCTGCAGGGCGAGTTCTCTGGCGGCTGCGCCGATTCCGGCTTCACGGCGGCGGTCGGCACGCCGACCATCTGCGGCCTCGGACCGGTGGGCGGGCTTGCGCACACGCCGGAGGAATATCTCGAGCTCGACAGCATCGTCCCGCGCGCGCAGGCGCTCGCGCTGGCGATATTGCGGGGATAGTCCCGTAGGGTGGGCAAAGCGAAGCGTGCCCACCACAGCTATGGCAATTTCCGAGAGATGGTGGGCACGGCGCAAATGCGCCTTTGCCCACCCTACGAGATCTCACGAATAGTTCGGCGCGTCCGGCTTGCGGAAGATGTGGATGGGGTCGCCGGGAATGATGGGCTCGCCGCGGAAGGTTGCATAGGCGTAGAGCGCGAGATAGGCGATCGCCAGCGCGCCGACGGCGTAGAAGGCCCAGGTCGCCACGCGCTTCATCGTTTTGCTCCAATGCCTCCCGGCGGGAAGGCTCAAGGGAGCGCTTCTAGAGCGATGACGGGGAAAAGACCAGCCTCGCTCCGGCGATCAAATGCCGCGCCGGCTGCGCGAGGGAACACTGACGTCCGCGAGCTTTGCCGCGTCTTCGTCCTGATCGACCGCCACATATTGACCGTGCCAATAGGCCAGCGCGGCGCTGCGGGTCGAGCTCCTGATCTGCCGCACCCGGCCGATGACGATGCCGTGCGAGTGACGTTCGAGGATCTCCTCGACCTCGCAATCGAAGGCCGATAGCGCGTCGGCGAGTAGCGGAACGCCCGAGACACCCGTCACCCATTGGGCACCCGCAAAGCGATCGGCTCCCTTCAGGCCACCCTTGCCGGCAAAGCGCTCGGCGATGTCGAGCTGGTCGGCATTGAGGATGCTGACGCCGAAGGCGCCGTGACGCCGGATCAGCGGGAACGAGGATGCGTCGCGATTGATGCTGACGAGCAGCGTCGGTGGATCGACCGTGAGCGAGGTCACCGAGGTCACCGTCATGCCGGTGATGTCCTTGCCCCGTCCGGCGGTGATGACGCTGACGCCGCCGGTGAGGTGGCGCATGGCGCCGCGGAAATCGGCAGACGAGACGACAATTTCAGTCATGAGATCGCGGGGGACTACATTCATGGCGTGCTCCCCGAAGCGGGGTCCTCCCTTATTTAGGTACGATCGTCCGCCGACAAAAGGTGGCTCAGGATCGAGCCTTCGAGGCCCGCAAGCTCGACCGAGCCGCGCTGGCGTGGCCGGGCTGCGTTAACCAAGACATCATGGGCGATACGGCCCTCCTCGATGACCAGCACCCGGTCCGCCAGCGCGACCGCCTCGGCGACGTCGTGGGTGACCAGGATCGCTGTAAAGCCCTGATCGCGCCAGACGCGCTCCAAAAGCCGCTGCATCGAGATGCGGGTGAGCGCATCGAGCGCGCCGAGCGGCTCGTCGAAAGCGAGCACGCGCGGACGCGAGACCAGAGCCCTCGCCAGCGCCACGCGCTGCTTCTGTCCGCCCGAGAGCACCGAGGGCCATTGCTCGCGCTTGTCGGCAAGCCCGACCTCGGCAAGCGCCTTCTCGGCACGCGCGTGCGCGTCACCGGAGGCGCGATCGCGGCCAAGGCCGACCTCGACATTGGCGAGCACGCGCGCCCAGGGCAACAGCCGCGGCTCCTGGAACATCACACGAATGTCCTCGGGCTGGATCTCGCCGCCGAAGCTGATGCTGCCGGCGTCGATCTTTTCCAGGCCCGCGATGAGGCGCAGCAGCGTGCTCTTGCCGCAGCCGCTCTTTCCCACGATCGCGACGAACTGGCCGGCGGGAATGTGCAGGTCGATGCCGCGCAGCACTTCATTGTCGCCGAACGACTTGCGCAGACCCCGAATGCTGAGCGGCGGGCCGCTGGTGTGAACCGGGCGCTCCTCGCGCACAACGCGGGCATGCGGCGCGAAATTGGCGCGGCTTGCGAGCTCGGTTTCGGGAAGGGAAGTGCGAAGAGCCGTTTTCATGTCACTCTCAACGTTTCTGAAAGGCGGGGTGCCATGCGAGCGTCAGGCGCTCCAGCACGCGGGAGGCGCTGTCGGCGAGCTTGCCGAGCAGGGCGTAGATCAGGATCGACAGCACGACGACATCGATCAGCATGAACTCGCGCGCCTGCATCGCCATATAGCCGAGGCCCGAGGAGGCCGCGATGGTCTCGGCGACGATCAGCGTCAGCCACATAATGCCGAGCGCGAAGCGGATGCCGACGAAGATCGAGGGCAGCGCGCCCGGGAAGATCACCCGGCGGAACAATTCGCCGTCGGTCATGCCGTAAATGCGGCCCATCTCGATGAGCTGGGGATCGACGGTGCGGATGCCGTGCAGCGTATTGAGGTAGATCGGGAAGAACACCCCGAGCGCCACGAGAAAGAGCTTCGCGCTCTCGTCGATGCCGAACCAGAGGATGACAAGCGGGATCAGCGCCAGATGCGGCACGTTGCGCACCATCTGCAGCGTGGTGTCGGTGAGCTTTGCCGAGAGCTGCGACAGGCCATTGGCAAGGCCGAAGGCGAAGCCGATGCTGCCGCCGATCAGGAAGCCGATAGAGGCGCGCCAGAACGAGACCCAGATGTTGCGGACGAGCTCGCCGGAAAGCAGCAGCTTCCACCCCGCGAGCACCACGTCGCTCGGCGCCGGCAGCACCCGCGTCGGCACGAAGCCGGTAACGCTCGCGAGCTGCCAGATCGCGATGATGGCGAGCGGCACGATCCACTGGATCAGGCCGTCGACGCGCGGCAGGCGGACGCTGCACGGAAGGGAGATGCTGTCGATAAGGCTCATGATTGCGATGCCTGTTGGTGCGGGCGGTAATCGTTGCCGACGGTCTCGCCGAACGGACCGTTGTTGGGATGAAGCCGCGTCACGTTGCTGCCATGCGCTAGCGAGAGCAGCGGGAAGACCAGCTCGGCGAAACGGTAGGCTTCTTCGAGATGCGGGTAGCCCGACATGATGAAGGTATCGATGCCGATGTCCTGATACTCCCGAATGCGCGCCGCGACCGTCTGGGCGTCACCGACCAGGGCCGTTCCGGCGCCGCCGCGCACGAGACCGACACCGGCCCAGAGGTTGGGACTGATCTCGAGCTTGTCGCGCTTGCCGCCGTGCAGCTGCGCCATGCGCTGCTGGCCGACCGAGTCCATGCGGGCAAAGTTCTTCTGTGCGGCCGCGATGGTCTCGTCGCTGACATGCTTGATCAGCTCGTTGGCGGCTCGCCACGCCGCTTCATTTGTCTCGCGAACGATGACGTGAAGACGGATACCAAAGGACAGCTTGCGACCTCGCGCGGCTGCGACCGCCCTCACCTTCGCGATCTTCTCGGCAACCTGCGCCGGTGGCTCGCCCCAGGTGAGATACTTGTCGACGGTATCGACGGCGACGTCGATGCCGGCATCCGATGAGCCGCCGAAATAGAGCGGCGGCCGCGGCGACTGCACGGGGTGGAACAGCAGCTTACCGTCCTCGATGCGGATGTGCTTGCCTTCGACATTTACCGTCTTGCCCGCGAGCAGGTCGCTGTAGACGTTCAGGAACTCGCGGGTGACCTCGTAGCGCTCGTCATGGCCGAGGAAGATGCCGTCGCCCTTGTTCTCGACGGGATCGCCGCCGGTGACGACGTTGATGAGGAGCCGGCCGTTCGTGATGCGATCGAGCGTCGCCGTCATACGCGCTGCGACGCTCGGCGATTGCAGGCCGGGCCTCACCGCCACGAGATAGCGCAGGCGCTCGGTGAAGGGCGCGACGCTGGAGGCGACGATCCAGGAATCCTCGCAGCTTCGCCCGGTCGGAAGCAGCACGCCGAAATAGCCGAGCTGGTCGGCGGCCTGCGCGATCTGGCGCAAATAGTTGAAGTTGACCTCGCGGCCGCCGGTGGCGGTGCCGAGATAGCGGCCGTCGCCGTGGGTCGGCAGGAACCAGAGGATGTTGGCGTTCGCTTGCTTGCTCATGAACCTGGCCTCCGCGCCACGTCGGAAATCTTGATTGCTTTCGGAATCAGGTTGAGCGCGAAGAACGCGTCGGCAACCTGCTGCTGATCGGCGATCACCGCATCGGTGATCGGCTTGATGCCGTAGGCCTGACGCCTGAGCGCCACCTCGACCACGGGCACCGACAATCCGATCGACGGCGCGAGCTGCTCGGCGACCGCATGGATGTCGCCCTTGGCCCAATCGTCGACCGCGCTCAGCTCGGCGAGCACGGCGTCGACGAGTTTCGGGTTGACCTCGAGAAACTTCTTCGAGGAGAAATAGAACTGGTAGTTCGACACGATGTTACTGCCGTCGGCGAGCGTGCGCGCGCCGGTGGCGGCCTCCGCCGCCGCCTGGAACGGATCCCAGATCACCCAGGCATCGACCGCGCCGCGCTCGAAAGCGGCGCGCGCATCGGCCGGCGCCAGGAACACCGGCTCGATGTCGGAATATTTGACGCCCGCCTGCTTCAGCGCCTTCACCAGAAGATAATGAACGTTCGAGCCCTTGTTCAGCGCGACCTTCCTGCCCCTGAGGTCGGCCACCGATTTCAGCGGACTGTCCTTCGGCACCAGGATCGCCTCGCCCTTCGGCGCCGGCGGCTCATAGGCGACATACTGGATCGGCGCACCGGCGGCCTGCGCGAAGATCGGCGGCGCCTCGCCGGTGTTGCCGAAATCGATAGCGCCGACATTGAGCGCTTCGAGTAGCGGCGGCCCCGACGGGAATTCGGTCCATACCACCTTGTAGCCGTCGGCCGCGAGCTTCGGCTCCAGCGTGCCCTTGCTCTTCAACAGCACCAGCTTGCCGTATTTCTGGTAGCCGATGCGGACGACCTTGTCCTGGCCGTAGGATGTCCCGACCGCGGCCGCGACGATGCCGATCGACAGCACGATGGCCGCGATCACGCGTTGAATGATGCGCCTCATGTTCAAACCTTTTGCAATGGGAAGATTGGTCGGCACGATCAGGTCGCCGTGCTGCGCCAGACGATATCGCGGATGACGATCGGCTTCGGGATCAGGCCGAGCTTGTAGAAGCGGTCGGCGACGCCCTGCTGGGTCGCGACGATGTCGTCGGTGACAGGGCCGACCACGAAGGCCGAGCGGTTCGCGGCGATGGTCTGGATGTCCAAGGGAATGCCGGTGACTGCGGCCAGCGATCTTGCGACCTCGTCGCGGTGCTGTTCGGCCCATCTCGCGGTCGCAGTGGTCACGTCGACGATCTGTTGCAGGATCGGCCCGTGGTTCTTCGCGAAATCGCGGTTGGCGATGTAGAAGGAATTCGTCTTGGTGACCTCGCGCGCGTCGATCAGGATGCGGCCGTTCTGCTTGGTCTCGCCGATCGCGAAATACGGATCCCAGATCGCCCAGGCCTCGATGCTGCCATTGGCAAATGCAGGGCCTGCATCCGGCGGCGTCAGATAAACGGGAGTGATGTCGGCATAGGTGAGGCCGGCCTTCTCCAGCGTCTGCACAACGATGTTGTGGGCGCTGGAGCCCTTGGTGAAGCCGATGCGCTTGCCTTTCAGCTCAGCGATCGAGTGGATCGGCGAATCCTTCGGGACCAGAATGCCCTGGCCGTTGGTGATGGGCTGGCCCGCGGCGTAGACGATCGCGGCGCCCGCGGCCTGGGCGAACACCGGCGGAGAATCGCCGACCGCGCCATAGTCGACGCTGCCGACATTCATCGCCTCCATCATCGGCGGGCCCGAGGAGAATTCGACCCATTTCACCTCGATGCCCTGCGGGGCGAAATGTTTTTCCAGCGCAGCCTGCTGGCGCGTGATGACCAGCACGCCGTTCTTCTGATAGCCGATACGAATTTCCTTCACGGCGCTTTGCGCGAAGCCGCGCGGCGACAGCGCCGTCAGCGCGGCCGCGCCGGCAGAGAGTCTCAAGAAGTCCCGACGTTGCATTCCAAGCTCCCGGCCGCATGCGGCCGTCCATTCATTCCCGTTGCAGGAATGATGGTGCGGCCTGCCGGAGGTGTCGAGACGCGCGGAAAAATAGCGATGCGCGCACTGTCGCGCGTGCGACGCGCATGATTAATCTTTCAAACGGTCAGGCGAATGCAGGGAGATTTTTTCCGCACACAAATGTGACGGTCGCGCGCGTCGCAACAGTGCGTGATGAGCCCACCGAAAATCAGGACGAGCCCGGCTCAGCCCGAGGCTCTCGTCACCCGACGACAAAAATATCGAAAACAACCCCATGCAAAGTAGCCGCTGGCCACCGCGAAGGCCTGCTTATTTTCCGAATCGGCTTGACCCGTCGGGCAAAACAGGGGCACGATGCCATCATGGCCGCGCGTGGAATGGGTAGGACCCTTTCCGGACCTAGCTCAGCCATCTCACCGGCAGATTGAGCAGCCCGCGAAAAGCCCAGCCACCGATCCGCACCGGCTCGTCGTCGACGATCTCGATCCTGCTGGCGCGCGCGAACACGGTCGGCAGCGCGACCTCGGCGATCATGGCGCGCGAGGCCCAGGCGCCGGCGCAGAAATGCGGGCCGGCGCCGAAGGCGACGCTCTTGCTCACATCGCGTCGCACGTCGAACTGGTCGGCGCGCTCAAAATGATTCTCGTCGCGGTTGGCCGAGCCGAACATCAGGAACACGCGCTCATCAAGCTCGAACGAGACGTCGCGGATGGTCCATGGCTTTGCGATCCGCCGCGGCGACATGCCGATCGGCGAGATCCAGCGGGCATATTCCTCGAACGCCTGGAGCCAGGACACCTCGCCCTTGCGCACGAGATCGAGCTGCTCGGGATGGGTCAGAAGCGCCCACAACGTGCCCGCAATGGCCTTGCGCGGCTCGTTCTGGCCGCCCGAGATCGCGAGCTTGACGTTGGCACGCACGCTCTCCATCGGCATGCCGGAGGCGAGGAGGACGCCAAGCAGGCTCTGGTCGGGGTTCTTGCGCATCACCGGCAGCATGTCGTCGATGACAGCATCGATGCCGGCAGTCGCAGCATGGCAGCGCGCCTCAACCGCGGGATCGCCCGCGTAATTGGCGATGCCGTCGATCATGGCTTGCGACCAGGCATCCATCTCGCCGAAGCCGATATTGGTGAGACCGGTGATCGACTTCAGGCATTCGCCCGAGAAGGGCAGCGCGAAGTCACGCATGAAATCGATCCGCGCGCCCGGCTCGATCGTGTCGATGATGCGGTCGGCATGGGCCTGGAACTGCGCTGTCCAGTGCGCCTTCACCGTCCTCGGCGACACCGTCGGAAACGCCGCCCGCCGTTCGACCTGGTGCGCCTCGCCGTCCTTGCGCATCATATTGTGGCCCATGAGCTTGTTCATGAGTCCCTGCGGCTGGTGCGAGGAGAACACGTCGATCTGCTTCTCGGAGATCGAGATATCGTCGCGGCTCGCCAGAAGCGTCGAGCCGAGCTGCGGCACGAAGGCGATCGGCGCTTCCTTCCGCATTTTTGCGAGCATCGGATAGGGATCGGCCCAGAACGAGGGCGGGTCGATGTCGATGCGCGGCGCGGTGCTCAAGACAGCCTCCCCTGATGCTCGTATGCTTCAGGCCAGACTAGCGAACTCCGCAGCCGGCGTCTGTCCCTAGCGATAGGGACGGACGGAATTGGGACGCAGACCAGGCACGGAGCACCGAGTTACTTGACCTCGGCGATCCTCGGTCCGGATGACAGCATCTGCGCGTTCGCTGCCGAGAGCCGGTTCGCCGGCGACGTCGGGTCCGGCGACCGGAAAGCGGCGTCGGACGGCGCTCCCTGGGATGGTCGACGAGCAACGGTTGCCGGAAGCACGATCACCTTCGCCCCGACCTTCACCCGGTCGTAGAGGTCCACGACGTCCTCATTGGTCAGCCGGATACAGCCGGACGAAACCCGCTTCCCGATCGTATCGGGCTTGTTGGTGCCGTGAATTCTATATTCGGTCTCGCCCAGATACATCGCCCGGGCGCCGAGCGGGTTGGTCGGACCGCCCGCCATGAACCGCGGCAGATAAGGCTGACGCACAACCATCTCTGCAGGCGGACGCCAATCCGGCCATTCTGTCTTGCGGGCCACAGTCTGTTCACCGGACCAAGTGAAACCTTCGCGGCCGACACCGATGCCGTAGCGCATCGCTTGCGTGTCGTTCAGGACCAAATAGAGGAATGTGTTCTTGGTATCGATGATCACGGTGCCCGGCGCCTGGTGGCTGGCATAGTCAACCACCTGCCGGACAAGTGCTCCGGGACCGTCAGCGGCTTTTGGTGGTTCGACCAGAGGCGCGGGGGCTGGGATCGCAGCCGGAGCAGGAGCCGGTGCTGCCGCTGCTGCACGAACTGAAGTTGCCACGTAAACCGGCGTTGACGACGCCTGGGCCTGGGGTGCGGACGGCTTCCGTGCCGGTTGCACGCTCGCCGGGTGATCCAGCAAACCGTACCCCGCTGCGGCGACAGCCACGACGCCAAGTGCGACTCTCGCGGTCATTGGTAGTGCGAGCGTCTCCGCCTTTCCACGTTTGGCCCGCTTACCCATACTCTTTCCCCAGGTCGCTATGCCCTGAAGAGGTACCCAGCAAAATTTAAGAAACTTCGAAGCGATGTCGCCCAGGCTGGAGCCGTCAGCGATGGTTAACGCCGAACTCTTGCTCGCCAACATGAAAATGGGACTACCGCTTGATATTTGGGTAGCGACGTGGACAACGCTTTTTATCTCCGGAAAACGGACATCTCGACGTACTAAGCGCGAAGGTCAGAAACGGCCCAGTTGCAGACATTGGCTGCGGCCGACCGAAGGCGGCTTTCAGAGTTCGAATAGCGGGAAGGAGACGACTGTGACCCCGACGGTGAGACACCAGGGGCCACAGCCGAGCCTTCGGGCACAATGACGATAGCGACTTAGCTGGCCGCGACTTTTCGCACCGGCGGGACCGTCCAGGTTCCATTAATGATGGAAGGAGACTTCTCGTTCGGCCAGTACATCCGTAGCATCAATACGAACTTGCCAGCCGGAGCCGGAAGCCAGTTGCTCTCCTTGTCGGGACCTGGCGAGTCCTTCTGGATGTAGAGATCGACGGAGCCGTCGGCGTTTGCCTTCAGGTTCTGACGCGGGCTGATCGAGTACCTATTGATCGGATTCTGCACGAAAAAATAGTCGGCATCGTACATCGTCAAGGACCAGAATCCGCCGACCGGCGGAAGCTGGCCCTTGGCAAAGCTCATCACGTATTTGTTCTTGCCTTCGTAGTCCTGGCCATCGGCATCCTTCAGCGACGTCGGATACACGGCATCCTGGATGCGGTTGGCACCAAGGCCGATTGCGGTCACGAGAGCCCGATTGAGGTAGTCGGTGCCGTAGATCCCGGTTTCGCTGTCGTAGGCCCACCCATTCTTGTTCCGGATCGACTTGCCAATCTTGAACTGGAGCATGATCCGGTCAAACGCGATCTGCGGTATACGCTTGGCGAAAGCGGGGTCGAACTTGCTGGTGTCGAATTCCTTGCCGGGTACGAGGCCGATCTTGGCGAACTTCGCCAGCTCTGGAGCATCTGCTGCCGCGGGAGGGTTTTGCTTCATGAGCTGCGCCAGCAGGGTAAAGTAGGCGACGGCATCCATCGCATTCACCTGCTCACGGACGGCCGTCTTCATGTCGACTGAGGGATCGACCTTGCCCGGCGGGGGGGTATATGGCTTGCCATACGAGCTGAGCGGAACAAGCTTGCACTGATCCTGTAGCGCGTGGACCGCTGCATAATCCTCGGGTGTCCCCGTGCAATAGATGCGTCCCAATATCCAGACGATGCTGGTGGGTGATCTGTACTCCTTCACGCCGGATGGCAGCGTGCCTTTCCAACCCGGGCCGGTGATGACGTAAGTCTGCGCCTTGTCGCCAGTGGTCCTCTTGCCAGGCACCTGGAACACGTTGGTCCACCCGTCCAGCATCGGGAAAAGGAAGTAGCGATCCTTCATGTCGGGAAGGCTGATAACCCAAGGCTCGTCGCCGACATCAACAAATGCCGTTGTGTACAGTGTGTCGGCGTTTGGTGCAGTTACATCGCGAAAGCTGGCGTCCGGGTACTGACGCAATTTGATGAGTTGCCCCATCGGGCCGCGCGTACCGATGGGAGAAGCGACGTTGGTAAAAATGCGCCGGGTCATCTCCATCGTCACCAGCGGGTAGCCGTAGACGTAGGCATCGGTCGACAGCCAGAAGTCGTCGCCGGCCTCCGCAGCCCTCAATAGCGGCCCTTCAAACTCGGCACGGGCCGAGCGGGCAAGAGCGAGGGTGGAGACGGCGGTCGCGAAAGCGGCGAGTGTCTGACGGCGGCTGACGGTCATGGATATTTTCTCCCTGAAAAGAAACCGTCCAGCAACCTGCTATCGCTATCTTAGATAGAACTTGACATGGATCAACACTATCCCGGTTTGGCCCTACCCCGCCGCCACCTTCGCCGGCGCGACGTTGATGGCGAGCTTGCCGTAGCGATCGGTGAAGGCCTCAGTGTCGATCTCCTCAAGCTTGATCGCGCCGCTCATCACGCCCTGCTTCCAGGCGGCCTGCTCGGGGTCGCTCTGGAACTCCGGCATCACCTCGCGGGCGAACAGCTCCAGCGATTCGCAGATGTGCTCATGGCTGTTCTTGCCGGCCTGGTTGAGCAGGATGACCTGGTCGATATGGGAGCTCTGGAAACGCTTGAGCTTCTTGCGGATCGTCTCCGGCGAGCCGATCAGGCCGCCGCGCAGCGCCGCCTCCTGCGCCTCCGGATTGTCGCGCTTCCATTTATTGTACTCGTCCCACATGTTGACGGTGCCGGGCGCGGGACGCTGGCGGTTCTGCGCGGCGCCGTAGAAGCGCAGGGCAAACTGGAAGAAAGTGGCGCCGTCGGCGCGGGCGCGCGCCTCCTCGTCCGTCTTGGCGCACATGAAGAACGACACCAGCGCCATGTTCGGGTTGATCTCGTAGTCGGCGAGCTTGTGCAGCCGCTTGGTCATGGCGTTGTAATAGGCGTGCACCCAGGCATGGGCGGCATCGGCGCTGACGAACTGGAAGCCGAGCGCGCCAAAGCCGTGACGTCCTGCCCGCTCGATGGTCGGCAGTTGCGAGCACGCCATCCACAGCGGCGGATGCGGCTTCTGCACCGGCTTCGGCACGACGTTGCGCAAGGGAATGTCGAAGTACTTGCCGTGATGCTCGCTGCCACCATCCCGAAACATCGGGAAGATCGCGCGCACGGCCTCCTCGAACACCTCCTTCTTGGTCTCCATGTCGCGGCCGAACGGCTCGAGCTCGGTGATGGAGGCGCTCTCGCCCATGCCGAATTCGCAGCGGCCGTTCGAGAGCAGATCGAGCACCGCGACGCGCTCGGCGACGCGTGCGGGATGGTTAGTGGTGAGCTGGAGGATGCCGTGACCGAGCCTGATCTTCTGCGTGCGCTGGCTGGCAGCGGCGAGGAAGGATTCCGGCGACGGGGAGTGGGAGTATTCCTCGAGGAAGTGATGCTCAACGACCCAGGCATGGTCGTAGCCGAGGCGGTCTGCGAGTTCCATCTGCGAGAGTGCGTTCCGATAGAGCCTGAGCTCGTCGCCCGCCACCCAGGGCCGCGGCAGTTGCAGCTCGTAGAAGATGCCGAACTTCATGACGCCGCTCTCCCAAGAATTGTTTTTGTTGCCGGCATTCTAAGGAACGGACGAGCGCTGTCCATGCCGGCCCAATTCCACCGCGCGGGAGGTCCGCACTGCCCGATCCAGCCTGACAACTTCAAGTGAAGCGCGAGATGTCGCAAAGGCTTAGGTCGTTCGATCAGCCTTGATCCATGTCAAGGTCAACACCGCCCGGGATACCTATCATGGAACTCTACAAGGCAGCGGCCCGGATGCCGTCCAGAACTCACTACTGCAAGAGAGACCGAATATGTCGGCCCCTGGCGACGACACGACTGGGCGTTTGCGCCGTCGGCGCATGGAGATCTTTGCGTTCCTGTTCCTGACCGCGGTCGTGATGCCCGTCCTCGCAGTGGGGACGGTCGGCTCCTACGGGCTCGCGGTCTGGATCTACCAGATGTTCGCGGGTCCCCCCGGTCCGCCTCCTCCGCATTGAGTCCCCCGAAGCGAAAGACAGGCATATGGCCCACACCACACTCAACCGCCGCGCATTGATCACCGGCCGGGTGATCACTGCCGAGCGCATCGTGCCGCCGCCGGGCGGCGAGATCGCCAGCATTTTGGTGCAGGCGCGCCCCGACCACCTCGCCGAGCTCGAAGCCGCCATCACGGCGCTGCCCGGCTGCGAGATTCATGGCCGCGATGCGCGCGGCAAGCTCGTCGTCGTGACCGAAGCGCCCGACGCGGGCAGCCTCGGCACGCTGCTGAACACCATCCAATCGCTGCCGCACGTCTATTCCGCAGCGCTCGTCTTTCACGCCATCGAAACGGCTTAAGGCCGGGAGAGCCATCATGACGTCACCCAAGCTCGACCGCCGCCAGATGCTGAAGCTGGAAGCCGCCGCGATCGCGGCGGCCGCCGCCGGCATGCCGGCACCGGCGCTCGCCGCCAATCTCGTCTCCGAGCGCGACGCATCCGAACTGAAATGGGACAAGGCCGCCTGCCGCTTCTGCGGTACCGGCTGCTCCGTGATGGTCGCGACCAAGGACAACCGCGTCGTCGCCACTCACGGCGACATCAAGGCCGAGGTCAATCGCGGCCTCAACTGCG
Source organism: Bradyrhizobium sp. Cp5.3 (assembly GCF_000426265.1). Classification (NCBI taxonomy): domain Bacteria; kingdom Pseudomonadati; phylum Pseudomonadota; class Alphaproteobacteria; order Hyphomicrobiales; family Nitrobacteraceae; genus Bradyrhizobium; species Bradyrhizobium sp. Cp5.3. The sequence goes on along the minus strand of NZ_AUFA01000013.1, from coordinate 146,489 downwards.
TCAAGGGGTACTTCCTCTCCAAGATCATGTACGGCCATGACCGGCTGACGCAGCCGATGCTGCGCAAGACGAACGGCAAGTACGACAAGAACGGCGACTTCACGCCGGTGTCGTGGGACGAAGCCTTCGACATCATGACGGAGAAGTGGAAGGACGCGCTGAAGAAGCGCGGCCCGAGCGGCGTCGGCATGTTCGGCTCCGGCCAGTGGACGATCTGGGAAGGCTATGCCGCCTCGAAACTGTACAAGGCCGGCTTCCGCACCAACAACATCGATCCCAATGCGCGCCACTGCATGGCCTCGGCGGTTGCCGGCATGATGCGCACGTTCGGCATCGACGAGCCGGCCGGCTGCTACGACGACATCGAAGCCACCGATGCATTCGTGCTGTGGGGCTCCAACATGGCGGAGATGCACCCCATTCTGTGGACGCGCGTGGCCGACCGTCGGCTCTCCGCGCCGCATGTCCGCGTCGCCGTGCTCTCGACCTTCGAGCACCGCTCGTTCGACCTCGCCGACATCGGCATGGTGTTCGTGCCGCAGACCGATCTCTACATCCTCAACGCGATCGCCAACCACATCATCAAGACCGGCCGCGTCAACAAGGATTTCGTCACGGCGCATACCGTGTTCAGGCGCGGTCAGACCGACATCGGCTATGGCCTGCGGCCCGATCATCCCCTTCAGAAGAAGGCGACCGGCGCGGCGAAGGCCAACGACTCCACCGACATGAGCTACGACGAATACGTCAAGTTCGTCTCGGACTACACGCTGGAGAAGGCGGCAAAGATGTCCGGCGTGCCGCTCAATCGGCTGGAGCAGCTCGCCGAGCTCTATGCCGATCCCAAGACCAAGGTCGTCTCATTCTGGACGATGGGCTTCAACCAGCACACCCGCGGCGTCTGGTGCAACAACCTCGTCTACAACATCCATCTATTGACCGGAAAAATCTCCTCGCCCGGCAACAGCCCGTTCTCGCTGACCGGGCAGCCATCGGCCTGCGGCACCGCGCGCGAGGTCGGCACCTTCTCGCACCGCCTGCCGGCCGACATGGTCGTGACCAACAAGGAGCACCGCGACAAGGCCGAGCACATCTGGAAGCTGCCCGAGGGCACCATTCCCGACAAGCCCGGCTATCACGCCGTGCTGCAGAGCCGGATGCTCCGCGACGGCTTGCTCAACGCCTACTGGGTGCAGGTCAACAACAATTTGCAGGCCGGTCCCAACGCCAATGAGGAAACCTATCCGGGTTTCCGCAACCCCGACAATTTCATCGTGGTCTCGGATGCCTATCCGTCGGTCACCGCACTCGCCGCCGACCTCATCCTGCCCACGGCGATGTGGGTGGAGAAGGAAGGCGCCTACGGCAATGCCGAGCGCCGCACACAGTTCTGGCACCAGCTCGTGACCGCGCCGGGCGAGGCGAAGTCCGATCTCTGGCAGCTGATGGAATTCTCCAAGCGCTTCAAGATCGAGGAGGTGTGGCCGGAGGAGCTGATCGCCAAGAAGCCGGAGTATCGCGGCAAGACGCTGTTCGACGTGCTGTACAAGAACGGGCAGATCGATAAATTCCCGACCTCGGAGATCGAGGAGGGCTACGCCAACGAGGAATCCAAGGCGTTCGGCTTCTACGTGCAGAAAGGCCTGTTCGAGGAATATGCCTCGTTTGGCCGCGGCCACGGCCACGACCTCGCGCCGTTCGAAAGCTATCATCGCGAGCGCGGCTTGCGCTGGCCCGTCGTCAACGGCCAGGAGACGAAGTGGCGCTTCCGCGAGGGCAGCGACCCCTACGTCAAGCAGGGCACCGACGTGCAATTCTATGGCTATCCCGACGGCAAGGCGCGCATCTTCGCGCTTCCTTTCGAGCCGGCGGCGGAATCGCCCGACAATGAATACCCCTACTGGCTCTCAACCGGCCGCGTGCTGGAGCACTGGCATTCCGGCACCATGACGCGCCGCGTGCCCGAGCTCTACAAGGCGTTTCCGGAGGCCGTCTGCTTCATGCATCCCGACGACGCACAGGACGCAAAGCTCCGGCGCGGCGACGAGGTGAAGGTGGTCTCGCGTCGCGGCTATATCCGCGCCCGCGTCGAGACGCGCGGCCGCGACCGGCCGCCGCGCGGGCTGGTGTTCGTGCCGTGGTTCGACGAGTCCAAGCTGATCAACAAGGTGACGCTGGACGCCACCGATCCGATCTCGTTGCAAACCGACTACAAGAAATGCGCCGTGCGCATCGAGCGGGTGTGACCATGCTGAAGCGAAGTGGAATTATCCTGCTGGCGTTCGCGATTGCCGCGGCCACGGGCTCGCTGACCGCACAGACGGTGAGCTCCGGGCTGCGCGGCCCGGCGCCGCTCAACGACGAAGGCCCGGCCCCGCCGATGCTGCCGAACCGCAACACCTCCGAAAAGGAGGCGCGCAACTATCCGGAGCAGCCGCCGGTGATCCCGCACACGATCGACGGCTACCAGATCGACCTCAACAGCAACAAATGCCTGTCCTGCCACGCACGCTCGCGCACGTCGGAATCGCAGGCGCCGATGGTCTCGATCACGCACTTCATGGATCGTGACGGCCAGTTCCTGGCCTCGATCTCGCCGCGGCGCTTCTTCTGCACGGAATGCCACGTGCCGCAGAACACCGCCACGCCGCCCGTCAGCAATGACTTCACCGACATCGACACGCTGCTGTCGCGCGCAAGCCCCGGTGGCCGCCGATGACGACGGCCGCTGACGAACCCAACGTAAAGCCGGAGACAAAGCGCAGCTTCCTGGCGCGGAGCTGGGATTTTGCGCTCGAGCTCTGGCAGGTGCTGATCCGGCCGAGCTCGGTGTTCGGGCTCGGCGTCCTCGTGCTCGCGGGCTTTGCCGCGGGCGTGATCTTCTGGGGCGGCTTCAACACCGCACTGGAACTGACCAACACCGAGAAGTTCTGCACCGGTTGTCATGAGATGAAGGACAACGTCTACGCCGAGCTGAAGTCGACGATCCACTTCACCAACCGCTCCGGCGTGCGTGCGACCTGCCCGGATTGTCATGTCCCGCACAACTGGACCGACAAGATCGCGCGCAAGATGCAGGCCTCCAAGGAGGTCTGGGGCAAGATCTTCGGCACGATCGACACCCGCGAGAAATTCCTCGACCATCGGCTCGAGCTTGCGGCGCATGAATGGGCGCGCTTCAAGGCCAACGATTCCCTGGAATGCCGCAACTGCCACAGCGCCGATTCCATGGACATCACCAAGCAGTCGCCGCGGGCTTCGGTGGCGCACCAGCGCTTCCTGTTCACGGGCGAGAAGACCTGCATCGACTGCCACAAGGGCATCGCCCACCACCTGCCCGACATGCGCGGCGTTCCCGGCTGGCAATAGGGCCGCCGGAAGCCGGATTTCCGCCGCTTGAACCGGCGGGGCGAATGGTTAGTTTTGGGGGACGGCGAATCGCTTCGATTTCGCCCTCCCTCAAGACAGATATGCCGAGTTTCACCCCGCATCAGGATGCCGCGCTCAAGGCCGTCGGCGATTGGCTCAAGGCCAAGCCAGGCCGAGGCGGCACGCCGCCGATCTTCCGCCTGTTCGGCTTTGCCGGCACCGGCAAAACCACGCTGGCGCGGCACATCGCCGACGGTGTCGACGGCGAGGTGAAGTTCGCCGCCTTCACCGGCAAGGCCGCCCTCGTCATGCGCAACAAGGGCTGTGACAACGCCTCCACCATCCATTCGCTGATCTACCGCGCCCGCGAATCCGGCGAGGAGCAGCCGAGCTTTGAGCTCTGGGACGATGCGCCGGCCTCCAAAGCCAAGCTGATCGTGATCGACGAATGCTCGATGGTCGACGCTGAACTGGGCCGCGACCTGATGTCGTTCGACTGTCCGCTGCTCGTGCTCGGCGACCCGGCGCAGCTCCCGCCGATCCAGGGCGGCGGCTTCTTCACCAACACCGAGCCCGACGCGATGCTGACCGAGGTGCACCGCCAGGCGCAGGACGATCCGATCGTGCGGATGTCGATGGATGTCCGCGAGGGCCGCGAGCTCGAGATCGGCCGCCATGGCGAGAGCGAGGTGGTGTCGCGCAAGGAGCTCGATCCCGACCGCGTCATGAGCGCCGACCAGATCCTGGTCGGCCGCAACAACACCCGCCGCGCCTACAACATGCGGGTGCGGCAGCGGCAGAACATCGAGGACCAGTTTCCGGTTGCCGGCGACAAGCTGGTGTGCCTGCGCAACAACCGCAAGAAGGGCCTGTTCAACGGCGGCCTGTGGCGGGTGAAGTCACGCAACACCTCGCGTTCCAAGTCGCGCATCCTCAGCATGCGGCTGTCGCCGGACGAGGATTTTGGGCACAAGGTGACGAAGGTCTCGGTGCGCGCCGACTGTTTCGAGGGCGGCATCGAGCAGATCGCCTGGGAACAGCGCAAGCCCTACGACGAGTTCGACTACGGCTACGTGCTGACCGTGCACAAGTCGCAGGGCTCGCAATGGGACGACGTCGTGCTGTTCGACGAGAGCTTCGCGTTTCAGGACTCCAGGGCGCGGTGGCTGTACACCGGGATCACGCGGGCGGCGAAGCGGCTCAGTGTGGTGGTGTGACGCTGCCGTAGGGTGGTTAGCCGAAGGCGTAACAGACCCTACGATCTTTCACTTCCCCGCCACGAAGTAAAAATCCTCACGCCCCGGCGGCGAGCCGTACGTGAACGGCTGCTGCAGGTGCTTGGTTGCGGTCCAGACGTCGTCGCGGACGATGTCGAACAGTTTCCTGATCTCGACGCGCGGCTCCCGGAGGTCCCGGGCGAGCGCGGTGGCGAACGGGCTGTCGGGCGTGCCATCGCCGTCCATCGCGGTCTCGCCGTGCTTGGCGGCGTAGACCACCATGAAGCCGGCGCCGGGCTCGATGTTGGAAAAGCCCTTGTCGACCAGCTTCAGCGACAACGTTCGCTTCATGGTCGGCGCGAACGGATTGTCGCGGCAGGCATCGAGAATGACGAGACGCAGCTTGCGCGCGCCGCCGACCGCGGCGATCACCTGCTCGAGCGCGACGGCTTCGGTCTCGGCATCCTTGTCGGCGGCAAGCCTGGTGTCGACCGGCACGAGATAGTTCACCCCGCCGATCTCGAAGCCGTGGCCGGCGTAGTAGACCACGGCCCAATCCGCCTTCTCCGCCTCCGCGGCGAACGCCCGCAGCGTCTCGAAGAACTTGTCGCGGGTCAGGTCGTTGGCAACCATCACGGTCTGGAAGCCGACGTCGCGCAGCGCGCCGGCGATCAGCTTGGAATCGCGCGGCGGGTTCGTCAGCGCATGGACGTTCTTGTAGGCGCCGTTGCCGATCACGAGCGCGACACGGCGTGCGTTCGGCGCAGCGCTCTCCTGCGGAGTGAGCGCGGCGAGCCGCGCCTGTGCCGTGGTCCGGGCCCGCGCGACCTCCAGCTCGTCGAACGGCGCCAGCGCATAGGCCGCCGAGCGATAGTCGGCGCGCGCCTGGGCGAGATCGTGCCTGCGCTCGAACACCTGGCCGCGACCGGAATGGGCGCGAACACTGTTCGGATAGGCCTCGAGGACCGAGTTGTAGTCCTTCAGCGCGGCATCGAGGTCGCCCTTCATCAGGTAAACGTCACCGCGGTTGATGATGTAGAACTGGTTCTTCGGCTGCTTCTGGATCATGTTGTTGCAGTCGGCGAATGCCTCGTCGAACCTGCCCATCATACCGTAGGTGATGCAGCGATTGCCGGCGATCTGCGTCGCGTTGGGATCGATCTTCTCAGCTTCCGCAAAGTCCGCCAGCGCGCCGTTGAAATCCTTGTTGAATGTGCGCACGCGGGCGCGATTGGTGTAGCCGAGCAGGAATTTCGGCGCGTACTTGATCGACAGATTGAAGTCGTCGAGCGCGCTTTGCAGCGCGCCATGGCGGAGATGGACAGTGCCGCGGTTGTTGTAGGGGGCGCCGAAGGTCGGCCGCTTCTGGATCGCAAGGTTGTAGTCGGCCATCGCGAGATCGTCCTTGCCCTTGCGCTCGTAGGCGATACCACGCAGGTTGACGATCCCGACATTTTCCGGATCCAGATCGATGGCGGATGACAGAGCCTCGATCGCCTTGTCGTAGTCACGCTTGTTGATCAGCGCGTTGCCGTGGACGCCCAGCGCGGTCGCCTTGTCCTTGCCGGTGACGCGATCGGCGTTGAGCAGGTTCTCGCAGGCCTGCGTCCGCGCCTGCGTCTCCGCCTGGCGGTCGCGGCAGGTGGCAAGATCGTCGCTCGCCTGCGGCTCCGCCGCGGCGGTCGCGGCACCAAAGACCAGGATGACGAGGGTCAGGGAAACGACGCGCAGCATGTTTGTCAGTTGAGTTCCAGCCACCATCTTCTAAGTCGATCATCGATCGCGCGGGTTCATCAAGGCCCAACGGGCCGGCTCCAACAGCCCTCCTTGTCCTATCCGGTCAATTTCACAGACTCGTGTCCGCGACGGGGTAACAAACGCCGGGCCCGCCCGTATCTTCGGTGACCGAAAACGCCGCCGGGCCCGCTGTTCGCCCGGCGCCGGCCGCCCTAGACTGTCAGACCTTCCGCAAGAGGATACGCCATGCGCCGACCCGCCCTCCTGTCCCTGCTCGCCGCCACCACCGCGCTGACGCTGGCCTTCGCCGTGCCGTCCAGGGCCGCCGAGGACGCGGTCGTGATCCCTGCCCCCACCATGGACGCGCCACCCGCGAGCGGCATCCAGACCGCCGTGGTCGCCGGCGGCTGCTTCTGGGGCGTGCAGGGCGTATTCCAGCACACCGCAGGGGTCGTCAACGCCGTCTCCGGCTATGCCGGCGGCAGCAAGGCGACCGCCGACTACCAGACCGTCTCGACCGGCACGACCGGCCACGCGGAATCGGTCGAGATCAAGTACGACCCGAAGAAGATCTCCTACGGCAAGATCCTCCAGATCTACTTCTCGGTGGTGCACGACCCGACCCAGCTCAACCGCCAGGGCCCCGATGTCGGCACGCAATATCGCTCGGCGATCTTCACGACCTCCGGCGAGCAGAAGAAGGTCGCGGACGCCTATATCGCCCAGCTCAACGACGCCAAGGTCTTCAGGAAGCCGATCGTGACCAAGGTCGGCGCGCTGGAGGCGTTCTACCCGGCGGAAGCCTACCACCAGGACTATCTGACGCTGCACCCGACCCAGCCCTACATCGCCTATAACGATATCCCGAAGGTCGAGAACCTGAAAAAGCTGTTCGCGGATAACTATATCGAGAAGCCGACGCTGGTGAATTCCAGCAAGGCCACCAACTGATCGCCCGATCGCTTAACGAACAATCATCGCTTAACGAGTAACGGGAGAGCCATGCCCGACACCAAGACGAAAACCACAGAAGACAAAGTCACCAAGAGCGAGGAGCAGTGGCGGCGCGAATTGTCGCCGATGCAGTATGCCGTCCTACGAGAGAAGGCGACCGAGCGTCCCTTCTCCGGCGAGTATGAGCACGAGCATCGTCCCGGCACCTATGTCTGCGCCGGTTGCGGCAACGTGCTGTTCGAGTCCGATGCCAAGTTCGACTCCGGCTGCGGTTGGCCGAGCTTCACCCAGCCGGCCGTCGAGAGCCATATCGACGAGGAGACGGACGTGAGCCACGGCATGGTCCGCACCGAGGTGCTGTGCTCCAAGTGCGCCGGCCATCTCGGCCATGTCTTCACCGACGGGCCGGCGCCGACCGGCCTGCGCTACTGCATCAACTCCGCGGCGCTGAAGCTCAAGCCGCGGTAAGGCCTTCCGCGCCGGGTTCCGTGATGGAACCCAATGGCGGGAATGTGCTTTTCTCTCCTGGCGGTGCAGCCGATCATCGCAGTTCGGCGGCCGTCAGGGAGGATGCCATGACGCTTGGGACCATCCTGATCATCCTGGTGCTTATCTATCTCGTCGGCGGCCTGTCGGGCCGGATCGGCGGTTATGGCTACGGCATGGGCCATTCCGGCATGGGGATCGGCGGCGTGGTACTGGTGGTGCTGGTTGTGCTGCTGCTTCTTGGCAAGATATGAACCATATAAATATTTGATATTATTGCGTTTATTTCTCTCGCGGGGCTGCCATGCGCGGATTCATCATCTCCGTTCGCAGGGGTCGCAATTCTGTCAAATCGGCTTATATTAGTGGCTGAGAATGACATGCACGGCGGGCTCGCCCAATTGTGGCCTTCGCCCTCCCAAACCCCACGCGCTTAAAGCCCCAGAGAAGATCACGAGGTCTTTGACCATGCGTCCAATGCGTCCGTTCAACTTCAACACCTCCGCCGAACTCTTCCCCGCCGCGATTCGCAAGAAGAAGCGCGCGGGCTTCACCTATCGGCGGTTCGGCACCGCGGCCGAAGCGGTGCAGTTCGCGATGGAGCAGTTGCCGACGGATTCGCTGAACGGCGCCTATCTTCAGGTCGAGGAAGCGCGCTTCGACCAGAACGGCATCCGCTCGCTCTATGAGAGCGAGGCCTTCCCGCTGCCGCGCCGCCGCAAGCCGGCCGCGAACACCGACGCCGACGCGGCGTAAGTTTTTTCGCAAGCCTTTCGATGTGCGCTGAAAGCGCGATGGCCAAAGGCCGTCGCGCTTTTTGCGTTGTTCGCGTCAGATGCGCGGCTGCTTGTCGAGCCAGCGGCGCAGCAGGCGCACGTTGCGCATGTTGGCGCGGAACATGACGTCGAAGGCATCCCCCGCGAACGGGACCATGCCGACCACGCCGTCGACCGCGACATTGCCGAGCATACGCGCGGTGATGTACCAGGGCGCACCCAGCGCGCGGGCTTCGCGCACAAGCCACAGCGAGATCGCTGTCGTGATGATGTCGCCGACCACGGGGATCAGCCCGATCAGACCGTCGATGCCGTAACGAATGTTGGTGCCGGGCAGAATGAAGGCAACGTCGAGCAGCTTTGCGATCGCCTCGAGCCGCGCCAGCCGCTGCTCCCGTGTCAGATTGCCGAACGGGCTGCCGGCGAATGGATTGTCTTTGCCGAATTCGGATCGAAACTCGCGAAATCCCTGCTCGAGAGTCTCGGGCGGGATCTCGTGGCCCTCCTGGTCGATGATCGGCCCGCGCGCCTCGGCGCCCGAGAAGGTCGCGCGCGACGTCCGCCCCGAACGGGACCTGTGCCTTGCAAGAATCTCATCGTCGGGCATGGTCATCGTCTGAGGGAAACGCGCTCACGCGGCGAGGGTTGCGGCGGCGCGAACGAAGGTCGCATGCTCAGGTCGACGCGGCCGCCGGCTGCGTCTCCTCGACAAATCTGTGCACGAGCCAGGACGACACCACCGCCGGCACGAAGCCGACCATACCGTACAGGATGAACTGCACGACGCCCGAATCCGGTCCGCGCGAGCTGTAGGTCAGCGAGGCCAGGATGAAGGCGAACAAGCCAACCAGCAGCATGCGCAGCACCGGGCCGATCCGCCTGATGTGGATCAGGATGTCGTCCACCGCGCCGATCATCAGCGACGGCAGGAAGCCGAACAGATAGCTGTATTGCAGGGTCTTGAAGAACACCACGAACAGCTTGCCGACCTCGCTGAGACTGGTCTGCGCCCAGTAGCCGGACTGATAGGTCGTCGTCAGCAACAGCAGGAACCCGCCCAGGAACGGACCGACAAGCGCAAAGATCAGATAGCGTTTCATCAAATACCCCCTCACTCTCCGCAGCTTTATACCAGCGGGGCGGCGAGCTTGGATAGCGCCGTCGGAAGGTGCGCCCGGTGCCTGCCGGCCCGCGGCGCCGGGAAAGGGGGAACAACTGGCAAGCGGACGAGTTCTGACAGGACCTGAAATTCGCGCCTCCTGGCAGATTGGGATCCGCCGATGCCCCGGAAACTCCTCCTGACGATAATTGCGACGATGGCGCTGAGCACCCTGCCGGGCGCACCGGTGCGCGCGCAAGGTCATGCCGGCACGCCGCAGGAGCAGAACGCCTGCTCGCGCGACGCCTCGCGCTTGTGCCGCAAGGACCTTGGCAACGACAGTGCAGTGCAGAGCTGCCTGCAGGCCAACCGGGCCAGGCTGTCGAAGACGTGCCGCAAGGTCTTCGAGAGCCACGGCATGTGAGGATCAAGACCTTCCCGGAGAGCGGAGACTTCAGCCATGCTGCGCGACGAACAGCTCTCGATCCTGCGGGACATCAGCCATTCCGTCGCCTTTGCCGACGACAGACAGGGCAAGATCGGACAATTGATCGCCGATGGCTATGTGATGAAGGACGGCGATCTGTTCGAGCTCACCGCGAAAGGCGTCACCGCGGTTGAGGAACACGCCGCCGCTCTCTCGGAGAACGAAGTGGAGCAAACTTCCGCGCCATCCTACCGCCTCGTCTGACACCGCGAGAAGCTTTTTGCGTGACGGACGCGCAACAATTGCGAATTCCTTTTCGTCCGCCATTGCAGCCTCGTGACAATCGCGCATACTTCGCTCGGGCGGCGCAGCACTTTCGATTCGAACATCAGAAGTAATCGAGCAACCACATGCAGGGTTGAGTTCCCTGCGTGACGGCTGTGACGTGCGGCAGATCAAACCGCGTGCGGCGCCCCAAAAACAAGCAATCAACGCCTGAACTTTGGGGACGCATCTGACATGACACGCTACCGATCGATCGCCACGCTCGTGGCCGTCGCCACCACTGCCATCACACTCCAGACCTTACCCAGCCTCGCCTTCTCGCCCGAAGCGCAACAGATGTGCTCGGGCGACGCCATGCGGCTGTGTTCCAGCGAGATACCGGACATCCCGCGGATCACCGCCTGCATGGTGCGGAACAAGTCGCATGTCAGCCCCGGCTGTCGCGCCGTGATGGACCGTGAGCACGCGGCCGCCGCGGCGGCGCGCAAGCGGGAAGCAGCCGCGCAATAGGCCGGATCGATTTCGATTGGACTCTGCTAGCGAGAACGGGCCTTCACCTCTCCCGCAGGAAAGGTGAAGGCGCGGCTTGCTACTCGCCCCACTGCGCGAACGCGTCGTTGAAGGCGCGCTCGCCCGGAGCCCCCTTCTCGATCGCGATGATGGCGCGGCGCTGGTTGGCGTAGACGAGCGGCACGTCGAACCAGGAGCGCTCCTTCAGGAGCTGGATGTTGCGCGCGCGGTCGGCGTCGACATTGGAGAGGCCGACCAGGAAGAAGCCGTCGGTGACCTTGACCGCCAGCCCCGCGAGCGGCGTGCCGCGCGCCTGCTCGTTCGACTTCATCAGGATGCCGGGCACGTTGGAGACGCTGCCGCCCGGGAAATCCGGCGGCAGGATGAAGGTCAGTTCCGCGGTGTGGCTCGCCGGCAGCGATGAATCGGTGTTGCGTCGGAACGACATCGTCATCTTGAACTTGCGGTCGGGAATCTCGATGTCGGCGCGCACGGCGACGTCGGCCTTCTGGTTGCCCGACGCCTTGATCGGCTCGAGCCGCCACACCACCGAGCCGACATATTGCTTGCCCTTGGGATCGGACGGATCCTCGTCGTAGAGCACGACCTTCTGCGCCACCGGCGCGACCGGCTGATCGCTGGCCGAGGGCTGGCCGACGCGATCCGGAATCTTCGGCTTGCTCTGCGGCTGGGCGGTATCCTTCGGCGCCTCCACGACCTGGGTGGGCGACGACTTGAACAGGCCGCTTGCGGTCTGGACCAGCGACTTGCCCCAGAGAATGCCGGCGCCGACCAGGATCAGCACGATGCCGACCGCGATCGCGCTCTTGAACGGGAACTTGGAGCCCGAACGGGCCCGCTTCTTGGCATCGCGGTCGAGGACGGGGATGTGTGGACGCCCCGACTGCGGCCGTGGCGTGTAGCGCTCGGCCTCCTCGATCGACTCGTCATAGGAATAGGGCGCGTCCTGCTCGCCGGCGCGGTTTTCCAGGTTCGGCTCGAGCCGGTCGAATTCCGGCGAGGGCGAGGGCACGTTGGCGTAGGTGCGTCGCGCGGCGCGGTTGGCCTGCGCGGCGGCGCCGCCGAGATCGTTGGCGTCCGCGGTGATGTCGCGGAAGCCGCGCACGCCCGGCGATTGCGGCAGCGGCGGCGGAGGCCCGATTTCCGGCGCGCGGCGCGCGGCGGGCCGATCGCGCCCGGCCGGCGGAGGCGGCGGTTCCGGCATCGGCGGGGACGGTGGAGCGGGCTGGCGCGGCGCATCGAAACGCGGGGCGCGCGGCTGGCGCTGGGTGTCGCGGTCGCCCTGGTCGTCGTCGCCGAATGATGGGCGCTCGTTGCGCGGCGGCGGCGCGGCCGGACGGGCGCGCGGCGGGCCGGCCGGTGAAGCCGCAGGCGGGGTTCCCTCGGCAGCGCGGGCACTGGCGCGGCGGAAGGCATCGCCGCTGCCGCCGCGCCCACTGCCACTGCCGCCGCCGGGGCGGGAGGCCTCACGGGCGCGCTGGGCGGCCTCGGATTCGACCTTGCGGACAGCCTCTTCCAGCGACAGCCGTTCGCGGGTGATCTCGGATTCGGAGAGCGGCGGCTGCACGCTGCGCAGCTGCGCGATCAGCGCCGTACGCGCGCGCTCATAGAGCGCGCGACGGCTTTCGCCGGGAGCGTTGGGATCCAAGGCGGCAATAGCGCGGGCGATCAGCGGATAGTAATCAGCCATTTCAACTCAACTATACGCGCCCCCCGGTAAGATATCGTTAAGCCTCAAACGGATTTTGCACCAGGATAGTATCTTCGCGTTCGGGGCTCGTGGAAAGCAGCGCCACCGGGCACCCCACCAATTCCTCGATCCGGCGGACATATTTGATGGCCTGGGCCGGCAGGTCAGCCCAGGACCGTGCATTGGCGGTCGGCTCCTTCCAGCCTTCGATGGTCTCGTAGATCGGCTCGACCCGCGCCTGGGCGCCCTCGCCCGCGGGCAGATGGTCGATCTCCTTGCCGTCGAGCCGATAACCGGTGCAGACCTCGATCGAATCGAAGCCGTCGAGAATGTCGAGCTTGGTCAGCGCCAGGCCGTTGATGCCACAGGTCCGCACGGTCTGGCGAACCAGGACGGCGTCGAACCAGCCGCAGCGGCGCTTGCGCCCGGTATTGACCCCGAACTCGCGGCCACGACGGCCGATCTCCTCGCCGATCTCGTTCAGGAGCTCGGTCGGGAACGGCCCCTGGCCGACCCTGGTCGTGTAGGCCTTGCAGATGCCGAGCACGTAGCCGACCCCGTTCGGACCGAGGCCCGTTCCGGTCGCGGCCTGCGCCGCCACCGTGTTCGACGAGGTGACGTAGGGATAGGTGCCGTGGTCGACGTCGAGCAGCGCTCCTTGCGCGCCCTCGAACAGGATGCGCTTGCCCGCGCGCCGCTCCTGATCGAGCAGTCGCCACACGGTCTCGGCATAGGGCAGCAGCTGCGGCGCCAGCGCCGTCAGATCGCGCAGGATGGACGCCGCGTCGAATTCCTCCAGATTGAGGCCACGGCGCAGTGCATTGTGATGTGCCAGCAGACGGTCGACCTTGTGCGGAAGCGTGTCGAGGTCGGCGAGGTCCATCAGTCGGATGGCGCGGCGGCCGACCTTGTCCTCATAGGCGGGGCCGATGCCGCGACGCGTGGTGCCGATCGCGGTCGCCGTATTGGCGCTCTCGCGCAAGGCATCGAGCTCGCGATGCAACGGCAGGATCAGGGTGACGTTCTCCGCGACGCGCAGATTCTCGGGACCGACCGCCACGCCCTGCCCACGGAGCTTGGCAACCTCGTCGAGGAAGGCCTGCGGATCGAACACCACACCGTTGCCGATCACCGACAGCTTCGACGAGCGCAGCACGCCGGAGGGCAACAGCGCGAGCTTGTAGGTCTCGCCATTGATGACCAGCGTATGGCCGGCATTATGGCCGCCCTGGAAGCGCGCGACGATGTCGGCCTGCTCCGACAACCAGTCGACGATCTTGCCTTTTCCCTCGTCGCCCCACTGGGCGCCGACGACGACAACATTGGCCATTCGCGGGTAATCCCTATGCAATCTATTTAGATGCGCCCAGCCCAATCCACGGCCGGGGGCCGCTCGCACGCGAGGCAGCCAACCGGATAAAGGAAGCAGCGCTTCTAGGCAAGCAAGAACGGGGCTTTTTCGGGGCTCAAAGCACGATACAAGCCTTTGATATCCCCTTAAAATTCGGAAACCTTCGGGCCCGTCCCGGCAAGTTCCCCGGCGGCAAAATTGACGAGCATCAACCGCCCCGTCCGCCGAATGGGCCAAGGGATGGTTGTCACCTCCACCCCTTACCGTGCGCCGGGCACCAGACCTTCTTTTTGGACATGCCGTGACCGAACCATCGGGAAACCCAGCCAGCCATTTCTGGCGTCTGTCGGCCGACGCCCTCTGCAAGCAGCTCGGTTGCGGATTGCAGGGCCTCGTCACAACCGAGGCCGCCGCGCGGCTCGCCCAATACGGCCGGAACAGCGACGTGCCGCCCCGCATCGAGGGCGCGATGCGCGCGATCCTGCGGCGGCTGCTCGAGCCCTTGTCGCTGATCCTGCTGGTTGCCGGCGTCATCTCGATGCTGACCGGCGACGACATCGGCGGGCTGATCATCGTCCTGATCCTGACGCTGTCGATCGGGCTCGACACCGTCCAGGAGGGGCATGCGGTGCGGGCTGCCGACATCCTGCGCCGATCGGTGGCGCTGAAGGCCGAGGTCAGGCGCAACGGCGCCTTTTGCCAGATCGACGTCGAAGAGGTCGTGCCCGGCGATATCCTGCGCATCCGCGCCGGTGACATCATCCCGGCTGACGCGCTGATCCTCGAGAGCACGGCGTTCACCGCCGGGGAAGCGGCGCTCACCGGCGAGCCCTATCCGGTACAAAAACGCGCAGGCGCAGCCGACTGTTTCGACGATACCTCGAATGCGCTGTTCCGCGGCGCGGTGGCGCAGACCGGCGAGGCGATCGCGCTCGCCGTGCGTACCGGCCGCGACACGGTGTTCGGCGCCGCGGCATCTGCGCTCGCGGAGGCGCAGGCACCCTCGCCGTTCGAGCGCGATCTGCGCGAGTTCGGCTTCGTCATCGCGCGGGCGACGCTGGCGCTGGTGCTGGTCGTGCTGACCATCCGCGTGGTGTTCGGCCGCCCCGTTCTGGACTCGCTGCTGTTTGCCGTGGCGCTCGCGGTCGGGCTGACGCCGGAACTGTTGCCGATGATCACCACGGTCACGTTGTCGCGCGGCGCGCTGCGCATGGCGGGCCGCAAGGTGATCGTGAAGCGCCTCGCCGCGATCCACGATCTCGGCGCCATGACGGTCCTGTGCACCGACAAGACGGGCACGCTGACCTCGGCGGAGATCCGGCTTGCGAAGAGCCTCGATGCCGGTGGCGAGGATGATGCGCGTGCCGCGCGGCTGGGCGCGATTGCAGCCGCGCTCGGCGGCGACCGTGGCTCGCTCGATGCGGCACTGATCGCAGGCTGCACGGACGCAGCGCAGGGCTGGACACTTGCAGGACGTCAGGCCTTCGATTTTTCGCGGCGGCTGGGATCGGTGCTGGCGAACGGCCCGGAAGGTACCCTCCTGATCGTCAAGGGCGCGCCGGAGGCCGTGCTTGAACTGTGCACGATGGACGATGGCACGCGCAGCGCCGCGATGGCGCGCGTACGTCAGCTCGCGACCGAGGGCCTGCGGACCGTCGCCATCGCCTCACGCGCGTGGCGCGGCGCAACGCGCGAGGTCGAGACCGAAGACGAGACCGATCTCACCTTCGAGGGCTATTGCGCCTTCGCCGATCCGCCGAAGCCGACCGCGGCGGCCGCGATTGCCCGGCTCGCCTCCGGCGGCATCAAGCTCAAGATCCTGTCGGGCGACGATCCCGTGGTCGTGAAGCGGTTGGCCGACCTTGTCGGGCTCAACGCCGGGCGCGTGCTATCGGGGCCGGACATCGCTGAGCTCAGCGACGAGGCACTGGCCGTGCGGGTACAATCGGCCGACGCCTTCGGCCGGCTCGCACCCGACCAGAAGTCGCGTATCGTGAAGGCGCTTCAGGCAAGCGGCGAGGTCGTCGGCTTCCTCGGCGACGGCATCAACGACGCGCCGGCGCTGAAGGCCGCCGATATCGGTCTGTCGGTCGAAGGCGCCACGGGTGTGGCGCAGGCCGCCGCCGACATGATCCTGCTCGCCTCCGACCTCGAAGTCGTCGCCGACGGCGTCGAGGAGGGCCGGCGCACCTTCGCGAACATTCTCAAATATGTCCGCATGGGCGCGAGCTCGAATTTCGGCAACATGCTGTCGATGGCGATCGCCTCCATCGCGCTTCCGTTCCTGCCGATGCTGCCGACACAGATCCTGCTCAACAATCTGCTCTACGATCTCTCCGAGCTCGGCATTCCCTTCGACCGCGTCTCCAAGCAGGCCACCGCGCAGCCGCAAGTGTGGAGCATGTCGCACCTCGTCCGCTTCGCGGCGATCATGGGGCCCTTGTCCTCGGTCTTCGATTTCCTGACCTTTGGCGCCCTGCTCGTCCTGTTCAAGGCCTCACCCGACGAATTCCGCACCGCCTGGTTCATCGAATCCATGGCGACGCAGATCCTCGTGATCTTCATCATCCGAACCAATGGACGTCCCTGGCGCAACTGGCCCGATCCCGTGCTGTCGGCCTCCTCCCTGATCGCTCTGCTGGTCGCGATGGTCACGCCGTTCACGCCGGTCGGCGCGTGGTTCGGCTTCGTCGTGCCACCGCCGCTGATGCTGGCCGGCATCGCGGCCCTGGTCGTCATCTATCTCGCCTGTGCCGAGTTGTTGAAGCCGCTTGCGATCCGCGCCGGGCGGGACGGCTGAATGCAGTTCCCGCCGCGTCGTGCCTTGCGCATGGACGCGATGCGTCGCGCCCCATTGATATCAGGCCGATTTCCGTGTCTGTGGGCGGGCCGGGCTCGAGCCGGCTCGGATACCGCCGGGCCGGCGACCTCGGTACATCACGCGGGGCCATAACAATCACAATGTCCGCCACCGGCCAGACCACGGGCACCGAGACGTCCGGCCACAGCTGGATCGCCAACCAGCCTTACCTGCTGCTCAGCATCACCGCGCTGTGCTGGGCCGGCAATGCCATTGTCGGGCGGCTCGCCGCCGGCCACATCCCGCCGGTGACGCTCTCCTTCCTGCGCTGGTTCTTCGCCTTCCTCCTGGTGCTGCCGTTCGCCTGGAAACATCTGGTGCAGGACTGGCCCGCGATTCGGAGCAAGCTCGGGCTGATGATCGTGCTGTCGGTCACCGGCATCGGCGCCTTCAACACGCTGCAATATTGGGCGCTGGTGCATACCCAGGCCCTCAATACGCTGCTGTTGCAATCGGCGGCACCGCTGGTCGTGGCGCTGTGGTCGCTGATCATCCTCGGCGTCCGCCTTACCGCCGCGCAAGCCTTCGGCGTGCTGCTCTCGATGTGCGGCGTGCTGACGATCCTGCTGCAAGGCGACTTCACCACGCTGTCGAACATCGCGTTCAACAAGGGCGACCTCATCTTCATCGTCGCGCTGATCATCTTCGCGCTCTATTCGGTGCTGACGCTGAAGCGGCCGCCGATCCACGGCCTGTCGTTCCTCGCCTTCACCTTCGGCGCCGGCGCCGCCTGCCTCATCCCGCTGGAGATCTGGGAGCTGTTCGCACGCCCGGTGATGAAGCTCGACGGGCCGAACCTGCTCACGCTGTTCTACGTCGCGGTGTTCCCATCGACGCTCGCCTATCTCTGCTTCAACCGCGGGGTGCGGCTGATCGGCGCCAACCGTGCCGCGCCGTTCTTCCATGTGGTGCCGGTGTTCGGCTCGATCATGGCGATGGCCTTCCTCGGCGAGCAGCCGCAGGCCTTCCACTTCATCGGCTTCGCGCTGGTGCTGTCGGGCGTGTTCGTGGCGTCGCGGAAGCAGGCCAGCTGAGCCGGGCTGCAGACGGCCCGATCGGCGTCGCAGCGCCGTCATCAATGAATTATCTTCGATTTTGGCCCGCATAGCGCGGATTGACGCCGCAATGGGCACGCGTACCGGACGCTGATGCCAGGCATTGGCTGCGGGTCGAGAAGGCGCAGTTGCCCGGAAAGCCCCAATGGTGCCCCTGAAGGCAGTAGCGCGCCGCGTGGGCCGAATCGGATCCGATGACGCAGAGCGGGGCAAGGGCGAGCAAGATGACCAGGAAAAGACGATGCATGGGATCCTCCCGATTGCACTCGTAACGTTTGTTTTCGCAAGCCGCCTGGACGGGGTTTTGATCAAGATCAAGTTTCACGGCCTTTGAGTTTCAAGTTCCGCGCGGCATCAATCCCGGCATCGTGCGTCAGTCCACCTTGAATTTGCCGTACGCCTCGCTGGTCGCGATGATCACGTGCTCGGCGCAGCCGTTGACGCGATGCGGATCAGCCTCCCGCTCGTAGGCCTCCGACGTCATCATATCGAGGAAGGCCGCGACGGACGGATAATAGACGAGAGCGACGAAATCCCAGCCGTTGCCCTGGTGCGGGCCGAGCGCGATGGCTTTGGCCTTGCCGGTCCAGAGCAGCGTGCCGCCGCGCGCCTTGATCATCGGCACCGTGATCGCGCTGTAGCGCAAATAGGCGTCCCAGCCGGACCCGTCGCCGTCGCGCGAGCGCGCGTTGAAGCGCATCAGGTTCAGCATCACCACTGGCGAATCCTGATCGAGCCTCTCCAGGCCGTCGATGTTCAACATATTCACCGCCAATGACACCTCCTCAGCTCATGCTTGCATTGTAGCATTGCGGCCACGTGACTTGTGCCGCAACGAGAATCCGGCGCAAGCTCGCATCAAACGCCAATGACGATTGCTTCGCCCGCGCCACCGGCCTCGAATCCGGCCAGTTGGCTCAATAACCAGCCTTATCTGCTGCTCAGCCTGAGCTCGCTGTTCTGGGCCGGCAACATCGTGCTCGCGCGCCATGTCGGCGCGCGTGTGCCGCCGCTGACGGTGACCACGATCCGCTGGTTCGGCGTGTTCCTGATCCTGCTGCCGTTCGCCTGGCCGCATCTGAAGCGTGACTGGCCGGCTCTGCGCAAGAGCCTGCGGCTGATGCTGTTCCTGTCGCTGGTCGGATTCGCCTTCAACAACGCGATCTCCTACTGGGCCATGCAATATACGGAGGCGCTGAACGCGCTGCTGATCCAGTCGGCCGGACCGCTGTTCGTGGCGCTGTGGTCACTGGTGCTGTTCGGCGTGCGGCTGACCGGTGCACAGCTTGCCGGCATCGCGATATCGCTTGCGGGTGTGCTGATCATCATCCTGCGCGGCGACCTTGCGGCCCTCACTAGCATCAGCTTCAACCGCGGCGACATCATGTTCGCGTTGTCGCTGGTGGCCTTCGGGATCTACTCCGCCTTCATCCCGCGCCGGCCCAAGGTTCATCAGCTCTCCTTCCTGTCGTTCACCACCTGCTGCGGCGCGATGATGCTGCTGCCCACGGCGGTCTGGGAGGCCTGGAGCGGCAACGTGCTGCAATTCGATACACTGACGCTGTCGACACTCGCCTACATCCTGATCTTCCCCTCGACCCTCGCCTATCTCTTCTTCAACCGCGGCGTAGCGCTGATCGGCCCGAACCGCGCCGCGCCATTCTTCCATCTGGTGCCGGTGTTCGGCTCGGCGATGGCCATCCTCCTGCTCGGCGAGAAGCTCCAGCCGTTTCATCTGATCGGCTATGCGCTGGTGCTTGCGGGCGTCGTGATCGCGTCACGGCAGGGCTCGGCGGTGAAGTAATTCCACGCCGCGGCGCGGGCGACATCTCGTCTCGAAAGCGGGCGACAAGACGCGCCTTCCTCTTTGCCTCCTGAGCAGCTAGGTTCCCGGCCAACGATAAAGAGGGAACGTCCAAACATGCTTTCATTGCTGATCCGGGTCGTACGCATTGCCGGCGCGGCCGCGCTGTGGCTTGCCGCCGCATCCGCTGCTCAGGCCGACAATTATCCAAGCCGCAATATCACGCTGGTCTTGCCGTTCGCGGCCGGCAGCGGCACCGATACGACCACGCGGCTGATCTCGCAGCATTTGTCGCAGGCGCTCGGCGTCGGCATCGTCATCGAGAACAAGGCGGGCGCCAACGGCATGATCGCCGCGACCTATGTCGCGCGCGCCGCACCCGACGGCTACACGCTGCTGGTGACCACCAACACCACGCATTCGGCCAATCCCTTCCTGCTCAAGAGCCTGACCTACGATCCCGTCAAGGATTTCACCCCGATCGCGCGTACCGGCGACCTGCCTTTCATGCTGGTCGTTCACCCGGACGTGCCAGCCAAGACGGTTGGCGAGCTCGTCGCCTATGGCAAGGCCAATCCGGGCAAGCTGAGCTACGCCTCGGGCTCGTCCTCGGCGATCGTGTCGGGCGCGACCTTTGCGCACAATGCCGGACTCGACCTGTTGCACGTGCCCTACAAGAGCTCGCCGCCGGCGCTCAACGACGTCATGGGCGGCCGCGTCTCGATGATGTTCGTGGACATCCTGACCGGCCTGCCGCACGTCAACGGCAACGCGCTCAAGGCGCTCGCCGTCACCACCAAGGACCGCTCCCCGCTGGTGCCGAACCTGCCCTCGATGCAGGAGGCCGGCGTGCCGGACTTCGACATCTCCTCATGGCAGGGCTATTTCGGCCCCGCCGGCATGCCGAAGGAGATCGTGACGCGGCTCAACGCCGAGATCAGGAAGATCGTCGAGAAGCCGGAGATCAAGGCCCAGCTTGCGACGCTCGGCATGGACGCCTTCTCCGGCACGCCGGAAGAGCTCGGCACCTTTGTGGGCGAGCAGCTCGTGCTGTGGGAGAGGCTGATCAAGAACGCGGGGATCGAGAAGCAGTAGGGGATGCTGTCATCGTCCGCGAAAGCGGACGATCCAGTATTCCAGAGACAGCGAGGCTAGGACCGAGAGGCCGCGGCGTACTGGATGCCCCGCCTTCGCGGGGCATGACAGCCGCGGGGTGGGCAAGCGCTTTGACAGTCTCGTAGGGTGGGCAAAGCGTAGTGTGCCCACCGACGCCTCGACGAACCCAAAAGAAAAGGTGGGCACGGCGCTCGTGCGCCTTTGCCCACCCTACGAATTCACGGCCGAGCCTTACGCCGCGCGGACCTTGGCGAGGAAGCCGTCGACCGCGCTGCGCAGCGCGCCCGACTGGTTGTCCAGCTCGCGGGCGTTGGTGAGCACGTCGCCTGCCGCGCTGCCCGTCGCCTCCGCAGCCGAAGTGACGCTGCCGATATGCGCGTTGATCTCGCTCGAGCCGGCCGCGACCGACTGGATGTTGCGCGCGATCTCGCGGGTTGCCTCGCCCTGCTGCTCGATCGATGCGGAAATGCCGGCGGTGATCTCGCTCATCTCGGCGATGGTCTGGGTGATGCCGGCGATGGCCGCGACCGCGTCGCTGGTCGACGTCTGCATCGCCGCGACCTGGGCGGAGATTTCCTCGGTCGCCTTGGCAGTCTGGTTGGCGAGCGCCTTGACCTCGGAGGCGACGACGGCGAAGCCGCGGCCGGATTCGCCGGCGCGCGCCGCCTCGATGGTGGCGTTGAGCGCCAGCAGGTTGGTCTGCGCCGCGATCGAATGGATCAGCTTGACCACCTCGCCGATCTTCTCGGCGCCCGAAGAGAGCACCTGCACGGTGGTGTTGGTGCGCTCGGCATCGCTGACGGCGCGGCTCGCGACCTCGGTCGAGCGCGTCACCTGACGGGAGATTTCCGCAACCGAGCTCGACAGCTCCTCGGCGGCGGCCGCAACCGTGCCGACATTGCCGGACGCCTTTTGCGAGGCGGCGCCGACGGTCGCGGCGCGCGCGCTGGCGTCGCTCGCGGTCGCGGTCATCGACTGCGCCGTGGTCTGCATGCCGGCCGCGGCCGAGGAGACCGAGCGGACGATGCCGTTGACGCTGCGTTCGAAATCGTTGGCGATGCCTTCCATCGCGCTGCGGCGTTCCGCCGCGGCACGTTCCTTGGCCTCGGCCTCGGTCGTCTCGAGATCGCGAATGCGGACTGCATTGTCCTTGAAGATCTGGACGGTCGCCGCCATCGCGCCGACTTCATCGCCGCGGCCGACGCCGGGGATGTCGCCCTCGAGCTTGCCGTCGGCAAGCTCCTTCATGCGGGTGCCGAGCAGCGCCAGCGGACGGCTGATGCTGCGGCCAAGCAGCCAGGCGACACTGCCGGCGACGATCACGATGCCGAGCATGGCGAGGCCGAGCAGCCAGTAGACCGGACCCATCTTCTCGTCGATGTCCTCGAGATAGGCGCCCGTGCCGAGATACATGTCGAAGCCGGGGATGGCGACGGAATAGCCGAGCTTGCGGATCGGCTTCTCCTGGCCGGGCTTCACATATTCATAGAAGAGCAGGATTTCGCCCTTGGCCTTGACGCCATCCATGATCTCACGGGAGAGCTTCCGCCCATTGGTCTCGACATCCATGCGGTTGGTGCCGATCTGCTTCGGATCGGGCGCGAGCTGCGTGATGCCGTCATAGCTGGTGCCGAACAGATAGCCCGAGCCCTTGTCGTAGGTCATCGCGTTGCCGTAGCGGCGAAGGTCCGCGAGCGCGGCATCCTTGGTCATTTCACCGGCGTTGACGCGCTTCACCAGCGTGGCCGCGTAGTTGCGTGCCAGATCGACGATCGCCTTGGTCTGATCGATGCGCGCGTCCACCATCGCGCGCTTCATCAGATAGCCGGCGAGGACCCCGGAGATGCACAGGCCGAACAAGGTGACGCCGACAAGAATGCCGAGCTTGGGCGCGATCTTCAGATTGCTCAACTTCACGGGAAGGCTCCGAGGCAAAAGGGATACGGCACGCGAGTGAATCGATAGAAATTGAATCAACTTTTAGTGCGCGATCCATTAGCAACCTGTTACGACGCATCCGTAGAAGCCCGGACGCCGCGCCAAAACCCGCAAATAATCTCCGCCACCGGCAACCGACGATTGTACGCGACCGCGCCGATTTCGCGTAGAAGACGCAAAGGCCCGCCACAGGTGCGGGTCACAACAAGAACCGACAAACCAAATCGGGAGCCAGGGAATGCCGAAATACAGGGTGGTGACGCCGAAGGGCGCAAGCTTCACGGTCGCCGGCAGCGACTATTCATACGAGCGCGAGGCGCTCGATCCGATCGACGCCGAGATCGTCGAGGCGCCGGCCAATGAGGCCGAGTTCATCGCCGCCGCGAGAACCGCCGACGCCATCTACGCCAAGGGCATCCCGATCACCAAGACCATCATCGACGCACTGGAGAACTGCAAGGTCATCACGCTCGGCTCGGTCGGCGTCGACAGCGTCGACGTCAAAGCCGCCACGGAACGCGGCATTCCCGTCACCAACATCCCCGACACCTTCATCGAAGAGGTCGCCGACCACGCCATGATGCTGCTGCTGGCCGGCTTCCGCCGCCTGGTCGAGCAGGACCGGATGGTGCGCACCGGCCGCTGGGCCGAGGGCCGGCCGGCGCTGCTCAAGATTCCGCGGCTGATGGGCCAGACGCTCGGCTTCATCTCCTTCGGCCGCGTGGCGCGTGCAGTTGCGAAACGCGCCGCTCCCTTCGGCCTGCGCATGATGGCCTACGATCCCTTCATCCAGGAAACGCTGATGTACGATCACGGCGTGTTGCCGGCGACGCTGAACGAGGTGCTGTCGCAATCCGACTTCGTGTCGATGCACGCGCCCGCCCGGCCCGAGGTGCATCACATGCTGACCGAGAAGCATTTTCGCCAGATGAAGAAGGGCTCGATCTTCATCAATACGGGGCGCGGCGCCACGGTCGACGAGGAGAGCCTGATCAAGGCGCTGCAAGAGGGGTGGATCGCGCACGCCGCCCTCGACGTGCTGGAGAAGGAACCCCCGTCGCACAACAATCCCCTGCTCGGTATGGAGAACGTGACCCTGACCGCTCATGTCGCCTCGGCCTCGGCACGGTTCGACGAAGCGCGCAAGCGCCGCGTGGGCTACGAATTGTCACTGGTGCTTCAGGGCATGTGGCCGGTAAGCTGTGTCAATCCGTCGGTGCTGCAGAAAACCGCGCTCCGCCGCTGGCAGCCCGTCAGCATGGATCGCGGACCGAACAGCTAGGCGGCCGGCGCAAAACGCGCCGAAAGACCGGAAGGCCCTTCACCGGCGATCAACGGCGGGAAGGGAGACAACAGGGAGGAACTGATGAGGAACGACCTCACGCGTCGTGACGCCTTGGCGCTGGGCCTGTCCGCTGCTGCACTCGCCGCAACCGGTGCCGCGGCGCAAACACCATCTCCAATCAAGGCCGCCGATGTTCCGGCGCCGAAACTGCCGATCGAGAAGGGCGCATTCTTGCGCATGCTGCGGCCGGTCCGCTTCGTCCAGCCGGACGAGGACGTGTTCCGCGCCAACGCCAAGCGCTTCACTGACGCGACCGGTGTCGAGGTGAAGGTCGACTTCGTCGGCTGGGAAGACATCGCCCAGCAGACCGCGGTGACAGCCAACTCCGGCGCCGGCCCGGACATCATCATTGGCTTCTCCGACGCGCCGCATATCTATGTCGACAAGCTGATTGAACTCACCGACGTCGCCGACTACCTCGGCAAGCGCTATGGCGGCTGGCTGCCGCTGGCGCAGAAGTACGGCATGAAGAGCAAGACCGAATCCTGGATCGGGCTGCCGTTCGGCGCCACCGCGGGTCCCCTGATCTACCGCAAGTCGATCCTGCAATCGGTCGGCTTCGACAAGGTTCCGGAAGATCACGCCGGCGTCGTCGACCTGTGCCGCAAGCTGCACAAGGCCGGCAAGCCGGCCGGCTTCGCGCTCGGCAATGCCAAAGGCGACGGCAACGGCTTCGCCAATTGGGCGCTGTGGTCGCACAATGCGTCGCTGCTCGACGAGGACGGCAATGTCGTCATCAACAGCAAGGAGACGATCGCCGCGCTGAACTGGGTCAAGGAGCTGTATCCGACCTTCATTGCCGGCACGCCGTCATGGAACGATGTGAGCAACAACCGCGCATATTCCTCGCAGGAGATCTCGCTGACGGCCAACGGCGTCTCGCTGTACTTCTCGCTGAAGAACGATCCTGCCACCCGCGCCATCGCGGAGGACAGCGAGCATCAACTGCTGCCGAAGGGCAATGCGAAGATCTCGCCGATGGCCGGCCTGACGCTGAATGCGATGGTGTTCAAGCACAGCCCGTATCCGAACGCCGCGAAGGCGTTCCTGCAATACATGCTTGAGAAGGACCAGTACGAGCCGTGGCTCAACGCCAACTCCGGCTATTGGGCCCAGCCGCTGGCGGCCTATGCCGAGGCCAAGGTGTGGGGCGAGGATCCCAAGGTCGCGATCTTCAAGAACACGATGAACAGCACCTATTACGACGGCTACAAGGGGCCGATCTCCTCGGCGACCGGGGCCGTCAGCGCCGATTACGTGCTGGTGCAGATGTGTGCTGCGGTCGCGACCGGTGCAGCGACGCCGGAGGAGGCCGCCGCCGAAGCGGAGCGCCGGTGCAAGCGGTACTTCCGGCGGTGACAGCAGACGCCGTCATTGCGAGGAGCGAAGCGACGAAGCAATCCAGACCGTGACCGCGGAGATAGACTGGATTGCTTCGCTTCGTTCGCAATGACAGTGTGGTGACAATCAAAATCAGGACAACAACCCGATGTCCGTGACCACACTCTCTTCTCACGCCCTGGCGCTGCGACAGCCGTCGTGGCTGGTGCGGCTGTTCGACTACAGGCCGTTCCTGATCGTGATGTGCCTCGCGCCCGCGCTCGGGCTGCTCGCCGTCTTCCTCACCTATCCGCTCGGCCTCGGCATCTGGCTCGCCTTCACCGACACCACGATCGGGCGGCGCGGCGTCTATGTCGGTCTTGAGAATTTCCAGTACCTGCTCACCGATCCCCTGTGGTGGGGCGCGGTGTTCTACAGCGTGTTCTATACGGCGATTGCGACCTTCGGGAAGTTTGCGCTCGGCTTCTGGCTGGCGCTGCTGCTCAACAACCATTTTCCGTTCAAGAGCGTGCTCCGCGCCATCGTGCTGTTGCCCTGGATCGTACCGACCGTGCTTTCGGCGCTGGCGTTCTGGTGGATCTACGATCCGCAGTTCTCGATCATCTCCTACCTTCTGGTCGACGTGCTGCATTGGCGCACGACCAACATCGACTTCCTCGGCTCGGCCTGGCCGGCGCGGTTCTCGCTGATCGCCGCCAACATCTGGCGCGGCATGCCCTTCGTCGCGATCTCGCTGCTCGCGGGGCTGCAGACCATCTCGCCTTCGCTCTACGAGGCCGCGATGCTCGATGGCGCCAGTTCCTGGCAGCGCTTCCGCTACATCACCTTCCCGATGATGATGCCGATCCTCGCCATCGTCATGACCTTCTCGATCATCTTCACCTTCACCGACTTCCAGCTTGTCTACGCCATCACTCGCGGTGGTCCCGTCAACTCGACGCACCTCTTGGCCACCCTCGCCTTCCAGCGCGGCATTGCCGGCGGCGAGCTCGGCGAGGGCGCTGCCATCGCCGTGTCGATGATCCCGTTCCTGGTGTTCGCGACGCTGTTCTCCTATTTCGGTCTCGCGCGCCGCAAATGGCAGCAAGGAGAGGGCAATGACTGAGACCGTCGCGAAAGCGGCCGCCGTCGCCAACACCGCGCCCGACACCATGGCCTGGGATTCCGGGCTGCGGCGGCTGATGATGATCTACCTGCCACTCGGCTGCTTCGTGCTGATCCTGCTGTTTCCGTTCTACTGGATGGCAATCACCTCGTTCAAACCGAATGCGGAGCTGATGAACTACAAGGATCACAACCCGTTCTGGATCTCCTCGCCGACGCTCGCCCACATCAAGCATCTCTTGTTCGAGACCGCCTATCCGCGCTGGCTGAAGACGACGATGCTGGTCGCGATCGGCTCGACCACGCTGTCGCTGATCGCCAGCACGCTCGCGGCCTACGCCATCGAGCGGTTGCGCTTCCGCGGCGGCCCCTATGTCGGCCTCGGTATCTATCTTGCCTATCTCGTGCCGCCGTCGATCCTGTTCATTCCGCTCGCCACCGTCGTGGTTCAGTTCGGCCTGTTCGATAGTCCGATGGCTCTGATCCTGGTCTATCCGACCTTCCTGGTGCCGTTCTGCACCTGGCTCCTGATCGGCTATTTCAAGTCGATCCCCTACGAGCTCGAGGAATGTGCGCTGGTCGATGGCGCGACGCGGCTGCAGATCCTGCGGCGGATCACACTGCCGCTCGCCGTGCCCGGCCTGATCTCGGCCGGCATCTTCTCCTTCACGCTGTCCTGGAACGAGTTCATCTACGCGCTCGCCTTCATCCAGAGCGGCGCCAACAAGACCGTGCCGGTCGCGATCCTCACCGAGCTCGTCACCGGCGACGTCTATCAGTGGGGCGCGTTGATGGCGGGATCGCTGCTCGGCTCGCTGCCGGTTGCGATCTTCTACTCGCTGTTTGTGGATTACTACGTGTCCTCACTCACCGGCGCGGTAAAGGAGTAGCAAGCGGCTGCGGCGTTTGGTCCGCTTTCACAAAACTGCAATACGCGATCCGCATAAGACGGCCTCCCCCAACAGGAGACGCACATGCGCGCGACCTTCCTCGCTTCCGTCGCAACCGTCCTTCTCACCGCGAGCGTCGCGCTCGCGCAGAATGAAGGCGAATTCCCCGCCAAGCTCGCCGGCCACGTCGTGATGCCGGCCGAGTCCTTCATCGACGCGCCGGCGGACGCGCCCGTCGATCTCAAGACCTCGGGCAAATACACCACGGGCAAGCGCGTCGACGCGCTCGGCACCGTGATGGGCAAGTCCGCCGAGCGGCCGACCGGCGTCTCGCTGCCGTTCAAGGGGCAGCCGCTGCAGGGCCATTCCGGCATCAAGTCGATGGGCGACGGCACCTTCTGGGTGATCACCGACAACGGCATGGGCGCGCGCGCCAACTCGCCGGATTCGATGCTGTACCTGAACCACTACAGGATGGATTGGGCCAGCGGCAAGATCGAGCGGCTGGAGACTATCTTCCTGCACGATCCCGACAGACGCGTGCCGTTCCGCATCGTGCATGAGGATACGCAGAAGCGCTATCTCACCGGCTCCGACTTCGACACCGAAGGTTTCCAGATCGTCGGCGACGTATTCTGGATCGGCGACGAGTTCGGCCCCTACATCCTGAAAGCCGACAAGACCGGCAAGATCCTCGCCGTGTTCGAGACGGTGGCCGACGGCAAGCCGGTGCGCTCCCCGGATCATTGGGCGGTGACGACGCCGGGCGCGCCGGGCGCGACCTACACCAACGTCAACCTGCGCCGATCCAAGGGGTATGAGGGCTTTGCCTCGTCGAAGGACGGCAAGTTCCTCTACGGCTTGCTCGAGGGCCCGCTGTGGGATGCCGACAAGAAGGACTGGGAAAAGGTCGACGGCAAGGAAGCCTCCCGCATCCTCGAATTCGACGTTGCCGCGGAGAAGTTCACCGGCCGCTACTGGCAGTATGTGTTCGAGCAGAACGGCAATGCCATCGGCGACTTCAACATGATCGATCCGACCAGCGGCCTCATCATCGAGCGCGACAACGGCGAAGGCACGCCCGACAAGGCCTGCCCGCAGGGCGTGCGCGGCGAGAACTGCTTCCCCGACGTCGCCAAGTTCAAGCGCATCTACAAGATCGAGCTGTCGGACGCCAATGTCGGCAAGCCCGTCCGCAAGATCGGCTATATCGACCTGTTGAAGATCCAGGACCCCGACAAGAAGGCGCGCAAGCCGCTCAATGACGGCGTCTACACCTTCCCGTTCTTCACCATCGAGAACGTCGACCGGGTCGACGAGAGCCACATCATCGTCGGCAACGACAACAATCTGCCGTTCTCGTCGAGCCGCGATCCCAACAAGGCCGATGACGACGAGTTCATGCTGCTCGAAGCCGCCGACTTCCTGAAGGCGAAGTAAGGCTCCGCTCTCTCCTCCCCCTCTCCCCGCCCTTGCGGGGAGAGGGTTGGGGTGAGGGGCAGCTTCCGCGGTCAAAGTGAGACACGGACTCTCGGAGAGTCCCCCTCACCCGGATTGCATCTTCGATGCAACATAGCCGGAGCTCCGCTTCGGCGTTCTTAGACGGCCACCAAAGGTGGCCTATGCCTCTCTCCGCATCCGCCTTCGCCAAGGCTTCGGCGGAGAAGAGCGGGGCGAGGTGAAGAGGCCGCGCTATCTCACCGTGAACTCCACCGGGATCGTAAAGCTCATGGAGCCGTTCTTGATCTCGGGCGGGACCGGCGGAAACGGCGAGGCCTGACGGATCATTGACATGGCCTGGGCATCGAAGGCGGCGACGCCGGACGAGCCGCCGAGACGGCTCGATGTGACTTGCCCGCTGCGGCTGAGCGTGAAGCTCAGCCTGGCAACGCCGCGTTGACCGCCAGCACCGGACGGATATTGGTGGAAGCGCATCAGATGCGCGCGGACGCGTTGATTGTAGGACGCGATCACGGATGCCACCGCGCCTGCGCTCATCGCGGATGCCATCGGCGCCTCGCGCTCGGCGCGCGGCGGCGCGCTGGTGCGCGGCGCGGGCGTCGCCTCCGATGGCTTTTTCGTCTCGCGCCGAACCACCTTCGGCTTCGCCGGCGCGGGCTTTTCGAACGGCACCATCTTCGCGGGCTCGGGTTTGGCCAGCGCCGGCTCGAGCTTATGCTCCGGCGGCGCCACGACCTCCGGCTTCTCCTGCGGCGGTGTCGGCGCGATGGTCTCCTCGACGGCCTGCTGCAGCAGAGGCTCCGGCGGCGAGGCATCGGCCTCCTGCATCACAGGTCCAGGCGCGACATCGTCCTGCATCGATTGCGGCGCCG
The DNA here is from genome assembly GCF_000426265.1 of Bradyrhizobium sp. Cp5.3. Lineage (NCBI taxonomy): Bacteria > Pseudomonadati > Pseudomonadota > Alphaproteobacteria > Hyphomicrobiales > Nitrobacteraceae > Bradyrhizobium > Bradyrhizobium sp. Cp5.3. Next base: position 116,781 of record NZ_AUFA01000013.1, on the reverse strand, counting down.
AGGTCACCGATGCCATATCGACCATGATCGCCGGCAGGTTGATGCCCTGCTCGGGCGGACGGTTCAGCCAATTGAGTGCCAGCGCAACGACACCGACATGCAGTGCCATGATCACCACCGCCGACACGCTCCATCGCGCCGCCTCGCGGTCGCGAAGCGGCTCATGCAGGGCGAAGGCGTTCGCGCTCATCAATTGCCTCTGTCGAGGCCGACCAGGGCGACCTTGAGATAGCCGGCATTGCGCATGATGTTCATCACCTCCATCAGGTCGCCGTAAGAGACGGCCTTGTCGGCGCGCAGATAGATGCGCTCGTCCTTGCGGCCCTTGGTTGCGGTATCGAGCGAAAGGCTGAGCGCATCGCGCGCAATCGTCTCCTCACCGACGGCGATCGCGAGATCCGCCTTTACAGTGACGAAGACCGGCTTGTCTGGTCGCGGTTGCGGCTCGGCGGCGGTTGCGGGCAGATCGACGCCGATGTCGACGGTGGCCAGGGGAGCCGCCACCATGAAGATGATCAGCAGCACCAGCATCACGTCGATGAACGGCGTGACGTTGATCTCATGGGTGACGTCGAGATCGCTCGCCTCGCCACGCGACCCGAGCGCAGAGAGCGAGCGTCCGCCGAGCTTCGCGGCCATGGCCTACTCCGCCGCCCGCGCCAGGCGGAAGTCGCGATGGTCGCGCTGGCGGCTGACGATCAGCATCAATTGCGCCGAGGCATCGCCGAGCAACGCGCGATAATTGGCAATGCCGCGGACGAGATGATTGTAGATCACGACGGCGGGAATTGCGGCAACGAGGCCGAGCGCAGTGGCGAGTAGCGCCTCGGCGATTCCGGGCGCGACCACCGCAAGGCTCGTGGTGTGGCTCTCGGAGATGCCGATGAAGGAGTTCATGATGCCCCAGACCGTGCCGAACAGGCCGACGAATGGCGCCGTGGCGCCGATGGTCGCGAGCACACCGGTGCCGCGCGCGATCTGCCGGGACATCGCGGCCTCGACCCGCTCGAGCCGCAGCGCCACGCGCGCCTGGAGCCCGTCGTCGTGGACGCCGCCGGAGAGCTCGGCCTCCCTGGCGCAGGACTGAATGAGCTGAGCCACCGCATCATGCGCGTCGCCGGCCCGTTCTGCCGCCTCGGCCAACTTCATGTTGCCTTCGAGCGCGCGCGTTCGCTGCCGGGCAAGCGCGCTCTTGCGGCGCAGCTCGACGCTCTTGGCAAGCCATACCGTCCACGTTACAAGCGAAGCGCAGGCAAGGCCGATCATCACCGCCTTCACCACGATGTCCGCGCTGACGAACATGCCCCAGGGCGACAGGTTGCGCGGCAGCAGCGCCGCGTCGGTCGCGGCGAAGGCCGATGCCGGCGCAAGCGCCGGCAGCGCGATTGATACGATCATGTGCCGAAACCTGGAAGTGCTCTGCATCCTGATCTCCCGACAGAACGAAAGTCGTTACGCCATGGGCTGCGCCGCGATCCGGTCGGCAAGCTGCCGGAACCGCAGCAGTTGGTCCGCGCGCAGCGCCCTGGTCTCGTCGCGGCCGACAAAGACCTTGAACATGATGCCGCTGTCGGCGTTGACGAAGGCGACGAAGGCCGAAATCTTGCCCATGAAGGGACGCTCGACGAAGGCGACCGCAGTGCAGCGCTCGTGGCGAAGGTGGCCGTGCAGGCCCTTCGGCTGCACTAGGTTGAAATAGCCGCGGCCGACCTCTCCGGCAGGGACCGCGCCGGTGAACTCGAAGATCGCATCTTCGGTGTGCACGATCAGCGTGACCTCGCCCCACTCCGCGATGTCCTGCATGGCGGCGGCGAAATGCTCGCCGCCGCTCATACGCGCCATGGATGACGGCAGCGCCTCGATCACCGCGCGCGGCGAGACCTTGCGCTCGCGCGCGACGTCTTCGATCACCGCGCCGGGATTGTCGGCCATATACGCTTTGAGATCGGCGAGATCCGTGCTCAGCATGTCCGGCTCCTTTCGTGCTCCGCCTCAGGCGGCCGCGGCCTTGCGCTCGCTCTGGATCACCTCAAAGCCCTCGAACTTGGGGTGGCCGAGATAGAGGCTCTCGCCGGTCCTGTTGTCGGCGCGCGCATGGGCGCGGCGGAATTCCTCCGAGCGCGTCCAGGCCTCGAACGCCGCCTTGTCGACCCAGGTGGTATGCGACGAATAGAGCGTGTGGTCCTCGGCCTCCGGGCCCTTCAGCAGATAAAACTCGACGAAACCCGGCATGCTGCCGAGATAGGATTCGCGCGTAGCCCAGACGGTTTCGAACGCGGTCTCCGCGCCCTTCTTCACCTGAAACCGGTTCATGGCGATGAACATTCGACTTTTCTCCTCTCAGTCGTGCTGATCGGCAAATGCCGATCGGATATTTCAGAATGCACCGAAGCCACGCTGGGACATCAGCGTGGCTCCGGAGGTCAATACGGCGGTCCTGCACAGGATCGCCGGCCTACTCCCTAGGTGCCGCCAAAGTGGTACTTGAGGCCTCCTTTGATCACGAGACCCGCGCCAGCGCTCGCCCACTTCACGTCGTTTTGCGTGTCGCCTGTGCTGCCGACCGGAATGGCGTAGGGCCGGTAATACTGGTTGAGAAGATTTTCGACCGAGAAGTTGAGCGTGAGATCCTGCGTCGGCTGATACTGGACGTAGAGGTTCACGAGATCGAACGACGTTGCCGGCGTATAGGTCGGCGGGATGTCGTAATTCGCGATCGCCGACGTCCACATCACCGAGAGGATCAGCGTCCTGTCGAGCAGGCGCACGCCGGCCGTCGTCGTGATTTTCTGCGGAGGAATGCTGTACAGGCCATATCCCGTCTGCAGGTTCTTGCCGTTCTGGAAGCTGCCGGAAAGGCCGAAGAACCAGAGGTTTGCGTCATACATCGCCTCGGCCTCGACGCCCTGGATGCGCGCGGCCGCAACGTTCTGATATTGCAGGAACGGCAGCACTGTGATGCTGGGCGCCGGCGGCGGGCCCGTCGGAACCACGAGCGGGTTTCCATAAGCGACCTGATCGATGAAGTCGGTGATGTCGTTGCGGAACACGTTGATCTTGCCGCGCAGCGTATCGCCCGCGGTGAACAGGTCGTTCTTCTTGATGTTGAAGCCGATTTCCTTGTTCTTGCCGACCTCGGGCCGCAGGTTGGGATTCGGTACGAAGCAGAACGTCGAATCCGCACCCGGCCCGGGCGTGCCCGACGGACAGCGGAAGAACGAATCGTTGATCGTGGCGCCGGAATGCGGCCCGCTGACCAGCGTCTCCGTGACCGACGGCGCCCGATAGCCTTCGGCGTAGCTGACATAGGGCGTCACGACCGCCGCAGGAACGAGGCCGACCGTGATCTTCGGCGACAGACGGTCGCCGCTGGACGACGAGGATGCCGAGGAAAGCTGATAGTTGTCGTAACGAAGCGCGCCGATCACCTCGAGCATCGAGGTGTAGTTCGCCTTCCACTGCACGAAGCCGCCGGACAGCGTACGCTGGCCACCAGGCGTCGTGACCTCCGATGTACCAGTCGTATCCCGCGACGACACCTTGTCCTGGAAGGCGTCCAGGCCGTAGGTTACCGCGTGACGCCAGCTTCCGGTCTCGAATCGCGTCGTGTTGTACGCGTCGACGCCGATCGTATCGAGCAGATATCCGCGGTTGCTGCCGATACAGCCGGACACGGCATTGCCGGGCACCCCGCCGCAATAGACCGACGGCGTCGTGCTGGTATGTGCGGTCTTGATCTGATCGTTCTCGGTGCGGTTCCAGTAGACCTTCGCATCCCAATCGAACCATTGATCGTCCGGCTGCGAGTATTTCCAGCCGAGGGTCGTGGTGTAGTTCTTGACGTTGGACGCATAGATCGAGGTACCGCTCAGGTTGTTGGTGCCGTTCGCGTTGGTCGAGTTGGGGTCACCGGCGCGTCGTGGCGGCTGGCCAACGCTGTAGATGTCTTCCTGGAAGATGGTGCCGAGCTTGACCTCGTGACCGTCCGCGGGCCGCACCGTCAACTTGGCGATGCCGCTGGTGAGCCGGTTGCCGGTGTTGGCGACCTCGAAGCCGGTGCCGTCCTTGTAGTTCTCCTGCGTGCTGTAGGTGCCTCCCGCGAACACGTCCACATTCGGGTTGACGTGAACACCGCCGAAGGCCGAGCCGAGCGCGCGTCCATAGTTGCTGCCAAGGATGGTCTTGACGTCGACGCCCCAGCGCTCGCCCGCGCGGACGACGTCCTCGATATCCTTGGTGCGGAACGACGCCACGCCGCCGATCGCACCAGAGCCATAGATATTGGCGGTCGGACCACGGACGATGTCGATGCCGCTGATCAGTTCGGGATTGAGAAAGAACGAGCCGTTGGCGAAATGACCCGTGCGTTGATAGTTCTGCCGCGCTCCGTCGACAACGACGGCGACGCGGCCGAAATCCTGCAAGCCGCGAATGTTGATCGAGGTCGACGGCTCATCGCCACGATTCTGAACCCAGGCGCCCGGCACGTTATAGATGAGACCACCGACGGTGCTGGCCTGGCGCGCCTCGATCTCCGCCGAAGTCACGACACTGACAGGCGCGAGCGCATCAATCGCACGCTCCTCGGTCTTGGAGGCCGCAACCGTAATCGCGTCGAGCGTCTGAACCGGCGCAGCGCCGCCTGCCTGCGCGCGGGCGTTCATTACTTCGGGCGCCGCCTGCTGCGCGACTTGCGGCTTGGCCTGCTTGCGCTTGGCCAGCTTGGGCCGATCCGCCGACGCGCGTTCGGCCTGCGGCTCGGCCGTCTGCGCAAGACCGCTCTGCGTCATCAATGCCGCGATTGAAACCACCGACGCGCCCAAAATCAGGGCGCGCGAATACCTAGCCCCGTCAGCCATACCAGCCCCAGCCTGCATTTCAATTTGTTGGTTGGCTGGCGTGCGCCGCACGAGGCGAGCGACTGGCTGGCTAGTTGTCTAAGACGCGGACACGCTGTCCGCTCTCATGATTGGTTACGTGGCAACACCCTGACGGTCAATGACATCAGGTTGCAATTTATATCGATTGTAAATCGCTGCCGTTGGAATGCGCGTCGCGCCGCTTATACAAACAGGCAGCATCTCAATTTCAAAAGCGCATCACGGCAACAATGTCCGCAACTTCGGGAGACAACATCGGCGGTGCGGCAGGGCCGGCAGAAAGCCCTTCTGCAACAACGAGAACCCTGACCATGCGAGGGAGCAGGATCGACAGCCGGGAGCTCTTTGCAGCGGAGCGCGAGATCATCATCGCGCATGGCGAGGACAGCTATCGCCTCCGCCTGACCTCGCAGAACAAGCTGATCCTGACGAAGTAACCTCGAATGACATTTTGTCGCACCATCATCCAACTCCTTCTGACCGGCACGGTCGCACTCACCTCGGCCGCGCACGCCGCCGGCATCACAGTGCATGACGCGCGCAATCGCGACGTCGCGGTCACAGACTTCGCACGCACGGTCTCGATCGGCGGCGCCATCACCGAGATCCTCTACGCGCTCGGGCTCGAGAACCGGCTCGTCGGCGTCGACACCACGAGCCTCTATCCGGCGGCGGCGCTGCACGACAAACCCAATGTCGGCTACATGCGTCAGATTTCGGCCGAGGGCGTGCTGGGCCTCAATCCTACGTTGATCCTGGCCATCCAAGGCTCGGGTCCGCGCGAGACCATGGACGTCCTGGAGACGGCAAAGGTGCCGCTGGTGCTGGTGCCCGAGACCTTCTCCGAGAAAGGCCTGATCGAGAAGATCAGGCTGGTCGGCCACGCCATGGGCGTCGATGCTCGCGCCGCGTGCCTGAGCGATGCGGTCGGCGCCGACCTCGCACAGCTACGCGCGCTGCGCGCCAGGGTGACGCAGCCGGTGCGGGTGATGTTCGTGATGTCGCTTCAGAACGGGCGGGCGATGGTTGCCGGCCACAAGACCGCGGCCGACGAGATCATCCAGCTCGCCGGCGCCGCCAACGCCGTCGACGATTACGACGGCTACAAGATCATCAGCGACGAGGCGATCGTCGCGGCGAAGCCCGACGTCGTGCTGTCGATCGAGCGCGGCAAGGAATCACTCCAGGCCGAAGCGGTGTACGCTCATGCCGGCTTTGCCCTGACGCCGGTCGCAGCCAACAAGAGCTTTATCGCGATGGACGGGCTCTATCTGCTCGGCTTCGGGCCGCGGACCGCGGCGGCGGCACGCGATCTGGCGGTCAAGCTTTATCCGGTACTGGCCGCGGAGGGCGGCACGTTCACGTCGGCCCTCCCCGCGGCGAATTGCCGGCAATGAGCGTGGCGATCGGGACCGAAGCGCGCAGCCGGCAACGATCAAGCACGGGACGGCGGTCCGCGCCGGCTGCGATTTCCGTGTTGCTCGCAGCACTCGCGGCTGCGACGATCATTGCGGTGACCGTCGGCGCCGCCGGCATTCCCCTCGCCCGGTTGCCAGCGGCGCTCGGCTTTTTCAGCGACGGTGTGGCCGATGCCGTGACGGCCCGCGATCAGCTCGTGCTGTGGTCGATCCGCATTCCCCGGATCGTGGCGACCGCGATGGTCGGCGGCCTGCTCGCTGCGGCCGGGGCGATCATGCAGGGACTGTTCCGAAACCCGCTCGCCGATCCCGCGCTGGTCGGCGTCTCCAGCGGCGGTGCGCTCGCCGCGGCCGCCGCGATCGTCTTCACCGATTCGCGCTTCGGCGAAGCACTGCGTGCTCTCCAGGCCGAGCTGTTGCCGCTGGCGGCGTTCGCGGGCTCGCTGCTGACGACCGCGATCCTCTATGGCATCTCTAGCCGCGCCGGGCGGACCTCGATCGCGATCTTCCTTCTCGCGGGCGTCGCCGTCACCGCCATCACCAATGCGGGCATCGGACTTCTGGTGTTCATCGCAGATGACCGCCAGCTTCGCGACATCACCTTCTGGCTGCTGGGCTCGATGAGCGGCGCGACCTGGGCCAAGGCCGCGGTGCTCGCGCCCGTGCTCGCACTTGGTCTCGCCGCCTGCGCCTTCATCGCGCGCGGCCTCGATCTGCTGGTGCTCGGCGAGGCCGACGCGTTTCACGGCGGGGTCGACGTCGAGCGATTGAAACGGATTTCGATCGTCATGGTCTCCGCGATGACCGGCGTTGCGGTCTCGATCAGCGGTGTCATCGGCTTCGTCGGCATCGTCGTGCCGCATCTGCTCCGCCTCGTCATCGGACCGGCGCACCGTCTGCTGCTGCCGGCCTCCGTGCTGCTCGGCGCGATCCTGATGGTCGGCGCCGACACATTGGCGCGCACCATCGTGGCGCCGGCGGAGATGCCGATCGGCATTCTGACCGCGGCGGTCGGCGCACCGGTCTTCTTGGGGATCCTGCTGCGGCAGCGCGGGCTCGCCTCGCTGTGAGCGCTGTGATCGAAGCACGTGCTCTGACCAAGCGCGTCGGCCGCGCGACATTGCTCGACGGGGTCGACCTGCACGTTGCGGCCGGCGAGATGGTCGCCATCATCGGCCCGAACGGCGCAGGCAAGTCAACGCTGCTGCGGCTCTTGTCCGGCGACCTCCGTCCGAGCGGGGGCGAGGTACGCCTGAAGCAGCGCGACATCCGCAAGCTTACGCCGCGTGAGCTCGCGGGTCATCGCGCGATGCGGTCGCAGCATGTCAACGTCACCTTCCCCTTCACGGTCGAAGAGATCGTGCTGATGGGCGCCGGCGATCGCAGCCCGCGTGAAGCAGGTGGGCTGGTGGACGCCGCCCTGGACGAGGTTGGCCTGACGTATTTCCGCACACGGCAATTGCCGACCTTGTCCGGCGGCGAGCAGCAGCGCGCGCATTTCGCCCGCGTGCTGGTACAGCTCGCCTGCGGCGAGGCCGCGCATGGGCCAGGGTTGTTGCTGCTGGACGAGCCGACGTCGAGCCTCGACCTGCGCCACCAGATCGACCTCGTCGAGGCGGCGCGACGCCGCGCGGCGGGCGGCACGGCCGTGATCGCGATCCTGCACGACCTTAACCTCGCGATCCGCTTCGCCGATCGCCTCATCGTGCTGAATGGAGGCAGGCTCGCTGCCGACGGCCCGCGCGCCGATGTCGTCACGCGCGAGACCATCCGCGACATCTTCGAGATCGACGCCGTCGTCCATACGGGCGACGACCGCGTGCCTTACGTGTTGCCGCAATCGATGCGCGCGCCGTCGCCGCGATGAAGGAGCACTCCCTCTCCCCGCAAGCGGGGCGAGGTAAGACGGCACAGCACTTCGGCTCTAGCCCGCCGGCACGATCACCATGCCCTTGTCCTTGGGCCAGCGGATACGCCAGGCGAAATTGATGTCCCGGGCCTCGCCGGGCTTGGCATCGAACGACCATTCCAGCACGCCGCGCCGGTCGCGGATGTTGCTTGCGGTCGGGGGCGTGGTCGACGGCAGCATCTCGACGACGATGTCCTCGTTCTCGCTGACCGGCAGCTGGTCCTCGATCGCGACTTTGATCGGGAAGTCGTGGCCGTTGCGAACGGTCGTCTTGAACGCGCGCTCGTCGGTCTTCGAGGTCGTGACCAGGAGGCCGGCCGAGCCTTCGTTGCGCTTGAGCACGGCGCGCTCGATCTTGACCTTGTCGTCGGCGCCGAAGCCGAGCCGCACGGTCTCGTCCTTGGCCGAGGCCGTGATCTTGCCGCGACCGACGAAGACGCCGTCGCGATAGATCGCGACCTTGCCGGGCAACAGCGCCGCATCATCCGTCTGCTTGAAGCTGGCTTCGAGGAACGCGGTGGGATCCGCGACCGGCGCGGCGCGCACCGCGAGATCGGCCGGCACGGTCATCGAGGCGATGCGCAGGCTCTTGGCGCCCTCGGCGGCGCCGAGGCTGACGCGGCCGGGAATCTTGAAGGTGGCCTGGAAGTCGCCGATCTCGGCGACGGCCTGCTGCTCGTCGGCGCGCTCGCGCTGCTCGGGCGCCTCGGCGATCTTGGCCATCGTCGGTGATTGCGCCTGGCGCGTCATCGGCGCGGGCCGCGCCAGGTCCGAGGCAGTACCCAGCGCCAGCGGCCTTGGCACTTGCGGATATTGGGCGATCAGCGAATTCAGCTCCGGCGCACTGCCGCCGCGGCCGATGCGGACCGTGGAGACCCCGAGCGTGACGTTGGACCAGTCCTCGCCGGTCGATTGCGTCACCTCGGCGCGGCGGACCAGTTCGAGCTGCGGCTTGCGGTCCTTCGCGCCGGTATCGAGCCGGGCGTCATAGAGCGGCATCCAGCGCGCATTGCGCACCGCATAGGTCACCCTCAACGTCGCCTTCGTCGCAGCCGCGGCGGCGACGTCGATCCGGACCTCCAGCTTGCTCGGCGGCTTGGCGGAGCGCTCCGCTTCCAGCTGCGCGATCTGGCGATCGATCTCGCGCTGCTTTCGCGCGGCGTCGCGGATCGTGGTGTCGGCGGTCGCGATCTCCTCGGCGACCGCGGCAAAGGCCGCGCGCCATTCGGTGATCGGGCGAGCCTCACCCTTGTCGCCGAGACCGGCAGGCGAGGCCTCGGCAAAATGCTGGGCGAACTTGCGCCGGGCGGTGGCCGCATCGATCGTGCCTTGCAGATCGGCGCGCTGGTCCTTGAGACCCTCGATGCGCTTGTCGAGCTCGGGCAGGTTGACGGGAGGTGCCGCGCGCGGCGGCCGCGCGTCGATCGTGCCGATGGTGAGTTTTGCGCCCGCCTCGCCCTCGACCCGCAACGAGGACGGATCGAGCGAGAGCGGAAAATCCTTGGCGACCAGCGTGCTGTCGCCGGAAGAAAGGTCCAGCGTGATGACGCGGGTGACGCTCGCGCCATCTGGATAAACGGTGACGGTGTCGATGGCCGATGTGGCGTCCACATCGGCGGCCCAGGCCGGCAACGCGGCCGCCGTGGTCACCAGAACCAGGCTCGTCGTCGCCAGACACTTTGCAATCGTTCGCATGAAATTCCTCCTGCCATCACGCGCCGCCAGCCGGACGCACGACAAATGCCACGCCATCGCCGTAAGACGCGGCAGGGAAGGAACCGGTTCGATTGGGGCTTCCGTGGGGCGGCGCTGCGGCAGGCCCGTGGCCGCGGAACGCGTCAGCGCGGCGTGGTATCCGCTCCTTTAACTCTGATGAGCCGGCCCCTGGCCGAAGATGCGGCGGAGCAGATCGGTCACATTCTTGGCGCCGGCCTTTCGCAGGATGCTGGCGCGATAGCCCTCGACCGTGCGCGCACTCAGATGCATCCGCCGGGCGATCTCCTTGTTGGTCAGGCCGCCGGCGAGATGCCCGAGCACGTCGCCTTCGCGCTCGGTCAGGGGCTCGCAACCGGTCAGCCAGCGCTGCCGGTTCGAAGCCGGCGGGACAAACTCATCGATTGCAGCATCGATGCGCTCGACGATGTCGTGCGTGCGGAACGGCTTCTCGATGAAGTCGAACGCGCCGCTCTTGATCGCGTCGACCGCCATCGCGATGCTGCCGTTCGCCGACGTCACCAGCACCGGCGCCATGCAATTCTCTTCACGCAGGCGCTTGAGCACGTCGAGGCCGGAGCGATCGGGCGGCATCTCCAGGAGCACGCAGGCCGGCATCCGCGCCTTCGCTTCCGACAGCAGCGACGCGCCGTCGGCAAAGCAGATCACGTCATAGGCGTTCTGCTGCAGCGCCATCGAAAGTTGTTCGCGCGAGGCTGCATCGGTGTCGATGACGAATACCTCACCCTTGGAAAGCATGTTTCCCGGCATAATCCCGATCCAGCAATGTCTTGGTCAAATGAGACGGCCGCCGGCCCCATCGCCTTGCGCCGTCATGAGCACGGCATTCACGCCTGTGCTTCGGTCCACCTTATGTATGTTCCGCCCGGTTCCCGGATTTGACGGATCGGGACAGAAACTTTACATTTCGGGACATCTGCAGGAATGGCTGGCAGGAACGGTTCGCATGACCGACCTCATTCGCAGCGCAAGCCTGACCTATTACCCGGAGGTCGCCCGGTCGGTCGGGCTCGACCCCAAGCAGATGATGCGCAAGGTCCGCCTTCCGCTGGCCTGCCTCGACACGCCCGATATCCCGATTGCGGTCTCAGGCCTGCGTCGCCTGCTCGAACTATCGGCAGAAGCTTCCGGGGCCGAAGATTTCGGCTTGCGTCTCGCCGAACGCGGCGGCCTGACCAATTTCGGCTCGGTCGGCCTCATCGTGCGCGAGCAGGCCACGATTGGCGATGCGATCGACGCGTTCTCGCGCTTCATCCACGTGCATCACGAGGGCATGAAGCTCGACGTCACGCGCAACAAGACGACCGTGACCATCACGCTGCGTTTGCGCGGCCGGCAGCCGAGCGCGCCGCGCCAATCCATCGACATGGCGCTGGGCAGTATCCACCGCATCATCCAGTCGCTGCTCGGCCATGACTGGCGGCCGCAGGAAGTGCATCTGCACTATCCGCCGCCGCGCGACCGCAAGCGCTATCGCGAATTCTTCGGCTGCTCCGTGACCTTCAACGCCGGTGACGACGCGATCCTGCTGTCGGCCCACGACATGGACCGTCGAATCCCGAGCGCGCATCCGCTTATCGCGAGCTATCTGCGCAAGCGGATCGAGGCGATCGAGACGCGGCCCGCGAGCTGGGAGCAGAAGGTTGACGAGGTCGTGCGCGCCCTGCTCGCGACCGGCGACTGCACGGTCGAGCGCGTGGCGGAGCACCTTGCCTGCACCCGCCGCACCATCCACCGGCGCCTGGCCGAAGCCGGCACCAGCTTCTCGGCCATCCTCGATGCACGCCGCGCCGAGCTCGTGACCCAGTTGATCGAGGATCCCGCCCGGCCGCTGGCGGCGATCGCCACGCAGCTCGGCTTTTCCGCACAAAGCGCCATGGCGCGCTGGTTCCGCACCCGCTTCGGCTGCACCATCACCGAATGGCGCAGGGGTGTGCGGCTGCACGCCTCAACGGCAACCGCCGCTTAAGTCAGCGCGCCGGCGCGACCGCGCGCGCAGTGGCGAGCGCACGCCATCGCATCCCGAGGAGCAGCGGACCGAAGGCAATGGCAAAGCCGAGGAAGGCGGCAATCCAGCCGCAAGCGGCAACATGCAGCAGCACGTCGCCATGCGCCGGCCACACCACCGCGGCGACCCGCGCCACCGCCGCGGTGATGATCGCGGCATAGATCGCCTGCGTCGCCACTGAGGCCGTCAGCGCTTGCCCGGTATGGCCGAGGCTCGCGCGTGTCATCACCGCCAGCGTCATGACGCCGGCCGCACCCGCCATCCAGGCGTGGATGCCGGCACTCGCCGGCAGGGCGCCGAAGGCGGCCGCGGCATGCAGGAGGAAGCCGAGCGGGACGAAGACGTAGCCGACATGCAGGATCAGGAGCAGCCGCTCACGCGAGGTGCGGTCGCCGGCCCAGCGCGCAAGGCGGACCAGATGCAGCGTGCCGACAGCGGCCATCGCAACACCGGTGACGACGCTTAGCGGCGCCACGATCCACGCGATGAGCGCGAGCGCGCTGCAACCGATCACCGCACCGTCGAAGCGGCCGAACGGCACCGGCAGGCGGCCGGGATTGACCTTGACCAGCCAGTTGCGGGTGAAGCTCGGGATGATGCGGCCGCCGATCAGCGCGATCAGCAGCACGACGACGCTGATGCCGACACGGATGCTGATATCGGCCGCACCCTCGATATGCGCTTCGAGATGAAAGGCGACGTTGCCGGAGAGCAGCACCAGCACGAGAATCACCACGGGCAAATTGCGCCAATTGCCGCCGGTGATGATCTCGCGCGCCGCCGCGGCGACGACCAGCGCCAGGAATGCGGCATCGATGAGGAGTGCAAAGGCCCAGCCGAGCTCGGCCGACAGGGTCACAGCCACGCGTCCGGCGAGCCAGACCGCCACCAGCGCGCCCAGGGACGGCCCCTGGATCGGCAGCCGTCCGGTCCAGTTCGGGATCGCCGTGAACAGGAACCCGGTGATCACCGCCGGCAGGAAGCCATAGAGCATTTCGTGGACATGCCAGTCGCGCGGGGCAAAGGCCGAGGTCAGCGACACTTCGCCATAGAACATCGGCAGCCAGACCAGGATCGACAGCGCGGCCTGGATTGCGGCCAACAGGAAAAAGGGGCGGAAACTGTGGGCAAACAGCGGCCAGCCTTGCGGATTGCGGGATCGGGCGCCAGCCATGGGGCAACTCCAGGAACATCGGACGGTTGTCAGGAAAAATAACGCCGCCCGGCCCGCCCGTTTTGCGCTATCGCAAACTGTCCGACGATTAGAGGTGCCATCACACTGCGCGAGCGCCGCGCATGGAGGCAGCATGGCCAAGGTCGATACGTCGCTGGTTGCACATTTGCCGCTCTTTGCGGGCTTCAAGACCGAGGATCTGGAGGAGATCCTTCGCGAGGCCCGCTCGGCGCGCTATCCGAAGAACAGCGCCATCTTCGAGCAGGGCGCGGATGCGCACGGATTCTTCCTCTTGCTGCACGGCCACGTCCGCGCGGCCAAGACCACGCCGACCGGCGAGCAGATCGTCGTGCGCTATGTCGCGCCAGGCGAGACGTTCGGGCTCGCGATGGCGCTTGGCCTTACGCAATATCCGGCGACCGCGACCGCCGTCGACGACAGCGTGGTCCTGATCTGGCCGACCGCCGCCTGGCCGCGGCTGGTGGAGCGGTTTCCATCGCTTGCCAGCGGCACGCTGCAAACCGTCGGGGCGCGCCTTCAGGAAAGCCATACGCGTATCCTGGAAATGTCGACCCAGCAGGTCGAGCAGCGCGTCGCGCATGCACTGCTGCGGCTGGCGAAACAATCCGGCAAGAAACTCGACCATGGCATCGAGATCGATTTCCCGATCAGCCGCCAGGACATCGCCCAGATGACCGGCACCACGCTGCACACCGTCAGCCGCATCCTCAGCGGCTGGGAACAGCAGGGCCTTGTCGAGAGCGGCCGTCAGCGCATCATCCTGCGCGACCCGCACAGGATCGTCACCCTTGCGGAGCGGAACCCGGACAGCGGGCCGGCGTGAGCGCAGCGCTGCGGGGCCTCCGCCGCCTCGGAAGATAGGGATGAGGGCGCCTCCGCTTACGGCGAAAGCCCTCCCTCACCCGGGAATCCGCGCGCACCCGCGCGCATTCCAATCCCGCCTCACGCCGGTACGCACTCGCACAGCGCAGCCAGGAACTTGTCGCGGTCGATGCCATGCTCGCGGCAGGCGTCATCCACCGTGTGGAAAGTTGCGATCGGACAACCGACACAGGCCATCCTGAAGGCAAGAAACACCCGGATCGTGTGCGGCGCACTCCGCATGATGTCATCGACCAGATCGTCGGATCGGAAGGGCATGGACAACTCCGTTCCGTAACGACGATAGCGAAGTGGCTCGCGATATCTTTGTCGAAGCGCAAGCTGGGGCGAAGTCCCAACTCGTCATTCCGGGGCGCGCCTTTTGGCGCGAACGCGGAATCCATTTCTCCACGTCATCTGTTGCCCGATGGATTCCGGGCTCTCGCTTCGCTCGACCCGGAATGACGAGGAGATGAGCTACACGGCCCGGCTGTGCAACTGCTTCGCCGCATCGAGATGCGCGTCGAACGCGGCGGCGACGCTGCGGACCAGGAAGCGCGCGTCGCTGGCGACGGCGAGCCGATCACCGTCGAGGCTGACGACGCCGTCGGAGACCAGCTCCTTGAGCCGCGGCGCCGACTTCAGCATCGCTTCGGGCGCCGTGCCGTGGCGCGCGCAGATCGCGCCGAGATCGGCGCTGAACTCGCACATGATGCGCTCGATGATGTCGGCGCGCAGCCGGTCATCGTCGGTGAGACCATAGCCCCTTGCAGTCGCGAAGCGGCCGGCGACGACGCTTTGCGAATAGCCGCCGATTTGCACCTCGTTCTGAACATAGCCTTGCGGCAGATGTCCGATCGCGCTCGCGCCGAAGCCGAGCAGGAGCTCGCTGCTGTCGGTGGTATAGCCCTGGAAATTGCGTCGCAGCGTGCCCTCCCTGAAGGCCACGGCCATGGAATCGTCTGCCTTGGCGAAATGGTCGAGCCCGATCTGAACGTAGCCGGCCTCCTTCAGCGCGTTGGCGATCGCGCAGGCCTGGTCGTGGCGCGCCGGGCCGTCAGGCAAGGCGCTCTCCTTGATCATGCGCTGGTGCTTCTTGAAATCGGGCACATGCGCATAGCCGAACACCGAGAATCGCTCCGGTGCGAGCGTCAGCGCGCGCCGCACGGTATCGAGGCAGGAGGCGATGGTCTGGTGTGGCAGGCCATAGATGAGATCGAAATTGATCCCCTTGATGCCGGCGCGCCTGAGCATGTCGACGACGGAGGCGGTCTGCTCAAAGCTCTGCACACGGTTGATCGCGCGCTGCACGACGGGGTCGAAACTCTGCACCCCGAGGCTGGCGCGGTTGACACCGGAGAGCCGCATCGCCTCCACCATGTCAGCGGTCAGCGTCCGCGGATCGATCTCGACCGCGATCTCGGCCGACGGCAGCACGAAGAACGCCTTTCGCATCGTCGCCATCAACTCGGCAAAGGCTTCCGGCTTCATGATCGTCGGCGTGCCGCCGCCGAAATGGATGTGCTCGACTTTGATGCGGCGGCCGACCTTTTCAGCGACCAGCTCGATTTCGCTGCGGAGCGTGCGCTGATAGGCCGCGATAAGCCCGTCGCGGCGTACGATCTGGGTATGGCAACCGCAGTACCAGCACATCTCGCGGCAGAACGGCACATGCAGATACAGCGAGGCGCTGGCGTTCGTCGGAATCTCGGCCAGCCAGGTCGCGTAGGTGCCGGCACTGATGGCGCGCGAAAAATGCGGTGCGGTCGGATAGCTGGTGTAGCGCGGCAGACGTTCCTCGCCGTAGCTCGCCGCGAGATCGGTTCTCATGTCTTACCCATTCGTAAATGCCGGCTGCGAACGGTCGCGGCAAGTCCCGGAATGGGTTCAGCTAGCCCGGATTTGCCGAGGCGACCTTGCGCTCGCTCAAAGTCGGAGCGCCGGATTCCGGCCATTCTGACGTTCAATCATTTGTTCCTTTCGGAGATGACGCCATGGCGCCGTTCGCGCTCGAACTCGTTCTCTGGCTGCTCGGCGTTCGCGGTCATATCCCGCGCTTCGACGATTTCCGACCCGTCCCGGCGGCACCCACAACCGGCGCCGCCCATTTGATGCGTGTGCTGGCCGTCATGGCCTCGATCTTCGCGGCGCTGTCCCTTGCGGTCTGGGGGACGGTCTGGCTGGCGATCCAGCTGCTCTAGTCCACGATTTCAGACATTCACGACCAAGCGCAACTGAACATGCGAACGATTTGCTGCTGGCGCGACTGATGTCGCGCGCGGCATGTCATCGTATCATTCGCGTCGCCGACACCGCTCGGTAAACCTCTTAAGTATCTTCACGGAGGCGAATTCGGAAAAAGGTTGTTGCAGCGCAAATCATCTTGCCGTGATCGGCGCACACTGCATCCCGTCATCAAAACCTTTTCAGATGAAGGATGCTTCCGATGTTCACCCGCAGAGCCGCATTGATCAGCGCCGCCGCGACCGCCCTCATGCTGGCGACTCCCGCTCTTGCCGCCGACGATCTCAAGCTGCCGCGGCAGAAGATCGAACTGGTCGCACCGCCCTTCGTGCACGCGCACGAGCAGGCGACCAAGCTGAGCCCGAAGATCATGGAGTTCACGCTCACGATCCAGGAGAAGAAGGTCGTCATCGACGAGAAGGGCACCACCTTCCAGGCAATGACCTTCAACGGCTCGATGCCGGGTCCCCTGATGGTCGTGCATGAGGGCGACTATGTCGAGGTGACGCTGGTCAATCCCGCGACCAACACCATGCCGCACAACATCGACTTCCACTCCGCGACTGGTGCACTCGGTGGCGCCGCACTCACGCTCGTCAACCCCGGCGAGCAGGTGGTGCTGCGCTGGAAGGCGACCAAGACCGGCGTGTTCGTCTATCACTGCGCTCCGGGCGGCCCGATGATCCCCTGGCATGTCGTCTCCGGCATGAACGGCGCTGTGATGGTGCTGCCGCGCGACGGCCTGAACGACGGCAAGGGCCACGCGCTGAAATACGACAAGGTTTACTACATCGGCGAGCAGGACATGTACGTGCCGCGTGACGAGAAGGGCAACTTCAAGTCCTACGACTCGCCCGGCGAGGCCTACACCGACACCGAAGAGGTGATGAAGAAGCTGATTCCGAGCCACGTCGTGTTCAACGGCAAGGTCGGCGCGCTCACCGGCAAGAATGCGCTGACCGCGAATGTCGGCGAGAACGTGCTGATCGTGCACTCGCAGGCCAATCGCGACAGCCGTCCGCATCTGATCGGCGGCCATGGCGACTATGTCTGGGAGACCGGAAAGTTCTCCAACGCGCCGGAGACCGGGCTCGAGACCTGGTTCATCCGCGGCGGCTCGGCCGGCGCTGCGATGTACAAGTTCCTGCAACCCGGAATCTACGCCTATGTCACACATAATCTGATCGAGGCGGCCGATCTCGGTGCCACCGCCCACTTCAAGGTCGAGGGCAAGTGGAACGACGACCTGATGACGCAGGTGAAGGCGCCTGCGGAGGTCCCGCCTTCCGGCACCAACTAGACGCGACAAGGGGCCGGCGATCACCGGCCCCTTCTTCTTTCGGGGAATGATCATGCTGCTCGCATTCAAGCTGAAGTTGGCACTGGCCTGCGTTGCCGGGCTCGCAGGGCCGATCGCCGTTGCGCCGCTGGTCTCGGACATGACGATCCAAGGCACGGCGACGGAGCCCGCGACCGTCGAGATCGCGCGGGGCCACCTCTCCTATCGCGCCGCCGGCGACTTCACGCGCGGCGGCCAGCAGGCGGAAGCGCCGCTGCGCGACGTGCGTTTTGCAAAGCCGCTCACAATCATGCAGCAGCAGGTGTCATCGGCTGACTACCAGCTCTGCGTATACGACGGCGCGTGCCGCGCGCTCGACCGCGGCGTCGTGCTCGCGCCCGATCGTCCCGCGGTGCAGGTGAGCTGGCACGATGCGCAAGCCTATGCCATCTGGCTGTCGCGCAGGACCGGCCAGACGTGGCGGCTGCCGAGCGACGCGGAGTGGGCCTATGCGGCCGGCAGCAGGTTCAAGGACGACGGCCTGCCGGTGGATGCGAACGACCCGTCAAAACGCTGGATCAGCCGCTACGAGCGCGAGTCCGATCGCGACCTCTCCGACACCACGGCCTATCCTTTCGGCAAGTTTGGCCTGAACGAGCACGGCGTCGAAGATCTCGCCGGCAATGTCTGGGAGTGGACCTCGACCTGCTTCGTGCGCTCGCGAGTCGACGAGAGCGGCAAGCCCGCGCCGCAGACCGTGAATTGCGGTGTGCGCGTCGTCGAGGGCGCCCACCGCGCCTACGTCACCGACTTCATCCGCGACGCCCGCGCCGGCGGCTGCGCGCAAGGCGTGCCGCCCGCCAATCTCGGCTTCCGCCTGGTGCGCGAGGAGACGTCGTGGGTCGCGAGCGTGTCGGCGCGGCTCGGCAAGGTGTGGACGGCGAGGTCGTAGATGTCGATGCGTTGATATGTGAATTGGAGGAGCGACCGCGCCACACACGCCGTCATTGCGAGCGCAGCGAAGCAATCCAGACCGTCTCCGCGGCAAGACTCTGGATTGCTTCGCTGCGCTCGCAATGACGATATGGATGCGGACGTGCCGCCCGCATGGGCGCCGTAGGGTGGGCAAAGCGATGCGTGCCCACCACTACCGCCGCAATCGCAGAGAAATGGTGGGCACGGCGCTTCGCGCCTTTGCCCACCCTACAGCTCCGCGAGATCAATCAAATCGCCCGCGCGAACATTCGAAAGCCGGGTGCGCCGATCAAGGCCTCGAAGGCGGGATCACGCTTCTCTTCCGCAAAGACAAATCCCGCTTTGCTGTAGCAGCGCTCGGCGGCGTCATTGCCGATCAAGAACGAAATGGTTGCCCGCGCAAAGCCGGCCGCCTTGCCGGTGTCCAATGCACGCGCGATCAGCGCCTGCACCAGGCCGCGGCCGCGATGAGCGGGATCGGTCGCGACATGCTCGATCATCCAGTCACCCTCGCCGCCTTGCACCCAGCAGCCCCGAACATAAGCGCCGCGCTGCCGGATCGCTTCCAGCTCCGACGCGGCGAGCCCGGTCGTTCCTGCGACCTCCTCGACTGCGCGCCAGGCCGCAGGTCCCGTGCCGGCTGCAAGCAGCGCGCAGAGTGCGGCAGCCGGCTTGCCGTCGACTTCGGCGATGATGAATTGCGAGACGTGCCACATCGACACCGCGCGTGCGACCGCGATTCGCGCTATGAAATCCAGGCACTGCACCTCGGGCCAGCCGAGCGCGACATCGAACCAGCCGCGCGGCCGGTAGCCGCGCTGCGCTGACAAGATGGTTCTCGCGATGAAATCGGCATCGTCGGGACGCGCAGACCGTATCGTCATGCGCGCGCCCATTCGCGAAACCTTACGTGTTCTTCAGCGCGACGCGGAATTCGGCCTCGGTCTTGGCCTTGACCTCGTCGAGCGAGACGCCGTCGGCGAGTTCGATCAGGGCCATGCCGCCGTCGCCGTGCTTGTCGATGGTGAAGACGGCAAGATCGGTGACGACCATGTCGACTACGCGCTCGCCGGTCAGCGGCAGGTTGCACGTCTTCAGGAGCTTCGGACCGTCCTTGGCCGAATGCTCCATCACCACGACGACGCGCTTGACGCCGGCGACGAGGTCCATCGCGCCGCCCATGCCCTTGACCATCTTGCCGGGGATCATCCAGTTGGCGAGGTCGCCGTTCTGGGCGACCTGCATGGCGCCGAGGATGGACAGATCCATGTGCCCGCCGCGGATCATGCCGAAGGAATCCGCGCTGGAGAAATAGGCGGTCGACGGCAGCTCGCTCACGGTCTGCTTGCCGGCGTTGATGAGGTCGGCATCTTCCTCGCCCTCATAGGGGAACGGTCCCATGCCGAGCATGCCGTTCTCGCTCTGCAGGCTGACATCCATGCCGTCCGGGATGTAGTTCGAGACCAGCGTCGGAATGCCGATGCCGAGATTGACGTAGTAGCCGTCGCGCAATTCCTTCGCGGCGCGCGCGGCCATCTGTTCACGGGTCCAGGCCATGTCGCTCTCCTGATCTCTTAAGCTGCCGGGCGCGGGCGGGTGTTGCGGAATTCGATGCGCTTCTTGGCCGTGCCGACCTCGACGATGCGCTTCACGAAAATGCCTGGCGTGTGGATGTGGTCGGGATTGAGTTCGCCGGCCGGAACCAGATGCTCGACCTCGGCCACCGTGATCTTCGCGGCAGTCGCCATCATCGGGTTAAAGTTGCGCGCGGTCTTGCGGTAGATGAGGTTGCCGGCGGTGTCGCCCTTCCAGGCGTGCACGATGGCGAGGTCGGCGAACAGGCCGCGCTCCATCAGATACTTCTCGCCGTCGAACTCCTTCACTTCCTTGCCTTCGGCGATCAGCGTGCCGACGCCGGTCTTGGTGTAGAAGGCCGGGATGCCCGCGCCGCCGGCACGAATGCGCTCGGCGAGCGTGCCCTGAGGGTTGAATTCGAGTTCCAGCTCGCCCGCGAGGAATTGCTGGGCGAACAGCTTGTTCTCGCCGACATAGGACGAGATCATCTTCTTGATCTGCCGGGTTTCCAGCAGGCGGCTAAGGCCGATGCCGTCGACGCCGGCATTGTTGGAGACCACCGTGAGGCCCTTGACGCCGGAGTCGCGGATCGCGTCCGACAGCTCCTCGGCGATGCCGCAGAGGCCGAAGCCGCCGGACATGACCATCATGCCGTCCTTCAGAATGCCGTCGAGAGCCGACTTGGCGTCGGGATAAACCTTGTTCATGCAGGAAACCTTCGGCTTGGAGGCGTCGCGCGCCCTTCATTCGCGGCGATTATTAGGCGAAATGGTCCGAGGCCGTCAATGATACGGGGTTCTCCGCCCCGCCGACCGATGATAGAAGCTGCCCACGCCGTGGGCATAACCGGCCCGCGGCCTTGAAAGCGACAAGAAAACCCATCAAGTTGCGGGGGTTGGGTATGGGCGCGCAGGTTTTCCGGCCCGCCCTACTGGCTCCAACGACCAACCCGATCAGGACACGCCATTGACCATGGCCCAAGGAATGAAGCGCCTCGGGACGCCGATCGCGGCGCTGCTCGGCGTGGTGCTGATCGCCCTGATCGCGACCTCATGGCTCATCAACCGCGACGCGCTGCGCCAGGCGGTCGAGGCGCAGATCCGCGACGTCACCGGGCTCGAGCTCAATGTCGCAGGCGCGATCGACATCTCGCTTCTGCCGGCCAGCTACATCTCCTTCCACGATGTCGGCCTCAAGGGCGGCGGCACCAGCGATCCGGCGCTGCATGTCGACGTACTCACCGCGAATCTGCGGCTGCTGCCGCTACTGCTGCAACGGTTCGAGATCGCCGACCTGATGCTGCTGCGGCCGCATATCCATGTCAGCCTCAAGCCGGACGGCGAGAGCAACTGGACGCCCTTCATCCAGACCATCGCGCGCACGATGAAGCCCGGCGCCGACAACCAGGTCTCGTTCTCCGAGATCAGGATCCAGGACGGCGTGCTCAATTACGAGGATGTCGCCACCCACGCCACCGAGAAACTCGAGGACATCGACCTGTCGCTGGCCTGGCCCTCGATCTCGCGGTCCTTTGCCGCGACCGGGCAGTTCGACTGGCGCGGCGAGCGCGTCGACGGCTCGATCAGCTTCGCCGATTTCGTTGCCGCTCTCTCGGGCGACCGCTCGGGGCTGAAGGCGCGGATCGCCAGCGCGCCGCTCAAGCTCGCCTTCGACGGCAGCGTCGCCAACCGCACCAGCCCGATGATGGAGGGCACCCTCACGATCGACAGCCCGTCCTTGCGCAACGCGCTGCGTTGGACCGGCCAGCCGCAGCCCGGCAGCGGCGGCTTCGGCCGCTTCGCGCTGAAGGCGCGGGCCAATGTCGTGGGCGCCTCGATCGCGCTCACCAACGTCAATGTCGAGCTCGACGGCAACGTCGCCGAGGGCGTGATGACCTACGCCAATAACGGCCGGCAGACGTTGCAGGCGACACTGGCCGCCGATGCCCTCGACTTCACGCCCTACATCTCCACCTTCCGTTTGCTGGCAAGCGGCGCGCGCGACTGGAACAGGCAGCTGTTCGATCTCAACGGCTTGTCGACCACCGACCTCGACATGCGCCTGTCGGCGGCGCGGCTGACAGTCGGGCCGTCGAAGCTCGGCCGCACCGCGATCGGCGCGAACCTGCGCAACGGCACGCTGGCGCTCTCGGTCGGCGAGGCGCAGGTCTATGGCGGCATTGCCAAGGGCTCGTTCGGCATCGCGCGCTCCGACACCGTCGCCGACGTCAAGGCGCAATTGCAGTTCACCGATGTCGACCTCCAGGCCTGCACCTCAGAGCTGTTCGGCATCAACAAGCTGTCCGGCCGCGGCAACATCAACGTGTCGCTCGTCGCCTCCGGCTCGAGCCCGTTCGGCCTCGCCCAATCGCTCGACGGCACCGCCAGCGTGATCGGGCATGACGGCGCGATTTCGGGCTTCAACGCCGAGCAGCTCTTGAAACGGCTGGAGCGGCGGCCGCTGTCCGGCGGCGGCAATTTCCGCAACGGCTCGACGCCGTACGACAATCTCACCATTTCGGTGAAGTTCGCCGACGGGATCGCCACCGCCGAGGACATCCGCGTCGAAGGACCTTCGGCCAAGATCACGCTGACCGGCACCGCGTCGGTCCCGACGCGCGAATACGACATGAAGGGCGTGGCGAGCCTCAACACCAGTTCCGGCTTCGAGCTGCCCTTCGTGGTGCAGGGCCCCTGGGACGACCCCCTGATCTTCCCCGACCCGGAGAGCCTGATCCGCCGCTCGCCGGCCTCGGCGCCCCTGCTCGACATGCTGAAGGATCGCAAGACCGGCGATGCCGTGCGCTCCGCGATCGAACGCATCACCGGCAGCGGCAAGCGCCCCGCGCCGGACGTGTCGCCGACGGCGGAGAATGCCAAAGAGAGCGCGAAGTCGAACTAGTCCTGAGCCGATCGGGTGCGCGGTCCTGGTGTCCGATCGATCGCGGAGGACGACCGATCGAGGTGCTTCAATGCCAGACCTCGGACCCGCTAAGGCGACACTTTGGCATCTTTGATTGCCAGCTTGAGCCGTAACGGACTTCAGCAGCGTCAGAGGCGAATTTGATCCGCAATCATTTTGATGTTGTCGCTCGGATCGAGGCCGGGCACGTCGCGAATTGATCAGGGCGAATTAATGCGGCGTTTGGATCGATGCGCGACTGACGCATCTCAACAGGCCTCACCCCAGACCTAGGTCGGACAAGAAGCCGCTAGATCGGCCCACGGCCATGCGCTAGTGTTTTAGCCAACCGGTTAAAATGCCGGTCGTTTGAGGGAGAAAAACGTGAGATCCAAGGTTATTGGCGCATTATCACTCGCGGTTGCTGCGGTCGGGCTGTTTGCGGCCACTGCACCCGCATTTGCGCAGCAGAAGACGATCACGGTCTGGTGGGGCAAGGGCTTCTATCGGTCCGAAGACGACGCGCTGATCGCGGCCATCAAGAAGTTTGAAGAGAAGACCGGCATCAAGGTCGAATTGTCGCAGTATGCGATTCAGGACATGATTCCGAAGACGGTGGCCGCGCTCGATGCCGGCACCGTGCCGGATATCGCCTATTCCGACTCCTATGACGTGCAGGCGCAGGGCAAGTGGGCCTACGAAGGCAAGCTCGAGGATCTGTCTGACGTCATGGAGCCGATCAAGGATCGGTTCGCACCGAACACACTGGAAGCGTCGATCCTCTACAACGACGTCGCCAAGAAGAAGGCCTATTACGGCTTTCCGCTGAAGCAGCAGAGCATGCACGTCCAGATCTGGAACGACATGCTGGAGAAGGCCGGCTTCAAGCAGAGCGACATCCCGACCGACTGGAACGGCTATTGGTCGTTCTGGTGCGACAAGGTGCAGCCGGCGATCCGCAAGGCGACCGGCCAGCGCATCTATGCAGTCGGTCAGCCGATGGGCGTGGAATCGACCGACGCCTTCCAATCGTTCTACACCTTCATGGACGCCTACCACGTCAAGCTGGTCGACGACGACGGCAAGCTCCTGGTCGACGATCCCAAGGTGCGCGACGGCCTGATCAAGGCGATGAAGGACTACACCGACACCTACATCAAGGGTTGCACGCCGCCCTCGTCCACGACCTGGAAGGATCCGGACAACAACGTTGCCTTCCACAACAAGACGATCGTGATGACGCACAACTTCACGATCTCGATCGCGGCAAAGTGGTACGAGGACTCCCAGAACCAGGCGCTCACGCCCGAGCAGCGCGAAGCCGGCAAGAAGGCCTACGAGCAGGACATCATCACCGCGTCCTTCCCGAAGGCGCCGGATGGTTCGACGATCAAGTACCGCTCCGACGTCAAAACCGGCCTGATCTTCACCGCGGCCAAGAACAAGGCCGAGGCCAAGCAGTTCCTCAGCTTCCTGCTTCAGGAAGAGAATGTCCGCCCCTACATCGAAGGCGCGCTCGGCCGCTGGTTCCCGGTGACGAAGGAAAGCCAGGCCAGCCCGTTCTGGCAGGCTGACCGGCACCGCAAGGCGGTCTACAACCAGTTCATGGGCGGCACCGCGCCGTTCGACTTCACCAAGAACTGGAAGTTCACAATCCTGAACAACGAGAACGTGTGGGCCAAGGCGATGAACCGGGTGGTGAGCGAGAAGGTCCCGGTCGACAAGGCCGTCGACGAACTGATCGTCCGCATCAAGCAAGTCGCGGGCTAAATCATCCTCACCTCTCCCCGCGCCGCGGGGAGAGGCGATAAACCATCACCGGCCGCATCACGCGGTCGGCAGTCCGTTCAAAGAGTCCTAAAGAATGGCGATTACGCTCTCTGGCGATCAGGCCATGCCCTCCCCGCCCTTGTCGTCGCGGCTAACGCCGGCGCAGGTCTGGGGCATCGTGCTGCTCGCGCCCTACCTGCTCGTTTTCCTTGCCTTCGTCGTCTATCCCGTCGGTTACGGGCTGTGGCTGGCGCGCGCTCCCGAAAACTATGTCGCGCTCTACAACGATCCGATTTTCGCACGCGCCGCGGTCAACACGCTGATCTTCCTGGTCATCGGCATCAACATCAAGATGCTGATCGCGCTGTTCCTGTCCGGCTTCTTCGCCCAGCAGCGCACCTGGATCAAATGGCTCTCGGTGATCTTCATCCTGCCCTGGGCGGTGCCGTCGATCCCGACCATCCTGTCGGTCCGCTTCATGCTCAATCCCGAATGGGGCATGGTCAATCACCTCATATTCACCTTAACCGGCGATGACGGCCCCAACTGGCTGAACGATCCGACCGTGGCGCTGACCATGGCAATCGCCGTGCATATCTGGAAGTCGCTGCCGTTCTGGACGCTGATCCTGATCACCGGCCGTCTTGCGATCTCGCATGACCTGTTCGAGGCCGCCGAGGTTGATGGCGCGAGCTGGTGGCAGAAATTCCGCTACATCACCTGGCCATCGATGCAGACGCTCTACGTCACCTGCACGCTGCTCTCGATGATCTGGACGCTGGGGGACTTCAACAGCGTCTACCTGCTCACCGGCGGCGGGCCGGCCGACCTCACCCATGTGCTGGCAACGCTCGGCATCCGCTATCTCCGGCTCGACCAGCTCTCGCTCGCGATGGCCTCCATCGTCTGCGCGATGCCGTTCGTGCTGCCGCTCGTGTACTTCATGATGAAACGGTTGTCGCGATGAAGCTCCCTACCTTGCGCGAAGTCGCGACCGAAGCGCGGTTGCTGCTGATCGGTATTCCCGTCTTCCTCTGGACGATGATCCCGATCTACCACATGTTCCTGTTCGCGATCTCTCCGAAGGAGGACGCGTTCTCGGGCAAGCTGTGGCCGGACCATCCGACGCTGCACAACTTCTCGATCGTGTTCAATCAGCAGCACTACTTCCTGCGCGACTTCTACGTGCAGTTCTGGAACTCGACGCTGATCGCCGCAGCCGTCGGCGTGATGACACTGTTCATCGCCACCGCAGCGGCGTTCTCGATCTCGCGGCTGCGCGTGCCCGGCGGGCGCATCGTGATGAATCTGGCGCTCTTCACCTACTTCATCCCCGCGGCGTTCCTCGCCGTGCCGATGTACCGCACCATGGCCAATTACGGCTTGCTCAACAATCACTGGTCGCTGATCCTCGCCATGGTGACGATCGCCTCGCCCTACGCGATCTGGGTGCTGAAGCAGGCCTCCGACAAGCTGCCGGTCGAGCTCGACGAAGCAGCCGTGATGGACGGCGCCACCACGCTCCAGATTTTCCGCCTGGTCTATCTGCCGCTGATGATGCCCTCGCTGGTGGCGATCGGCACCTATGCGGTGCTGCTCGCCTGGAACGAATATCTCTACGCGTTCCTGCTGCTGTCGAACGACCGCGAGATCACGCTCCCCGTCGCGCTCGGCAACTTCCTCGCCGCCGACGACTCGCCCTGGGAGCTGCTGATGACCACCGGCTTCATCTACGCGCTGCCGCCGGCCGCGATCTACTACGCCTTCCGCCGCTACATGGTGGGCGGGCTCACCGCGGGCGCGGTGAAGTCGTAATCAACGTCATTCCGGGCGCGCCCCTTGGCGCGAGCCCGGAATCCATTCCGCCACGTACCCCGCTGAACAATGGATTCCGGGTTCGCGCTACGCGCGCCCCGGAATGACGACTTAGAGCGGCGCGGCGCTCTCGCCCTGCGAGCTCGACAGTTTCGAGGCGAGCGAGGCGATGACGATGACGACCGCGATCAGCGCGATCACCAGCGTACAGATCGCGTTGATCTCGGGCTTTACCCCGAGCCGCACCTCCGAATAGATCCGGATCGGCAGCGTTGCCGAGCCGGGGCCGGTGGTGAAGCTCGCGATCACGAGATCGTCGAGCGACAATGTGAAGGCGAGCATCCAGCCCGCGACGATCGCGGGCGCGATCAGCGGCAGGGTGACGGCCACGAACGCGCGCACCGGATCGCAGCCGAGATCCATCGCGGCCTCCTCCAGCGAGCGGTCGAGCGAACCAAGGCGGGACTGCACCACCACCGCGACGAAGCACATCGTCAGCGTGGTGTGCGCGATCGTCACCGTCCAGAAGCCGCGCTCGGCGTTCAGCGCCACGAACAGCAGCAAGAGCGACAGCCCGGTGATCACCTCCGGCATCACCAGCGGCGCATAGAGCATGCCGGAGAACAGCGTGCGGCCGCGAAAGCGCTCGCCACGCGACAGCGCTACCGCAGCAAGCGTTCCGAGCAGCGCGGCAATCGTCGCAGAACAGACCGCGACCCGCAGGCTCATCCAGGCCGCCTCGATCATGGCGCGATCATTGAAGAACTCGCGGTACCAGCGCAGCGACCAGCCGCCCCACACCGTCACCAGTCGCGAATCGTTGAAGGAATAGATGACGAGGATCAGGATCGGCAAATAAAGGAAGGCCAGCCCCAGCGCGAGCGAGGCGATGTTGAAGCGGGACAGGCGGGAGGACTTGCGCATCTCACCGCTTCTCCAACTGCCGCCGCTGCAGTCGCTCGTATAACAGCAACGGTGCCAGCAGCACGATCAGAAGCACGATGGCCGCAGCGGACGCAACCGGCCAGTCCTTGTTGGTGAAGAATTCGAGCCACAGCGTCTGGCCGATCATCAGCGAATTGGAGCCGGCCAGGAGATCCGGGATCACGAACTCGCCGACGATCGGGATGAAGCACAAGAGCACGCCGGCGCCGACGCCGGGCAGCGACAGCGGAAAGGTGACGAGCCAGAACACCTGTAGCGGCGGCGCGCCGAGATCGGCGGCGGCCTCCTCCAGCGCCGGCTCCATCTTGGCGAGCGTGGCATAGAGCGGCAGGATCATGAACGGCAAATAGGAATAGACGATGCCCAGATACATTGCGCTGTCGGTGGAAAGCCACACCACGGGCTGATTGACCAGATGCAGCGCCAGCAGGATCTGGTTGAGCAGGCCATCATGCTGCAAAATGTTGATCCAGGCGTAGATGCGGATCAGGAACGAGGTCCAGAACGGCACGATGACCAGCAGCATTGCCACGGCCTGCCAGCGTTTCGGCAGCCGCGCCATGCCGTAGGCGATGGGGTAGCCGATCAGGAGCAGGAGCGCAGTCGCGGTGGCGGCAACGGTGAGGCTGCGCACATAGGCGAACACATAGAGCTCGTCGGAGACGAGCAGCTTGAAATTGTCGATCGACAGCGCGGCGAACGCGGCCTTGAGCGCGGTCCAGCCCGCCGCGAGTTCGAACACGGGCAAGTAAGGCGGCTGCGCGATCGCCGTCTGCGACAGGCTGATCTTCAGCACGAAGCCGAACGGCACCAGGAAGAACAGCGCCATCCACAGATAGGGCGCGATGGCTGCAAACCGCGCCGGCCGGGCGAAGATGCGGCGCGCGCTCATCGGTCCAGCACCATGCAGTCGTCGGGCGAGAACCACGCGACGACCTGCTGGTTCAGGCTGTAGGCGTCGACGTCGAGGCGCGCGGAGTTGGTCACCGAGGACAGCACCATGCCGCCGGTGCCGAGCTTGACCTTGTAGGTGGTGAAGCCGCCGAGATAGCAGATATCCGCGATCACGCCGTCGAGCTGGTTGATCGCCGATCCCTCACCCACCGGGGCGCGGCGCGACAGCTTGACCTTTTCGGGGCGGACCGCGACCGACAACTTTGTGGCGTCGACCGGCTCGCGCGGCTCGGCCGCCACCAGCGTGCCCGCTCCATCGGTGGCAATGACAAGGCGATGACCGTCGCGCAGCTTGAATTCACCGTCGAACAGGTTGATGTCGCCGACGAACTCCGCGATCCAGCGCGAGCGCGGCGCCTCGTAGAGCTCGCGCGGGGTCGCGACCTGATCGAGCCGGCCGGCATTCATCACGCCGATCCGGCTGGCCATCGTCATCGCCTCCTCCTGGTCGTGGGTGACGATGATGAAGGTCATGCCGAGCCTGCGCTGCAGATCCATCAATTCGGCTTGCGTGCTCTCGCGCAGCTTCTTGTCGAGCGCGGCGAGCGGCTCGTCGAGCAGGAGAAGCTGCGGCCGGCGCGCCAGCGCGCGTGCCAGCGCCACGCGCTGACGCTGGCCGCCGGAGAGCTGGTCGGGCTTGCGCTTCTCCAGCCCCTCGAGCTTCACCAGCGCCACCATCTCCGCGACGCGGGTGGCGATGTCGGCGCGCGCCATGCCGGCGCGCTTCAGGCCGAAGGCGATGTTGTCGCGCACGGAGAGATGCGGAAACAGCGCGTAGCTCTGGAACATCATGTTGATCGGGCGCTCATGCGGCAGAGCCTGCGCGATGTCCTTGTCCCCGAGCAGGATGCGTCCCTCGTCCGGCGCCTCGAAGCCGGCAAGCATGCGCAGCAGCGTGGTCTTGCCGCAGCCGCTGGGACCAAGCAGCGCAAAGAACTCGCCGGCCTTGATGTCGAGCGACACACCGTCGACAGCCCGGTACGTTCCGAACGTCTTGGCAACGCCCTCGATGCGCAGCAGCGGCTGGCCGGCCGCCGGGTGCGCCTCTCCGCCGGCGGCATGCGCCACGACTTCCGTTCCAGGCAAATCTTCAGACATGTTCCCAGCCAACCCCGATGCCGCCGCACGCTAGCGGCGGATCGGCCTTTGCTCAACCGGTTCGGGCGGATCGTTCACACTCGCCATGAATGCCGCAAGCGCGTCGCGATCCGCCGCGGGCATGGTCAGGCCGAGCTTGGAGCGGCGCCAGAGGACATCGTCGGGGAAACGCGCCCATTCGTGGCTCATCAGATAGCGCACCTCTGCACCCGTCAGCTCGGGACCGAAGGCCGGACCAAGCTCGCCACGGCTCTTGGCCTCGCCGAGCACCGCCGGCAATCGCGTGCCATAGGCCGCGACCAGCCGCTGCGCCTCTGGCTCTTCGAGAAACCGCCAGCGGTCGCGCGCGATGTCGACCTCGGTATCGAAGCGATGCCAGGCAAAGTCTCCGCCCGGCAGCGCCGCGCCAGCCGTCCAGGGCGGCGACATCGGATAGAACGGTGTCAGCTTCGTCACCGCCCGCTCCGCGCGCAGGCGCGAGGTGGTGACGTCGCCGCCGAACATCGTGAGCAGCGGCGCCTTGCGGCGGCGGGCGTGGAACAGCATCGTCCCGTCCCGCCCCCGTGCGGATGCCAGCGTCAGGTTGACGCCGGAGATCGTTCGCACCACGTCGGTCGGAACGACGCGCTCGCGGAAATAGCGGCTGGCGGCCTCGCAGAGATAGGTGACGTCGGCGCCTGGCATCGCCACGATCGCCGGATCGCCCGTGAAGGCATGCGTGACCGTGCCGATCAGCGTGAACGTGCGTTCGAAGGGACTTGCGAAGATCAGCCGCCCGTCGCTGTTCTGGAAGACATAGACATTGTCGGACTCGAACAGCCGCGGCACGACGATCTGGCTCATCTGCATCGCCGCCATCGGCGGCGCCGGCTGCCGCAGCACGGTCTCCGCGACCATCGAAGTCCAGCCGCCGCTCGCATTGGCGAGCGCACGGGTGGTGATCACTCGGCGATGGCCACGATCGATCACCGCGAGCCGCCAGAAATCCCCTCTATCCGCGCGCACGCAACGCGCCCCGGTGCGGATCGCAGCGCCGCGCTCGGCCGCATCCAGCGCCGTGAGCACCACCAGCCGGGAATCGTCGACGACGCAGTCCGAATAGTCGAAGGCGGTGCCGAACGGACGCCTGAGCGCGTTGCCGACGGGATGGTGGGTGATGTCGAGGGTTGTCGATGGCGGCAGGCCGCTGCGATCGGCAAGACGGTCATAGAGGATCAAGCCGGCGCGCAGCAGCCATGGCGGGCGCTCGTCGGAATGCGCGGGAATCACGAAGCGCATCGGGCGGACCAGATGCGGCGCGATGGACAGCCAGGTCCGGCGCTCCGCCAGCGCCCGGCGCACGCGCCGGAAGCCGCGCCGTTCCAGCACCGACAGGTCGCCATGGATCAGCCGTGGGCTCGCCGATGACGCGGCCCCGCCCAAATCGCCCTGCTCGAACAGGATGACGCGCAGGCCGCGGCCGGCAGCATCGCGCGCGATGCTGACACCGTTCAGGCCGCCGCCGATGATCGCGAGATCGTAATCCGCCATGAAACCGTCGAGAGGGAGCGAGGAAGCGTCCGCTCACCACTAGCCGGTCTTGAGCGCAAGCTCCATTGTCTCGGCGCGGCCGATCAGGCCTGCATACTGCTCGATCGGCTTGGGCCTGCCGAGCAGATAGCCCTGCACACCGTCGCATCCCTCCCGGGCGAGGAAGGCGAGCTGCTCGATTGTCTCGACACCTTCGGCGATGATCGACATTTCGAGGCCGTGGCCGAGTTCGATCACGGCGCGGACGATCGCCGCCGATTGCGGGTTGCGGCCGAGATTCATGACGAACGTGCGGTCGATCTTGATCTTGTCGAACGGGAACGCCTGGAGATAGCTCAGCGAGGAATAGCCGCTGCCGAAATCGTCCATGGAGATGCGCACGCCGAGCGCCTTCAGCCTGCGCAGCAGTGCGAGGCCCCGGTCAAAATCCTCGATCAGCACGCCCTCGGTGATTTCGAGCTCCAGCCGGCCGGGCGCGAGGCCCGTCTCGAGCAGAATGGAATGGACGAGCCCGACCACGTCGCCGTGCATGAACTGCGCCGGCGACAGGTTGACGGCGACCTGGAGCGGCTTCGGCCATGACGCCGCCTCGCGGCAGACCTCGCGCAGAATCCATTCGCCCATCTCGACGATCAGGCCGCTTTCCTCCGCGATCGGGATGAATTCGGCCGGCGAGACCTGGCCCCGCACCGGATGCTGCCATCGCGCCAGTGCCTCGAAGCCGATGATTTCGGTCTCGGCGACGCTGTGGCCCGCGATCCCCTGCGGCTGGAACGCGAGCGACAGCTCGCCGTTCTTGATCGCCTTCGACAGGTCCTGGTGCAGCACGCGGCGGTCGCGGATCTGCTGGTCCATCTCGGGCTGGTAGAGGCTGATCGAGCCGCGCGATTTCTGCTTGGCGCGGAACAGCGCCGCACCGGCATTGGCGAGCAGCGAAGCGGCATCCGCACCATTGTGCGGGAAGATCGACATGCCGGTGGTGACCCCGGCGCGGACTGCTCGACCGTCGATCTGGAATTCCTGGGCAAGGGCATGGCCGAGCTGCTGCGCCAGCGCGAGGCCGGCGTCCGGCTGCTTGCCGTCGATGATCAGGCCGAACTCGTCGCCGGACAGGCGCGCCACCACGCCGCCGCGGGCGGCGTCCTGAAGCCGCTGGGCCACCTCGATCAGGAGCTTGTCGCCGAGGGCATGGCCGAAGACGTCGTTGACCTCTTTCAGCCCGTCGAGGTCGACGCAGAGCACGGCGAACTCCTCGCCGGTGCCCTCGCAGGCCTCGATCATCTGGGTCAGTGCCTGAAGGAAGGCGGCGCGGTTCGGCAGGTCCGTGAGCCCGTCGTGATAGGCCATATGCGCCATCCGCGACTCGGTCTGGCGGCGGTCGGTGACGTCTTCGTGGGTCTTGATCAGATATTGCGGCTCGCCGGAATCGTTGAGCACGGTGGCGCGGCGGGTGAGGAACAGCCGCAGGCCATCCTTGGTGGAGATCGGGTGCTCCTCGGTGATCATCCCCCGCTTCTTGATCGCGGCCTCGTCGCGCGCGATGATCAGCTTCGCCTCTTTGGCGTTGAAGATGTCGGAGGCGGTCAGGCCGGTGGCCTCCTCGCGCCTGCGGTTGAGGATCGTCTCGGCACTGCGATTGGCGAGCAGGTAGCGGCCATCCTTGACCTGCTCCACGATCAGCGCCACCGGGATGTTGTCGACCACGAGCTCGAGGAATTTCTTGGTGCTCTCCAGCTCCTGCGACAGGGAGCGCCGGTCAGTGATGTCCTCGAACACCAGCAGCAGGAATTCCGGCTGGTTGCTCTCGTTGCGGACCACAATGCGAATCGAGGCAACCATGCGCTGCGTCCCGCCGCGCTCGACCTCGAACTGATTGCGGAACTGGCCGTCGGTTGCCTCCAGCGCGGCCCGGTCGGTCGCCTCGATGGTCGCCGCCGAGGCGGGTGCGAACAGTTCCCGCGCGTTCTTGCCCACGACGTAGTCCCGCGAGAAGCCCCAGAACCGCTCATAGGCGCTATTGGCGAAAATGTAGCGGCCGTCCTCGATGTTCTTCGCGGCGACGCAGGCCGGCACGTTGTCCAGCACCGTCTCCAGGAACTGCTTGGTGGACGCGAGCTGCCGCGACAGCCTGCGCTGCTCGCTGACATCGAGATGCGTGGCCACCGAGCCGCCGTTCGGCAGCACGTAATACTTCACGAGGATGGCGCGCCCGTCCGGCAGCTCGGTGATCAGGCCGTTGTGGCTTGCCGCCTTCTCGTAGAACTCGTCGTCGGAGACACCGAGGACCCCGCGATCGCGCCGCAGCTTGAGGAGGTCGTAGCCGGTCATGTCGGCCCAGAGGTCCGACCGCGACAGGCCGTAGATCTCGATATAGCGGTCGTTGCAGAAGATGATGCGCCGCTGCGCATCCGTCATCACCACGCCCTGGTTGAGATTGTTCATGGCGGAGGAGACGAAGGCATTGCGCCGCAACTGCGCCCGCTTGGCCCGGCGCAGCGCGGAATGGATCCACAGAACGATCGCGGCCAGGAAGGCGCTGACGGCAACGCCCGCGATGAGAGCCTCCCAGATCACGCCGGGATCGAGCCTGCCGACATGGCCGGACGATGCGAATTGGTCGGACAGCGCGACGGCGCGCGCAGGGGCAGCCGTGCAGGCCAGACACACGACGGCCTGCACAGAAATCAGAATCGTGCTGCCCGCATGCCAGTTCCTGTCAGCCATCAGCCACCCGCGATTTCAACTGCGGATTGTCTGGCTTCACGGGTTTGGATCGGGTAAACGCCTGTACGCGCGACAGAAAAATGTGACGTGAACTACGGCAATTGCCCTGACATGATAAATGCTCCCTTAACGGAAGGCGGCCTCGAGGCACGTTTTCCAGGCAAACAGGCCCCTCCGCAACTCTCGGCGCCCCCACCAGAAATGCCGCAAAACCATGGATAGGGTCGACTGCGTCGTCGTCGGAGCCGGCGTCGTCGGGCTCGCGATCGCCCGGCGCCTCGCCCAGGCCGGGCGCGAGGTGATCGTGCTGGAAGAGGCGGAGGCCATCGGCACCATCACGTCCGCGCGCAACAGCGAAGTGATCCATGCGGGCATCTACTACCGCGCCGGCAGCTGGATGGCGCGCATGTGCGTCAGCGGCAAGCATGCGCTCTACCGCTACTGCGCCGAGCGCGGCATTCCGCACAAGAATTGCGGCAAGCTGATCGTTGCGACGACGCCGAGGGAGACCGAGAAGCTGCAATCGATCAAGGCGCATGCCGAAGCCAATGGCGTGCTCGACATGCAGTTGCTCCCGGGCGAAGCCGCCCGCGCGCTGGAGCCGGCGCTCGCCTGCGACGCCGCGCTGCTCTCGCCTTCCACGGGCATCATCGACAGCCACGCCTACATGCTTTCACTGCGCGGCGAGGCCGAGGCGGCCGGCGCGGCCTTTGCGTTTCACACACCACTGATCCGGGCCAAGGCCGCGGGCGGCGTGATCGAGATCGATGCCGGCGGCGAGGCGCCGATGACGCTGCAATGCGCCCTGCTCGTCAACGCCGCCGGGCTCGCGGCCACCACGGTCGCGCGCCACATCGACGGCATGCCGCTGGAGCAGATTCCGCCGGCCTATCTCGCCAAAGGCAATTACTTCAGCTGCAGCGCCAAGGCGCCGTTCTCGCACCTGATCTATCCGGTGCCCGAGCCCGGCGGGCTCGGCGTGCATTTGACGCTGGACATGGCAGGCCAGGCGCGGTTCGGTCCGGACGTCGAGTGGATCGAGACGATCGACTATGCAGTCGACCCGGCGCGCGCCGAGCGCTTCTATCCGGCCATTCGCAAATATTGGCCGACGCTGCCTGATGGCGCGTTGATGCCGAGCTATTCAGGCATCCGCCCGAAGATCGTGCCGCCGGCTGTCGCCACGCAGGATTTCCTGATGCAGGGCCCGCGCGATCATGGCGTCGAGGGACTGATCAATCTGTTCGGCATCGAATCGCCGGGATTGACGTCATCGCTCGCGATTGCGGATCACGTCGCCGAACTCGCAGGACTCTAGGTCCCGCGCAATGATGATTGCGTGGCGCCCTTGCCGCAGGGACGAGCACAATAGCTCTCGCCCCTGCGTGAAAGGGTGCGATCAACTTTACGATGTGTACGGGGTTACTAGTGGAGCGTGTCGTCCGAGCCGTGCTTCAAACGCTCGATCTGGTCCTTGACCATCAGCTTCCGGCGCTTCAACTCAACAATTTGCAGGTCGTCTGTTGAAAGGTGCACGAGTGCTTCGTGCAATTCGTTTTCGAGAAGTTTGTGCTTCCGCTCCAATTCAACCAGATGTGCCTGAATTGTCATTCGAAACCTCCTCGGTAGGGTTGAACCTTAGGATTCGATCCGGACGGCGAAGTGTACATCAGCGATTCGTTCTGTCGACGATTATCCGTCGTCGCAGCGTCATTTTTGAAAATTCATATGTAATGAAGCGTGAGTACGGAACCGCGCGGGAAAGACTCATGATATCAATGTGCTCGCGCGGCGCGGGAGCGCTCCACCGAAATATCTTGCGGGAGAACGGTGAGCGGCGTCCGGAGATCGCTTGCGATCACGCCACGCAAGGACGATAATTTCCACAGGACGTCCACAGCCTTGTCCTGGAGCTCATCGGGTTTTTCGGCCACCGTAGATCATGACCAATGAAGACGAGCGCGAACTCGAAGCCGAGCTCGCCCGGTTGCAGCAGGAACACCGAGATCTCGACGCAGCGATCGATGCACTGCATCAATCGCCCGCCCCCGATCTATTGCGTTTGCAGCGTCTGAAGAAACGCAAGCTGTTGTTGCGCGACCGGATCGCGTTCATCGAAGACCAGATCACGCCCGACATCATCGCCTGATCGCGAACGCCTCTGGCAGCCCGGACTTACCGCGCCGGGAGTGTCGGCCATGTCCGCGAACACTTGTCTCCGAACACGTCTCCGAACACTTGGTGCGCTTCGCGGGATTCCGCTTGACTCACTTGGAACAAAAAGAGAACATTCGAAAGCCCACCGCCCCCAGGAAAACGCCCATCCATGTCAGCAGCCCTCTTCGATAACAGCCATTATGAACAAGCCTGCGATCAGGCGATCGCGATGTGCGACGGCAACCTGCGCAGCACCATCAAGGCGCTGATCATGGCCAACGAATATCTGGAGGCGGAGCTCGAGGAATTGCAGGCGGCGATTTCGGCCGGCTGCATTCCGGAGACCTCGCGCGGCCAGATGCGGAGCAAGAGCAGCGCCGCCTGATCGCCAAAGCGCGATGGCATCGCGCTTTAGGTTGTTGTTTGAGCATGATCTCCGCGCGAATGCGTTCGGCGTTTGTTGCGAGGGAAAACCGCTTCACGTTTTTCCGGATCATGCTCTACCCGGAGCAACGCCATGTCGGATGTGACCTACTACGTTGCAATGCCCTTCCTGATCGATGCCGACGGATCGCCGGTCGCAGGCGCCGCGGAGGAATGCCAGACTTCGGCGGCCGCCCTGCGGCGCGCCGCGATTCTGGCGCGCGGTACCGGGCACATCGGCGCGGTCGCGTTCAGCCGCAGCGGCGATCCCATGACCGGTGAGTTCGACGACGCCAAGCTGCTGCGCAAATTCGGCAACGTGCCGGAAGACCTCGGCGCGCTCTGACTCTATTGCTCGAGCATGATCTCCGCGCAAACGCGTTCCGCGTTTGTCGCGCGGGAAAACCGCTCCACACTTTGCGCTAACGCGGCCCTTCGGGTCCGGATCATGCTCTAGCTACTCGCGTAGCCTGATCGCCGGCTCGTGCCGCCGCTTCGCCTTGCGCACGTACATTGCCGCATCGGCCTCCTCCAGCGCGCGGCCTGCGTCGGAATGCGGCCCGAGCAGCGCGACGCCGGTGGAGGCACCCGCGTTCACGCGCTGGCCATGGAAGACGAAAGAGAGCTCGTCGATCGCCTGCTCGAAGGCCGCAGCCTTCGCCTTGGCGTCGGTCTCGCTGAGATTCCACAGCAGCAGCGCAAACTCGTCGCCGCCGAGCCGGCCCACCACGTCGGACGCGCGCACCTGCCGCGTCAGCGTGCCGGCGATCGCCTTGAGGACCTCGTCACCGGCGGCATGGCCGAAGGAGTCGTTGATCGGCTTCAGCCGGTCGACATCGAGCACGATCACCGCACCGCTGGCGCGGTAGCGCTTCATGTAGGCAATGGCGCGCTGCAGCTCGCGCTCGAACCCGCGCCGGTTGGGAATGTCGAGCAGGAAATCGGTGTCGGCCGCCGCCTCGAGTTCCGCCACCCGCTGCAGGGCCTCCTTGAGCTTGGCCCGCAGGCTGCGGATGGTCGCTTTGCCGCCATCGGCGGCCGGCGCGCGGCGCCGCGACGGCGCGGCCGGCCGCTTGGGCGCGGTTCTGGTCAGGCTGACGCTGGTCTTTCGGCCCTTCCCGGCCTTCGCAGCGGTCGCCCTTTTTGGTTTCTTCATGGGCATCCTGCTCAATGAAGGCTTGCGGGGATTCACCAAGACAGGATAGTGCATTCCCTTCTCCTTGCCACCGCCTTGCGAGCCGCCGGCCGGAACCGTTAATCTGGCCTATGTTTCTGTTTTCCCGAGCACAATTAACGTCATGACCGCGCCGATCGCCATCATCATGGGAAGCCAGTCGGACTGGGACACCATGCGCCATGCCGCCGACACGCTGGAAGCGCTCGGTGTGGCCTGCGAAAGCCGCATCGTCTCGGCGCATCGCACGCCGGATCGGCTGTTTGCCTTCGCCAAGGGCGCCAAGGCGGCGGGCTTCAAGGTCATCATCGCCGGCGCCGGCGGCGCGGCCCATCTGCCCGGCATGGCGGCGGCACTGACCGAACTGCCGGTGTTCGGCGTCCCCGTCGAATCCAAGACGCTCAAGGGCGTCGATTCGCTCTACTCGATCGTCCAGATGCCGGCGGGCATCCCGGTCGGCACCCTGGCGATCGGCAAGGCAGGCGCGATCAACGCTGCGCTGCTCGCAGCCGCCGTACTGGCCTTGTCCGATCCGGCGCTGTCGACCCGCCTTGCCGCCTGGCGCAAGGCGCAGACCGACGCGGTTGCCGAGCGCCCGGAGGACAAGGCGTGACTGACACCAATCGGGTGAAGCTGAAGCCCGGCGACACCATCGGCATCCTCGGCGGCGGACAGCTCGGCCGGATGCTGGCCATGTCGGCGGCGCGGCTCGGCCTGCGCTGCCAGATCTTCTCGCCCGATCCGGATTCGCCGGCCTTCGACGTCGTGCTGAACGCGACGTGCGCCGAATATGCCGATGTCGAGGCGCTGGAGCTGTTCGCCAACGATGTCGACGTCATCACCTACGAGTTCGAGAACGTGCCGGCCGCGGCCGCGATGGTGCTGAACGCGCGCCGCCCGGTGCTGCCGAACCGCAAGATCCTCGAGACCACGCAGGACCGGCTCGCCGAGAAGGATTTCGTGACGCGGCTCGGGATCGGCACCGCCGCCTATGCCGACGTCACCTCGGTCGCGTCATTGCGCGAGGCCATCGTCAGGATCGGGCTGCCGGCGGTGCTGAAGACCCGCCGCTTCGGCTATGATGGCAAGGGCCAGGCCATCATCCGCAACGGCGACGACATCGCCAAGGTGTGGACCAGCCTCGGCACCAAGCAGGCGATCCTGGAAGCCTTCGTGCCGTTCGAGCGCGAGATCTCCGTGATCGCCGCGCGCTCGGCCGCGGGCCAGGTCGAATGCTTCGACGTCACCGAGAACGAGCACCGCGATCACATCTTGAAGATATCCCGCGCGCCGGCGCCGATTCCGGATTCGCTCGCGGACGAGGCGCGCAGCATCGCGAGCAGGATCGCCACCGCACTCGACTATGTCGGCGTTCTCGCAGTCGAGATGTTCGTGCTCGCCAACGGCACCGGACCGAAGGTGCTGGTCAACGAGATCGCCCCGCGCGTGCACAATTCCGGTCACTGGACGCTCGACGGCGCGTCGGTGTCCCAGTTCGAGCAGCACATCCGCGCCATCGCCGGCTGGCCGCTCGGCAAGCCAGTGCGCCATGGCGAAGTCGTCACCATGACCAACCTTATCGGCGACGAGATCAACAGCTACGACAACTGGCTGACCGTTCCCGGCGCCACCGTGCACATCTACGGCAAGGGCACGCCGCGTCCCGGACGGAAAATGGGCCACGTCACCGAGGTCCGGCCGGCACGAGGCAAGTGACGGGACCGCGGCGATTGCCGCGATCCCGCGCGTCGGTCACGCCGTCTTCACGCCTGCGACGACGCCAGAGGGCTCCTCGCTGAGCCAGCGATAGATCACACCGCCCAGCGCGCCGCCGATCAAGGGCGCAACCCAGAACAGCCAGAGCTGCGCCAGCGCCCAGCCGCCGACGAACAGCGCGGGGCCCGTGCTGCGCGCAGGGTTCACCGACGTGTTGGTGACGGGAATACTGACGAGATGGATCATCACCAGCGCAAGCCCGATCGCCAGCGGCGCGAAGCCCGCGGGAGCGCGGCCATGGGTGGACCCCATGATGATGAACAGGAACATCATGGTCATCACCACCTCGGTGATGAAGCACACCACCATGCCGTATTGGCCGGGCGAATGCGCACCGTAGCCGTTGGAGGCGAAGCCCTTGCTGACGTCGAAGCCGGGCGCGCCGTTTGCGATCACATAGAGAAGGGCGGCAGCCACGATCGCGCCCACGACCTGCGCAATCACGTAAGGAAGGATCTGGCCGGCCGGAAAGCGCCCGCCGGCAGCAAGGCCGACCGTGACGGCCGGGTTGAGGTGGCAGCCGGAGATATGGCCGATAGCGTAGGCCATCGTGACCACGCTCAGCCCGAATGCCAGGGAGACGCCGACCAGGCCGATTCCGACCTGCGGAAAGCCGGCTGCGATCACTGCGCTCCCGCAACCAGCGAATGTGAGCCAGAAGGTGCCGATAGCTTCGGCGGCGTATTTCTTCGTATCCATGTGGGGTCTCCCCTGATTTCCAAGATTTCCGGAGCAAAGCTCCGGCTGCGGCCCCGTCTTTGGCGCCAAATCACCCAAATCGCGGCCGCACAGAGGCACTTTCGCCTCATTTAATGGCTGAACTTGGCCCGAAATGCCGCTTGGCAGGTGGACATCTCAGCTTTTGTCTGATACATCCGCGCGCTCAAGGTTAAGGGCCGAGCGTTTTGCCTCCCCCTTTGACTTACCAGAATTCAAATCCGATCTACTGAAGAGGATGCCGCGTGCAGGTTCTCGTTCGCGATAACAATGTTGATCAAGCCCTCAAGGCGCTGAAGAAGAAGATGCAGCGCGAGGGCATTTTCCGCGAGATGAAGCTCCGCGGTCACTACGAAAAGCCCTCCGAGAAGAAGGCCCGCGAAAAGGCCGAAGCCGTGCGCCGCGCGCGCAAGCTCGCCCGCAAGAAGCTGCAGCGTGAAGGCCTGCTGCCGATGAAGCCGAAGCCGGTGTTCGGCGCCGGTCCCGGTGGTGAGCGTGGCGGCCGTGGTGGCCCGGGCGCCGGTCCGCGCGGACCGCGCTGATTTTGCCGAACTTGCAAGACTGAGTTTTCAATGACGCGGGCCCCTGGCCCGCGTTATTATTTTGGCAAGCGGTGCCTTTCTGGGATGGGGCACTACAGATGCGGCACCAGCGCGAGCGAACCGTAGATGGCTTCCCCTTTCCCCGAGCGCATTCTGGCGCGGACGCGCCACGTCTGTCAGCGGCCACTCGTGGCGGTCATG
Organism: Bradyrhizobium sp. Cp5.3; assembly: GCF_000426265.1. NCBI lineage: Bacteria > Pseudomonadati > Pseudomonadota > Alphaproteobacteria > Hyphomicrobiales > Nitrobacteraceae > Bradyrhizobium > Bradyrhizobium sp. Cp5.3. The sequence goes on along the minus strand of NZ_AUFA01000013.1, from coordinate 75,976 downwards.
GTAGGAATCGCGCTCTCCGGCTGCTCCTTCGACCTGGGATCGCTGATGCCGGAGAAGGACAAGCCGCAGGAGGCGCCCAAGGCGGCGCCCACCGACAGCGCCGTCAGCGCCGGCAATGTCAGCGAGGCGCAGGCCCACACCGCGAAAGCGCAGGCGCTGGCGAAAGCCGGAGAAACCTCCACCGCGCTGGACGAGTTCAACCGCGCGGTCGCGCTCGATCCCTATAATGCGCAGGCGCTCTATGGCCGCGCCCTGATCTACCAGGGCAACAACCAGCACGACTTCGCCATTGCCGATTTCAGCGCGGCGAGCGGGCTCAACCCGCAAAAGGCCGAGCCGCTGCTTGGCCGCGCCGTCAGCTATCTCGCGCTTGGCAAGGTCAGGGAGGCGGCAGCGGATCTCGACGAGGCGTCCGAGGCCGATCCGCACAACGTCCAGGTCTGGACGACGCGGGGGCAGGCTTATGAGCGGCTGGGCGACAAGGCCAAGGCAGCGGCGTCTTACACCAAGGCGGTCGCGCTCCGTCCACGCGACGACGCCGCACGCAGCGGCCTTGCCCGCGTCGGCGGCTGAAAGGCTGGGCGCGGCACAGGCGCCTTAATCCGGGGTAGCGCCCTTCGGCAGGACGGCGTGGAACATCGACTTCATGCCGGACAGCATGTCCTCGGCGACGTTGGTCTTGGGCCGCGGCATGGCAGGCCCGCCCGCGTCGGCACGCAAATCGAGCGGCGGCGCGATCACCGGGACGGGGATATCGGCCGGCGGGGTCATCCTGTTGGGATCGTCGCTGCCGACCGAGGCAGTGTAAGGCGGATTGGCCGATTGGCCATTGCCATAGGACTCGGCAGGCGGCGTCGACACCGTGATCGGCGGCGGCAGCGGGCGCACGGCCGACGGCGCCGCAGTCACGACTCGCGGCGCCTCCTGACCGCGGGCAGCTTCCTGCGCGTGGGCTGCCTCCTGAGCCACAGGCTCAGACGACTTGGTCTCGGGCGACTTGTATTCAGGTGACTTGTACTCAGGTGACTTGCGCAGCCGCTCGATCGCGGCGCGCGCGAGATCGTTGGCGTCCGGGGTTGCAGCCGTCGTCGGGGCTGAATTGGCCTCGACAACCGGGGAGGCGGCAGCGGGAGCGGCGGGGGTGGACTTGGCGACGGCCTTCTCGCGCGCCGAAGTGCGGCCGCGGGCGCCTGTGGGGGCGGCCTCGGCCGGCGCCACATCCGCAGCCTTAGTCTCTGCACCCTTGGTCTCGGCCGGCTGGTCGGCAGGTTTGTCGGCGGGCTTCTCGGCCGCCGGCTTGTCCGTCACGGATTTCTCGGAAACGCCCTTGGCCTTGACGCCCGGCGCCGGGAGATTGGCGACGTTGGCGGGCTTGCCGTCCTTGCCCGCGGGCTGGGCGGGCGCGACGGCGGCCGCGGGAGCGTCGGGCGCCGGCTTGGCGTTGATGTAATGATTAACGATGTACGCCCCGATGATCGTGGCGAGCACCGAGGGGAAAATATCCATCGATATCTTAGCGAAGTATTTCAGCATTCCGGCCACTCCCCGCGCGATCTGATGCGGGAACTTTTGGGCATAGTAAGGGATCAACTGCGACGGATCGATGGCAATCGATGAACGGGGATCTACGGTTTCAGTTCGATCTCAAGGAACACGATCTCGGTTGAGGTTTCGTTAAGCACGTCATGCGCGACACCCGCCTTGCGGAAGTAGGACTTTCCCGCCGCGAGTTGCGCCTTGGAGCGCTCCCCATCGGGCGCCACGATGGTCATTTCCCCGGCGACGACGGGAACGATCACGTAGTCCATCCCATGGACGTGAGGCCCGGTGGCGCTGCCCGGCGCCAGTCTCCACTCGGTCACCCGGACCTCCTCATTGTCGATCTGGACGTCGGACTGGGCGGCGAGCATCAGCATTTTCTCCTAGGGCACGAAAACCATGAACACGTAGACGGCAAATACCACCAGATGGACCAGTCCGAACAGGACGTTGGTCCTGCCGGTTCCGAAGGTCAGCATGCTCAGCAGGAATGTGAGGAAGAGCAGCGCCGTGTTCTGCGGGTTCAGTCCGAGCACGAGCGGCTGGTCGAACGCATAGGTGGCAATTCCGACCGCGGGAATGGTCAGCCCGATGGTTGCAAGCGAGGAACCGAGCGCCAGGTTGATGCTCTTCTGGAGGTCGTTCTTGCGCGCCGCCGCAATCGCGGAGACGCCTTCCGGCATCAGGATCAGGAGCGCGACCAGCAGGCCCGCGAACGCGGGCGGAGCGCCGATCATGGCGGCAACGGCATCGACGACCAGCGAGAATTTCTTGGCGAGGAGAACCACGGCCGAGAGCGAGACCAGCAGCAACGCGATGCTGACCGCCAGCATCTTGCCGGACAGATGGCTCGTGCCGCCCGCCTCGTCGTCTCCGGCTTGATTGATGAAATAGTCGCGGTGGAGGACGGTCTGGGTATAGAGAAACACGCCGTAGAGCACGATCGTCACGAGGTCGACGAAGCCGAGCTGAAGCGTCGAATACATCGGGCCCGGCGTGGTCAGCGTGTAGTTGGGCATGATCAGCGTGATGGTCGCGAGCGCAATCAGGCCGCTGAGATAGACGTTGGCGCCGGAGACCTGAAAGCCCTGCTCGCGATAGCGCAGGCCGCCGGTCAGGATACAGAGGCCGACCAGGCCGTTGCAGACGATCATCACGACCGCGAAGACTGTGTCGCGCGCGAGCTCCGGCGCCGGCTTGTCCCCCAGCATGATCGTCGTGATCAGCGCGACCTCGATGATGGTGACCGAGAGCGTGAGCAGCAGCGTGCCGAACGGCTCGCCGATCCGCTCCGCGATCACCTCGGAGTGATGAACAGCCGCGAACACGGTGCCGAACAGGATCACCAGGAGCACGACCGCAAACACGACCCCGCCGGCCGATAGCGTGAAGCCGTAGCCGGTCGCGGTGACGATCAGGAATAGCAGCACCGCCAGAGCTGGAAATAACCATGACGACCGCGGCATCGGTCCGTGCGCGCTCATGCAGACAAATCCTCAAATCGAGCCGGGGACGATTATGCGCGAGAAGATCGCGTGCGTCAGCCCTTAGCTGCCATTGATGAATTGTCGCGCGATCTCCATGGCTCCGAAGGCATCGAGATCGTTGTGTCCGCCGCCGTCAAGTCGCACGAACCGTTTGGGCCCGCGGGCGAGTGCGAACAGGCGCGTCCCCAGCGCGATCGGGATGGTCGGATCGTCTGTGCCATGCATGATCAGAAGCGGCGCAGTGACGCGGGCGATGCGCTCGTCGGAGCGAAACTGGTCGCGCATCAACAAGCGGACCGGGACGAAGCGGTAGTGCGAGGCGGCGACGTCGACCATCGACGTGTAAGGTGCCTCCAGGATCAATTTGCCGATCGTGTGCTCGGAGGCGATCGCAACCGCCACACCGGTCCCGAGCGAGAAGCCCCAGGCGACGATCCGCTCGGCGGCATAGCGCGCGGCTGTGAAGGCGTAAGCCGCGGCGGCATCGCGCAGCAGGCCCTGCTCGCTCGGCGCGCCGCTCGAACCGGCATAGCCGCGATAGGATAGAGCGACGAGACCAGTGCCGTCGGCGGTCATCGCCTTGAAGCGACCGACAAGGCCGGCGAGAAAATCGCCATTGCCGTGAAAATAGAGGATCACGGGACGATCGGGCTTTGCCGGCACGTGCCAGACGATCACCGTCTCGCCATCCGACGTGGTCAGCAGGTGCTCCTCCGCCGAAAACCCCGCAGCGGCCGGCGCCGTTCGTTTGGTGGTCGGGATCGGAAACAGCATGTCGCGCTGCATCACATAGAGCAGGACGAGGCCTGCGAAATAGCCGCCCACGACGAGGATGGCGATCCACTTGATGATGGTCATACAGGCGACACGCGGCTGAGGCCCAATCTTTCGGCAGGGTATCGCGGACGACGTGTGGTCGTCCGCAACGGACCCGCCGCAGGCCTCAAGGCTTGCGCCGACTTCGCAGCAATTTCAGGACATCCGGCCGGGTACTCACCGGAATATCGCGGCAGCCGCATGCGGCCACGCGCTGTTCTCGCGTGGCCTTCGCGTGGTCTTGGGCGGCATGCGATGGGACCGGTGCCATTCCTTGTTGATGGCCACGGTCCGCTTTCCTGTTGCGCTACATCGCCTTGACGATGTTCTCGGTGACCTTCTTGGCGTCGCCGAGCAGCATCATGGTGTTGTCGCGATAGAACAGCGGATTGTCGATGCCGGCATAGCCCGACGCCAGCGAGCGCTTGATGAACATCACGGTGCCGGCCTTCCAGACCTGGAGCACCGGCATGCCGTAGATCGGCGAGGTCTTGTCCTCTTCGGCAGCGGGGTTGGTGACGTCGTTGGCGCCGATCACGAAGGCGATGTCGGCCTGCGCGAATTCGGAGTTGATGTCCTCGAGCTCGAACACCTCGTCATAGGGCACGTTGGCTTCGGCCAGGAGCACGTTCATGTGGCCGGGCATGCGGCCCGCGACCGGGTGAATCGCGTACTTCACCTCGACGCCTTCCTTCTTCAGCATGTCGGCCATTTCACGCAGCGCGTGCTGGGCCTGCGCCACCGCCATGCCGTAGCCCGGCACGATGATGACCTTGGAGGCGTTCTTCATGATGAAGGCCGCATCGTCGGCCGAACCGAGCTTGGCCGGCTTCTGCTCGCCTGTCGCACCGCCGGCCGCCGCGGTCTCGCCGCCGAAGCCGCCGAGGATGACCGAGATGAAGGACCGGTTCATCGCGTGGCACATGATGTAGGACAGGATCGCGCCCGACGAGCCCACCAGCGCGCCGGTGATGATCAGCGCGGAGTTGCCGAGCGTGAAGCCGATGCCGGCAGCCGCCCAGCCCGAATAGGAGTTCAGCATCGAGATCACGACCGGCATGTCGGCGCCGCCGATCGGAATGATCATGAGCACGCCGAGCGCCAGCGCGAGGATGACGTTGAGCCAGAAGAACACGGCGCTGCCGGTGACGACGAGGCCGACGATGCAGGCGACCAGCGCGACCGCGAGCGCGATGTTGATCACGTGCCGCGCCGGCAGGATGATCGGGGCGCCGCTCATCCGGGCCGACAGCTTCAGGAACGCGATCACCGAACCGGTGAAGGTCAGGGCGCCGATGGCGACGCCGAGCGACATTTCGACCAGGCTCTGGGTGTGGATGTTGCCGGGCGTGCCGATGTCAAAGGCCTCAGGCGCATAGAACGCGCCGGCAGCAACCAGCACCGCGGCCATGCCGACCAGCGAGTGGAAGGCGGCGACCAGCTCCGGCATCGAGGTCATCGGCACGCGGCGTGCGATCACCGCGCCGATCGCAGCACCAATGGCGATGCCGACGATGACGAGCAGCCAGGCCAGGCCGTCCGCCGGCGGATGGTTGGCAAGCGTGGTGGCGACCGCAATCGCCATGCCGATCATGCCGAGCAGATTGCCCCTGCGCGACGTCGCCGGGCTCGACAGCCCGCGCAGTGAGAGGATGAAGAGCACCCCCGCCACGAGATACAAGAATGCAGAGAGGTTAGCGCTCATCTCAGGTCCCCATCTATCCCTTCAGCCCGAGGTGGCCGCTTACTTGGCCTTCTTCTTGTACATCGCCAGCATGCGCTGGGTGACAAGAAAGCCCCCGAAAATATTGATGCAGGCAAACACCAGCGCGACGAAGCCGAAGGCGCGAGCCCAGCCCGAGCCGCTCGATACGTTTGCGACGCCGCCCGCGAGAAGCGCGCCGACGACGATCACCGAGGAGATCGCGTTGGTGACCGACATCAGCGGCGTATGCAGCGCGGGGGTCACCGACCACACCACGAAGTAGCCGACGAAAACGGCGAGGACGAAAATCGATAGCCGGAAGATGAAGGGGTCGACGACCTGTGCAGCGTGCTCCATGGCTTCTCTCCTTAGGCTTTCGGCTGGAAGTTCGGGTGGATGACGGCACCGTCCTTGGTGAGCGCAGTCGCCTTGACGAGTTCGTCGTCCCAGTTCACGGCCAGCTTCTTCTCTTTCTTGTCGACCATGGTCTCGATGAAGGAGAACAGGTTGCGCGCGTAGAGGCTGGACGCCGAGGCAGCGACCCGGCCGGCAACATTGGTGTAGCCGACGATCTTGATGCCATCGAGGTCTACGACCTCGCCGGCCTTGGCGCCCTCGACGTTGCCGCCGCGCTCGACCGCGAGATCGACCAGCACTGAACCCGGCTTCATCGACTTGACCATCTCGCCGGAGATGAGCTTCGGCGCCGGCCGGCCCGGGATCAGCGCCGTCGTGATCACGATGTCCTGCTTCTTGATGTGCTCGGCGGTGAGCGCGGCCTGCTTGGCCTGGTACTCTTTCGACATTTCCTTGGCGTAGCCGCCGGCGGTCTGCGCGTTCTTGAACTCCTCGTCCTCGACTGCGAGGAACTTTGCGCCGAGCGATTCGACCTGCTCCTTGGTCGCGGGCCGCACGTCGGTGGCGGTGACGATGGCGCCGAGGCGGCGCGCGGTCGCGATCGCCTGAAGGCCGGCGACGCCGACGCCCATCACGAACACCTTGGCGGCGGGAACGGTGCCGGCAGCCGTCATCATCATCGGGAAGGCGCGGCCGAAGGCTTCGGCGCCCTCGATCACGGCGCGGTAGCCGGCGAGGTTCGCCTGCGAGGACAGCACGTCCATCACCTGGGCGCGCGTGATGCGCGGCATCAATTCCATCGCGAAGGCGGAGATGCCGGCATCGGCCATCGCCTTGAGCGCCGCATCGTTGCCATAGGGGTCCATGATGGCGATGACGAGCGCGCCGCGCTTGTACTGCGCGAGCTCGGTCGCCTCGGGACGCTTGACCTTGATGATGATGTCGGCGTCCTTCAGCGCATCGGCGCTGACGGTGGCGCCCACCGCGGTGAATTCGGAATCCGGCAGGCCCGATTTGAGGCCGGCGCCCGGCTCGACGGCAATCTCGGCGCCCAGCGCCTTGAACTTCTTCACCGTATCAGGCGAAGCGGCAACCCGCGACTCTGACGGATCGATTTCCTTGGCAACGGCGATCTTCATAGGCCCTCCGGCGGCGCGGGACAGCGCGCGCACAAAAAAGTAGCGTTACTCCCGCAACGTTCGATACCGGTTTTGGAACCGGCTTGAATGCAAATATTGTGGGCAGCTGCCGCCGTTGGCGTAGGCAGCCGCCATAGGCGGATCAGGTGAGGAAGATCGCCATCAAAATGACGATGAGCGCGACCGAGGCCGTGCCGTATTTCACGAGCTTGATGAAGCCCTCATAGGTCTGCTCGTGCGCAACGTAGTCGTTGCCGTCGGCGGTGGTGTACGCCACTTCGCTATGGTCAGCCATTGATGATGTCCCCAGTCGAAAGTCGAATTCTTTGCTGGCAATACCGCAATAAGCCGGACAGGGCAACGGCACGGACGCGCGGTTTTCCGGCAAATGGGCTCATTTGGAATCCCGATTATCGCGGATCAAGCGGGTGGGACAGCATTCGCTGAACGGCGGTTCAACAAATGCTTCGCACCCACCCTGCTCTAAATTCAGGCACTTTCGCCCGTCAGCCCATGGTCTCCAACTCGTCAATCATGCCCGCAATGACCGAGAGCCCGCCGTCCCAGAATTTCGGGTCCTTGGCGTCGAGCCCGAACGGGCGCAGCAACTCGGAATAGTGCTTGGTGCCACCGGCGGCGAGCATGTCGAGGTAGCGCTCGGCAAAGCCTTCGGCCGCGTTCTCATAGACCGCGTAGAGCGAGTTCACGAGGCAATCGCCGAAGGCATAGGCGTAGACGTAGAACGGTGAATGGATGAAGTGCGGGATGTACATCCAGTAGTTCTCGTAGCCCGCCTTGATCTCGATCGCCGGCCCGAGGCTCTCGCCTTGCACCGACAGCCAGATCTCGCCGAGCCGCGTCGCGGTAAGCTCGCCGTTCTTGCGCTCGGTGTGCACGGCACGCTCGAAGGAATAGAACGCGATCTGCCGTACTACGGTATTGATCATGTCCTCGACCTTGCCGGCGAGCAGCGCCTGGCGCTGCTTCGGGCTCTTGGTCTGCGCCAAGAGCCGCTTGAAAGTCAGCATCTCGCCGAACACGCTCGCGGTTTCCGCCAGCGTCAGCGGCGTCGGCGCCATCAGCGCGCCGTTCCTGGCCGCCAGCACCTGATGCACGCCATGGCCGAGTTCATGGGCGAGCGTCATGACGTCGCGCGGCTTACCCTGGTAGTTCATCAGCACGTAAGGATGCGCAGACGGCGTGGTCGGATGCGAGAAGGCGCCGGGCGCCTTGCCCGGGCGCACCGGTGCATCGATCCAGCGGTCGGTGAAGAAGCGCTCGGCGATCTCGGCCATATCAGGCGAGAAGCCACGATAGGCCGTCAGCACCATGTTCCGCGCATCGGGCCAACCGATGGTGTCGGTCGCGGCAAAAGGCAGCGGCGCGTTGCGGTCCCAATAGGCCAGCCGCTTCTTCCTGAACCAGCGCGCCTTCAGCGCGTAGTAGCGGTGCGACAGCTTTGGATAGGCCGCGCGCACCGAGGCGACCAGCGCATCCACCACCTCGCGCTCGACCCGGTTGTTCAGATGCCGGGAATCCGCGACGTCCTGGAAGCCGCGCCAGCGGTCGGAGATGTCCTTGTCCTTGGCGAGCGTGTTGGTGATCAGCGCAAAGGTGCGCTCGTTGGCCTTGAAGGTCTTTGCCAGCGCCTCCGCGGCGGTCTTGCGCTTGGCGCCGTCGCGGTCCTGCAGCAGATTCAGCGTCGGCTCGATCGCGAGCTCCTTGGAGCCGACCTTGAAACGCAGGCCCGAAATGGTCTGGTCGAACAGCCTGTTCCAGGCGGAGTAACCGGTCTGCGCCTTCTCCAGAAAGAGCTGCTCCAGCTTGTCCTCAAGCTGATACGGCTTCTCCTTGCGCAAATCCTCGATCCAGGGACGATAATGCGCGAGCTCCACCGTCTGCATCGCGGAGGTCAAAAGATCGTCATCGATCCGGTTGAGCTCGAGCGCGAAAAACAACAGATGGGTGGACGCCGCTGTCAGGCGCTCGGACACATCGCCGTAAAACTTTGAAATCTTGGGATCAACGCTGTCGCCGGCGTGAACGAGGCCGGCATAGGAGCCGAGGCGGCCGGCGAGATCGTCAATTGCCTCATAGCGTCGCACGGCCTCGGCGAGCCATTTTCCGCCATCTTCGTTTGCTGTGCCTGTCGCGAGCTTGCCCTTGTAGTCCGTCTCAAACGCGACGCAATCGGCATCCATCTTTTCGAGATCACGCGCCACGTCCGGCGCATCGATCCCGGAATAGAGATCGGCGAGGTTCCATTCCGGAAGCTTTCCGGTTTTGCTTGCAGACTTGCCGGAGGGTTTGGCTTTGGCGGCGGCTTTTTTGGTGTTCGGCTTGCGGAGGGCGGGCATGCTACGAGTGGGCTTGGAGCGCGAAGTCATTGTGCTGGAAACCTGTGTTCAACGATCGCAAAGAGCGGGGTCATCAAGGTTTAAGAGTGCGTTAATCGGCTTCGGCCAGAGTGACCCGATTCGAGACAGATAGTTGTAGCGTGCGGGGAACACCATGGCTGCCAGTATTTTGATCGCCGATGACGACGCCGTGGCACGCCGTCTGGTCGAGAACATGGTGCAGAAATGCGGCTATGAGACGATCGTCGTGGATTCCGGCGACGCCGCGATTGCCACCCTCACCGCGCCCGACGCACCGGCCATCGACGCCGTCATCCTCGATCTCGTGATGCCCGGCCTCGACGGCATGGGCGTGCTGGCGAAAATCCGCGAGGCGGGCCTCAGCGTACCCGTGATCGTGCAGACCGCCCATGGCGGCATCGACAATGTGATCTCGGCGATGCGCGCAGGCGCCGCCGATTTCGTGGTCAAGCCGGTCGGCGTGGAGCGGCTGCAAGTCTCCTTGCGCAACGCGCTCAATACCTCGGCGCTCAAGGGCGAATTGCAGCGCATCCGCCACAGCCGCGAAGGACGTCTGACCTTCTCCGACATCATCACGCGCGCCGATGCGATGGCGGGCGTGATGCGCGCCGCGCAGAAGGCGGCCAACTCCTCCATTCCCGTGCTGATCGAAGGCGAGTCCGGCGTCGGCAAGGAGATGTTCGCGCGCGCCATCCATGGGAGCGGCGAACGCAAGGCAAAGCCTTTCGTCGCGGTCAATTGCGGCGCGATTCCCGACAATCTCGTCGAGTCGATCCTGTTCGGTCACGAGAAGGGCGCCTTCACCGGCGCAACCGAGCGGCACATGGGCAAGTTCGTCGAGGCCCACGGTGGCACGCTGTTTCTGGACGAGGTCAGCGAGCTGCCGCTCGCCGCGCAGGTCAAGCTCTTGCGCGCGCTGCAGGAAGGCGCAGTGGAGGCGGTCGGCGGCCGCAAGCCGGTCAAGGTCGATGTCCGCATCGTCTCCGCGACCAACCGCAGGCTCCTGGAGCGGGTGAAGCAGGGTCATTTTCGCGAAGACCTGTTCTATCGCCTGCACGTGCTGCCGCTGACGATCCCGTCGCTGCGCGCACGGCGCGAGGATATCCCGCATCTGCTCCGGCATTTCCTGGCGCGGTTTGCCGCCGAGGAAAACCGCCCGATCAACGGCATCAGCGGCGAGGCGATGGCGCATCTGGCGCAGCTCGACTGGCCCGGCAACATCCGCCAGCTCGAGAACGCGGTCTATCGCGCGGTGGTGATGAGCGAGGGCGACCAGCTCGGCCTCGGCGATTTCCCCCTGCTCAACTCGCATCCCCATCCCGCAAACGACATTCCAACCGCGCCGCTGATGCTCGAGCCGATCGCGGCGCCCTCGCTGGTTTCGGGTAATGAAATACCGATCGCGCCCCTGCCGGCGACGGGAAGCCTGACCATGCTGACCGCAACCGGCGACGTGCGGCCGCTGGAAGACATGGAGAACGAAATCATCCGCTTCGCGATCTCGCATTATCGCGGACAGATGTCGGAAGTTGCTCGCCGCCTCAAAATCGGCCGTTCCACGCTCTACCGCAAACTCGACGAAGCCGGCGTGCAAGGGCACGGCGGGAAAAGCGGCGAGGAGACGCACTGAGCAGCGCCTGCGAGTGGCGGTTTGCCTGACGCCCCAGTTTGGCCGCAAGCCCTTCGGTTTACGGAGTTTTCGACCGCGGCGTGAACCGTGACTTGGAAGTGACAGACAAAGGGAAAAGCGCTTGGCAGAAGCGCACAATCCGTTGCCAAGAGGCTTCCTTGAAGTCAGTTTGTCGTGAGTTGTCCCGGGTGGCGCTGGCTGCAAAAACGGGGCCTGTATATCGTCTGCGTAAGAATCGTTGCGTGCAGGCGTGCAACTTTCGAGAAGCCGGCACGATTAGCCGAAGCTCATAAGACGATAACGAAGCTGTTCCATGAGGGACAGTTCACCCAAGGGGTGCGACACAATGCTTGACTGCTTGAACCACCGTCGAGGCTTTGACCGCGTGCTGATGACGGTCGCGGCGACCTTCCTCACGGTGTCGGCCACTTCGGCGCTTGCGCAGGACCAGGCGCGCAGCAGCGCCGCCGAGCTCGCGATCGAAGCCGCGATCCCGCGCCCGGAGCCCGCAAACGTCCCGCCCCCGACCGCCGCCGACATCAAGCTCGATACCACGGCAACCGTTCAGGACCCCGCCAAGGAAGCTGCGAAGACAGAGGCCGCCGCGCCCGCACCCTATAAGGTCGAGGCCAAGCCCTCCGACGTCGCCACCACGCCCGCGGCTGACGCGCCGAAGAACGAGACTGCCAAGACGGAGCCCGTCAAATCTGAACCAGCCAAGGCGGACACTGCGACCGCAACGCCGATCGCTCCCGCTGCACCTGCGGCCGCGGCAGCGACCCCGGCCGAACCGCCCAAGGACGTCGCCAAGGAGCCGGCCCCAGAGCCCGTGAAGGCCGCGAGCAACGTTCCTGCCGCGGACCAGCCGGTCGCCGACAAGCTCAAGGACATGATCGGCGCCAAGTCCTCGCGCTATTTCGATCGCAAGAATGAACGTGCCGCCGTCGAGAAGTTTTACGGCGCGCGCGAGTTCGCGCCGGTCTGGACCCAGGCAGGCGCCCTCACCGCTGCGGGCAAGGGCGTGATCTCGCGGCTGAAGGATGCGGCCTCCGACGGCCTCAATCCCGCCGATTACCCGGTGCCGGATTTCACTGCGGCCACGACGCCCGATGCGCTCGCCGAGGCCGAGCTGAAGCTCACCGCTAGCATGTTCGACTATGCGCGCCAGGCGCAGAGCGGCCGGATGCACTGGTCGCAGGTCAGCGCCGACATCCTCTATCCCGAGCACCCGACCGATCCGAACGAGGTGCTGATCAAGGTCACGACCGCGGCCGACGCCTCCGCGGCGCTCGACAGCTACAACCCGCCGCAGAAGCTCTACAAGGAGCTGAAGGCGAAGCTCGCGCAGCTGCGCGGCCAGGGCGACGGCCCGGTGATCGAGATCACTGACGGGCCTGCGCTGAAATACACCCCGGCCCGCGGCAAGAAGCAGGCTGAGGTCGTGGTGGAAGATCCGCGCGTGCCGCAGCTCCGCGCCAAGCTCGGCATCACCGAGAACGCCAACGACACCCGCTACGACGCAACCGTCGCCGAAGCCGTGCGCAAATTCCAGGACGGCGCCGATCTCAAGGCCACCGGCATCCTCGACGACAGGACGGTCAGGGCGCTGAACAGCCCGAAGCGCGACAGGCAGATCGACACGGTGCTGGTGAACATGGAGCGCTGGCGCTGGCTGCCGCGCGACCTCGGCGCCCCTTCGCTCGGCGACGCCTATGTCATCCTCAACATCCCCGACTACACGCTGAAGGTGATGCAGCGCGGCCAGCAGGTCTGGACCACCCGCGTCGTCACCGGCAAGCCGGGCACGCATGCGACCCCGCTGCTCAGCGAGACGATGAAGTACATCACGGTCAACCCGACCTGGAACGTGCCGCCGTCGATCGTCTACAACGAATATTTGCCGGCGCTTCAGCAGGATCCGACCGTGCTTCAGCGCATGGGCCTGCGCCTCGAGCAGAACCGCGACGGCTCCGTACACATCTCGCAGCCGCCGGGTGAAGCCAACGCGCTCGGCCGCGTCCGCTTCAACTTCCCGAACAAGTTCCTGGTCTATCAGCACGACACGCCGGACAAGTACCTGTTCGCCAAGGAAGAGCGCGCCTACAGCCATGGCTGCATGCGTGTCCAGAATCCGGATCAGTACGCCTCGGTGCTGCTCAACATCACGATGCCGAACGAGCACTACACGCCGGAGCGAATCCGCAGCATGTACGGCTCGAGCGAGGTCGACCTGAAATTCCCGACGCCGATCCCGGTCAACATCACCTACCAGACCGCGTTCGTGGACGACGCCGGCAAGCTGCAAATCCGCAAGGACGTGTATGGCCGCGATGCGACCATGATCAACATCCTGAAGAACAACCGCGGCAAGGATCTCGAGAACGTCGTCGCTCATGCCCAGCCGAGCTACTCGCGCCCGGCAACGACGCTGCCGTCCGGTGTGGCAGTGGCCAACAGCGGCTTCTCCTCATCCGGCCCCTCGTTCTTCGAGCGGCTGTTCGGCGCGCCGACCCCGCCGCCGGCTCCGATCGGCCGCAGGCCGCAGCGGGTGTTTACCCGCTGAGCCATTCTCAGCCCACCATTTCTTGAAATTCTTCAATGAAATCAGCGACCTCGACCCGTGGTCGGGATCGCTTAACGTTAACCATTCTCTCGCCCGAGGCCGGGCAGCGGGCGTTTTTTCGCCACAGTCAACCGTTTAGGTTTGTATTGTGACTTGGTTTGGGGGCGGGAAGGTACACCTCGAATTAACCTTCTCGCTTTAAGAAAGCGTTCATCCTCTTTCGCGCGCTAGCGGGGTTGGCGGGAGAGTCCATTTTGAACGCTCGTCGACTGGGTGGGCTCATACGTGCTGGCTGGTTTCGCACGCAAAATTTCTGCGGTGTCGTTGTCCCATGCGGGGTTGAAGGCCGGATCCAGGATCGGCCTCGCCGCGCTGGTGCTGCTTGCCGCCGCCGGCTCGGTGCATGACGCCGCGGCACTGAACGAGACCCACACGCTCTCCTTCCACCACACCCATTCCGGCGAAGATCTCACCGTCACCTTCAAGCGCGACGGACGCTATGACGAAGCGGCGCTGAAGCAGCTCAACCACTTCCTGCGCGACTGGCGTACCCAGGACGAGACGGTCATGGACCGTCACCTCTTCGACATCCTCTGGGAAGTCTATCGCGACGTCGACGCCAAGCAGCCGATCCAGATCATCTCCTCCTACCGCTCCCCCGCCACCAACGCCATGCTCCGCCGCCGCTCCTCGGGCGTCGCGCGCTTCAGCCAGCACATGCTGGGACATGCGATGGATTTCTACGTTCCGGGCGTGCCGCTGGAGCAGATCCGCTTCGCCGGCCTACGCCTGCAGCGCGGCGGCGTCGGCTTCTATCCGACCTCCGGCTCGCCCTTCGTGCATCTCGACACCGGCAGCATCCGGCACTGGCCGCGCATGACGCATGATCAGCTCGCGCGCGTCTTCCCCGACGGCCGCACGGTCCACGTTCCGACCGACGGCGTGCCGCTGAAGGGTTATGAGCTCGCCAAGGCCGACATCGAGCGGCGCGGCAGCGGCGATGACGCCGCGAGCAAGCCGAACTTCTTTGCCGCCCTGTTCAGGAGCAAGTCCGCTCCGAGCAGCAGCGAGGAGGATGACGAGGGCGCGCCCGTTGCGAGCGGGAAGCCGGCGGCCCCGACCGTGGTCGCCGCCGCGGCGAAGCCGGCCGATCCGGTGCCGACGCCTCGCGCCAAGCCGCAGGTGCCCGCAGCGCTCCAGCTCGCCTCGGCCGATGTGCAGGCCGTTGCGCCGCCGAAGCCGAAGCCTGCACCGGTCGCCGACAAACCGGCTGACGCCAAGCCAGCTGACAAGCCCGAAACACCGGCCGACATCATCAATGCCCGCGGCTTCTGGGATATTCCGGCGACGCCGCAACAGGCGACCCCGGCCCAGGTCGCCGCGCTGAAGGCGCGCCAGGCGCTCGCCGCCGCGACCGACCCGCAGCCGACCGCGAGCGTCTCCTCAGCCGCCTATCAGGCACTGGCCTATGCGCCGGCCGCCGCCTCCCCGGTCGACCGCGCCAACGTCGTTGCCGCCTCGGCGCCTATCCCGCGCACGAGCCGCCCGGCCTCCCGCAACCTCGCGCAGGCGACTGAAATCAACACGGTCGTGGCCAAGGGCGCCCAGGGCGCGGTCGCGACCTCGAGCCGCCTCTCCGCGGCCAAGGGCGAGAGCCTCTGGCTCAAGATCGTGATGCTGTCGCCGAGCGCTAGCCGCGCAATGTCGGTGACGCTGATGGGCGAGATCGACATGGCCGCGATGCGCGCCTACTTCATCAAGCCGCAGGCCGTGATCGCGATGGGCTTCACCGATGATCCGATGCTGGGAATGTCCTGCGACAGTTTTTCTGGTAGCGCCACCGCGAAGCTCGATATGACGTCCTTCGTCATGCGCACCGCCGCGCTGCGCTGAGGCGCAACTGCTATCGCGCTTTCCTGCCCCGCCGATCCAGATGATACGTCAGCGCCAGCGACAAGCAGATCGATAAAGGTTGCTTCGGCAGCGCGCCCGAGACGGGCAACAACAACGCCCGGGTCTGCCGATATTCGAAATGCTCCGCAAACCGTTCACGAAACGTGTCGACCAGCGTCGTCCTGCAGTTGAACAGGATGGCGGCGAGCTCTGAGTCTTTCACGCGCCCGAGACGGATCGTGCTGCCGCTGCCCGTCTCCTCGGTGAGATAGGCCGGCTCGCCCCATTTCAGCGCCTCGGTCAACCGGCCGACCTCTTCATGCGCCGCGGCGGTCGCAAAGATCAGCGCGCGCACCTGGAGCAGCCGCCTGCTGATCGGCGCCGGAAAGGCGTCGAAGGCACGGCCCACCTCGCGCGGCAGCGGCGGCGCAGTCACGATATCTCTCCCCGGCCCAAAGCTCAGGCGTCGTCCTGGCGCAAGCCAGGACCTAACCGCGGAATCTATCAATGAAGCGCGATGTCAGTCTCGCGGGACGACAGAATAACTGCGTGGCTATAGGGAATCCACCATCCTGGCTTTCGCCAGGACGACAGCCAGCCCTCAGAGCATCCCCAGCGCCTGCATGTAGGTTTCGAGGATCGTCTCGGCCTCGGCGCGCTCGTTGGGATCCTGCTTGCGCAGGCGCACGATGGTGCGCAGCGCCTTCACGTCGTAGCCGTTGCCCTTGCTCTCGGCATAGACGTCGCGGATGTCGTCGGAGATCGCCTTTTTCTCTTCCTCCAGCCGCTCGATGCGCTCGATGATGGATTTGAGCTGGTCCTTGGCAAATTTCGTCGCGGGTTCGTCGTCGCGGACGGCGGCGGAGGTGGCCATCTTGTACTCCCAATGGAACTGGCAAAACGAGGTGACGCCGGCATCGTCACCGCGCGTGCTGCTTGACCCTTAGGGTTGGCGGCCCTCGCGTTCAAGGCAACAACGCAATCGTCCACAGCGCGCCCACATCTTCCTGCACAAGGACAAGAAAGCCGTTGTGCTTGCCGCGCGACTCAGGCCGCACGCGTCGACGCCGAAGCCTGGACGGTCTTAATGACCGGGATGGACCTTCTTCATCGCTTCGAGCTGCTCTGGCGTGGCCGTGCCCTGATATTTCGTCTTCCAGGTCTCGTAGGGCATGCCGTAGACGGCCTCGCGGCTCTCATCCTTGCTTAAGGCGACCCCTTGCGCGTCGGCCGCATCCTTGAGCCAGTTGGACAGGCAATTGCGGCAGAAGCCCGCGAGGTTCATCAGATCGATGTTCTGGACGTCGGTCCGCGTCCGCAAATGCTCGACCAGGCGCCGGAACGCTGCCGCCTCGAGCTCTGTTCTGGTTTTGTCGTCGATTGCCATAGCTGGATCTCTTACCCTGCCCCGATTGGCTCTCACCCCGGTGATTGGCTCACCCTTACGGGATCAGGTGGGGTCCTGTCACAGATTTTGCCATATCGCGGCGCAAACCGGCCATCGGGGGCGGTCCGGCAGTTCCGGTCCCTCTACGCGAAATCGTCAACCATCTGATATAGCTTCCGCGACAATGATCGCCGAATCTCCCCGCTCACCCCTTCGCCTGCTTGCCCGGTTGGTCCCGGTGCTGGTGGTCGCCCTGCTGTGCCTCTGGAATGGCCCGGCATCGGCCGACTTCCGCCTCTGCAACAACACCTCGAGCCGGGTCGGCATCGCGCTGGGCTACAAGGACGCCGACGGCTGGACCACCGAGGGCTGGTGGAACATCTCGTCCCGCTCCTGCGAGACGCTGCTCAGGGGCACGCTGGTTGCCCGCTACTATTACATCTACGCGATCGACTACGACCGCGGCGGCGAATGGTCCGGGCAGGCCTTCATGTGCTCGCGCGACAAGGAATTCACCATCCGCGGCACCGAGGACTGCCTTGCGCGCGGCTACGACCGGACCGGCTTCTTCGAGGTCGACACCGGCGAGCAGCGGGCCTGGACCGTGCAGCTCACCGACGCCAACGAGCAGCCCTCGCAGCAGCGGGTACCCGGCCTGCCGGGCCCGGTTGGCCCGGGCGGCGTTCCGGGTTTGCCCAATAGCCCGCCGGGTGCTACGCCCCCGCCCTCGCCTGGCCTCCCGCCAGGCGCCCCTCCCCCGCCTGGGAATAAGCCATGAGGCGTCTTCGCCGTATCAAGATTCTCGCGACCCTGGGACCTGCCTCTTCAGACCTCGCGATGATCCGCCGCCTGTTCGAGGCCGGCGCCGACCTTTTCCGGATCAATATGAGCCACACCCCGCATGACAAGATGCGGGAGCTGGTGGCGACCATCCGCAACGTCGAGAGCAGCTACGGCCGGCCGATCGGCATCCTGGTCGACCTCCAGGGGCCGAAGCTCAGGCTCGGCGCCTTCGCCGAGGGCTCGGTCCAGCTCCAGAACGGCCAGACCTTCACCCTCGATTCCGACAAGGCACCAGGCGATTCCACGCGCGTCCATCTCCCGCATCCGGAGATTCTCGCCGCCTTGCGGCCGGGCCATGCGCTCCTGCTCGATGACGGCAAGGTGCGGCTGATCGCGGAGGAAACCTCGAAAGAGCATGCAGTGACGCGTGTCGTGGTCGGCGGCAAGATGTCGGACCGCAAGGGCGTCAGCCTGCCGGATACGGACCTGGCGGTCTCGGCGATGACCCAGAAGGACCGCGCCGACCTCGAGGCGGCGCTGACGACCGGCGTCGACTGGATCGCGCTGTCCTTCGTGCAGCGCGCCGACGACGTGATCGAGGCCAAGAAGATGATCCGCGGCCGCGCCGCCGTGATGGCCAAGATCGAGAAGCCGCAGGCGATCGATCGCCTCGCCGACATCATCGAGGCCTCCGACGCGCTGATGGTGGCGCGCGGCGACCTCGGCGTCGAGCTGCCGCTGGAGCGCGTGCCGAGCCTGCAGAAGCAGATGACGCGCATGGCGCGCCGCGCCGGCAAGCCGGTGGTGATCGCCACGCAGATGCTGGAATCGATGATCCAGGCACCGGTGCCGACCCGCGCCGAGGTCTCGGACGTCGCCACCGCCGTCTATGAAGGCGCCGACGCCATCATGCTGTCGGCGGAATCTGCCGCCGGAAAATTCCCGGTCGAGGCGGTCTCGACCATGAACCGCATCGGCGAGGAGGTCGAACGCGACCCGACCTATCATTCCATGGTCGCGGCACAGCGGCCCGCACCTGAATCCACCGCGGGCGATGCCATCGCGGATGCCGCGCGGCAGATCGCCGAAACGCTCGACCTGCCGGCCCTGATCTGCTGGACCAGCTCAGGTTCGACCGCCGTCCGCGTCGCGCGCGAACGGCCGAAGCCGCCGATCGTGGCGATCACGCCGAACATCACGGCCGGCCGCCGGCTCGCGGTGGTCTGGGGCGTGCACTGTGTGGTCGCCGAGGATGCGCGCGACCAGGACGACATGGTGAGCCGCGCCGGCCAGATCGCGTTTCGGGATGGGTTCGTCCGCGCCGGCCAGCGCGTGATCATCGTCGCCGGCGTGCCGCTCGGCATTCCCGGCACCACCAACATGGTGCGCATCGCCTCCGTCGGCCCCGAGGGCGACGCGAATATGTGAGGCTCCCGTAATTCCGGGGCGCTCGCGCATTCGCGGGCGAACCCGGAATCCGGGGATTGCGGCGCATCCGACGATGCTGGCCTGATCGCGCCGCAAAAAATATCGAAAACAACCCCATGCAAAGTAGCCGGTGACGGCCCGGCATGATGCCTTGCGCATCTCACGAGGGCGGCATGGCGCCACCATCGGCGTGCGGCGGTCTTTCGAAAACTCACTCTCGGACAGCAGCTTAAACGCGATGAGGTCCCATGCCGCTTCGATCGGGCGCCGGCCTTAAGCCCCTACCAGCGCCTTTGCGGTCGGTAGCAGCGTCTGCTGCACCACGAGGCCACGGGCGCGGGCGTCCATGACGCCGACGGCGCGCAGCGCGAGCAGCGTCACGGTCTGCACGGCATCGCGCATCTTTGCGGGATCTTCGAGATTGTCGGGGGCGAGCGGCCCGACCAGCGCCTCATGCAGCGCGCCGAGCAGCGCGGTCGCGGCAAGCGCGGTGTCCTGGGCCGGCAGGTGGCCGGCGCGCACCGCGGCCTCGATCCGGGCGGCTATCTCGCCCGCGATCTCGCGCCGGCTGGCAAGTCTGGAGGCGCTGACATCGACGTCGACCGGCTCGGCCAGGATGCCCCAGGCCAGTCGGCGCTGGGACAGGGTGTGGACGGCGACCGTGGTGACGGCGGCCGCCAGCGCCGAGGACGGGCCCGGCGCGGCATCGGCCGCCCGGCGGATCGCCGCGAGCTCGTCGCGGGAGACCTCGGCGATCAATTCGGAGATCAGGTCAGCCTTGGAGGGGAAGTAGCGATAGACGGTTCCGGCCGCGACATTGGCCCGAACCGCGACCGGCGCGATCTGCACCGCCGCCATCCCGCCTTCCGCCGCCGCCTCGCGCGCCGCCGCGAGAATGGCGCTGCGCCGGGCCGCAAGGCGCTTAACCACTTGATGCGTCCGCCGATAAACCATGGCGCGCTTCCTGTCCCACCCACGCCGACCGCATGCCCTGCGCCCGAACGCTTCGTCACCAATTTCGCTGCAAATCGCCCCCAAGAACTGAACAACTATTCAGAGCGAATGACAAGAAGCAAATGCGCGGAGCCGCAATCCACGCAACGCGGTTTGGACGTTCCGCTGGACCATCTCTTGGACGTCTAAAACTGCAGCGAATCTCTTGGCGAATGGCTGACTACAATTCTTACCGCCATCTTAAAGCGGGCCCGCGATTGTACGGCATCAATTTCGGTGCAGCATGATCGATACGGACGCCCGAACCGCCTGGCAGCTCTTCCACGTGAACTGGCTTCCCATCGCAGCCATGGGCAGCCTGCTGGCGCTCGGCCTCGCCTTCACGGGGCTTCGGCTCGAGCCGATCGCCTACGGCGTGACGCTGGCGATCGCAGCCGTACTGCTCGCCGTTACCTATCTTCATCAGATGACCAAAGGCGAGCGCGCCGATCCAAAGCTGGTGTTCTCGCTCGGCACGATCGGTCAGATCATTCTCACCTGCGCCATCGTGGGCCCGCTGAGCTTTGTCGCGGGCAAGATGGGCTGGCCGCTGCAGGACCACGCGCTGCTTGCGATCGATCGCGCGCTTGGCATGGATCCCGAACCGATCGCCCGCTATGTCAACGACCATCCGTGGCTCGCCGACGTCCTGTCGCGCGGCTACGGACTGATCAAATGGCCGCTGCTCGCCATCCCCATCGTGCTGGCGCTGACGGCGCGCTATGTGCGCCTACAACTGTTCATGCTCGCGATGAGCCTCGCGCTCGCGATCACCATCGCGATCTCGGCCGTCGTCCCGGCGATCGGCACCTATTACGGATTGCAATTGCCGGCGGCCCACTTCCCCGACATCAACACCGCGATCTATGCCGGGCAGCTGCGCGACATCCTCGCCTTGCGCGACGGAAGCCTGCACGAGCTCAAACTGTTCAAGCTCTCCGGCATCGTCTCGTTCCCGAGCTTTCACGCCGCCTCAGCCGTGCTCTACATGTGGGCGCTGTGGCCGGTGCGCGGCATCGGCGGCATCGCCGCCGCGCTCAACCTCTTGATGATCGCCGCGACGCCGGTGATCGGCGCGCACTACATGATCGATGTCATCGGGGGCATTGCACTCGCCGCGGCGTCGATTTGGGCCGCAAGATGCTATCTCTCATGGATGAGCCGCGCGTCGGACGACGTTGCGAAGGACGCGTCACCCGCCTGGCAGCCAGGCCTCGGCTAGAGCTACCGTAGGGTCGGCAAAGGCGCGTAGCGCCGTGCCCACCAGCATTCTCGCAGTTCAAAATTTTTCAATGGTGGGCACGCTTCGCTTTGCCCACTAAATCACCGCCCAAAAGAAAAGAGCCCCGTCCAGGACGGGGCTCTTTTGATTCCAGTTCGTCTGGCCTTACTTGAGGCTGGACGAGATCGAGCCGAACTTGGCGTTCAGCGTAGTACCGAGGCTATTGACGACGGTGATGATTGCCAGCGCGATGCCGGCAGCGATCAGACCGTACTCAATAGCGGTGGCGCCGGATTCATCCTTCACGAAGCGCGCAACGAGGTTCTTCATAGACTGCTCCAAAGAGTACACGAGGCTACAACTGGTCTGGTCTCTTGGCTTCCCAGCGCCGCCTGACCATGGAACCGACTGTAAATGCAAAGGATTGCGCCGCAGTTAACTCGACCGCGTAAAGACGGGGCGGTTTGCGTGTATTCGCCGATGGTAAATCGAAATTGAAAACGATCGGTTAAATAGTAGGGATTTGAAACCGCGCTGCGTGCGCCGATTTACCCGAAGTTATGACCGCCATGGTCCAATGCCGCCCGGCCAACCGGAAAGAACAGGCAGGACGTCAAGGCGGCATGTCCCTCTCCTTCACCAACAGCATTGCGGTCCACGGCCGCGCGCGAGCGCTGGTGCCGCTGTGCGTCGGCGCCGGCGCCTATCTCTTCTTCCTTTATGTCGGCGACACGCTGCTGCAGGACTCCGACTCGTTCTGGCAGATCAAGATCGGGCAGTGGATCCTCGATCATCAGGCGATGCCCTATACCGATTTCTATTCCTTCACACGGCCAGGTGAGCCCTGGATCTCGACGTCGTGGCTGTCGCAGGTGATGTTCGCGCTGTCCTACGCGCAGTGGGACTGGGCCGGTCCGGTGATCCTCACTGCGCTTGCGGTGGCGCTGTCGGCGGCGATCTTCGTCTATCTGCTCGACGCACATCTCGAGATTCCACGCTCCGTGCTGTTCGCGATGCTCGCGGTCGTGCTGTCGCTGCATCACATTCTGGCCCGCCCGCACATCCTGGCGCTGCCCGTCATGATCGCGTGGGTCGGCATGCTGATGGCGGCGGCCGATCGCAGAGGCACACCGTCCTGGTACTGGCTGCCGCTGATGTCGCTGTGGTCGAACCTGCATGGCGGCTTCGTGCTGGGCCTCGCGCTGATCGGCCCGACGGCGCTCGTGGCGATCTGGGGCATGGAGTCCGGCAAGCAGGTCCGGCTGCTGCTGCGCTGGTTCCTGTTCGGTGTCGCCGCGATGGGAGCGGCTTGCGTCACGCCCTATGGCTGGCGAACGCTGCTTGGCGCGACGAACATCCTCAATCTCGGCGAACTGCTCTCGGTCATCTCGGAATGGATGCCGGCGAATTTCGCTTCCTTCACCGCGTTCGAGGGCGCGCTGTTCGGCCTGATCGCGATCGGCCTTTTCCGTGGCCTCACGCTTTCCCCACCGCGCATTCTCCTGATCCTGCTGCTGACCTGGATGGGACTGACCCATGTCAGGAGCATCGAGGCCTTTGCCTTCCTGGTGCCGCTGGTGCTGGCCAAGCCGCTCGGCGAACAATCACCGCGGCCCGAGCTGGACGCGACGGGCGGCGAGAGCTGGCCAGCCCGCTATGTCACTGCGCTCGGCGCGCTGATGATCGTCGGTGCCGCCTGGACCTCGACATCGATCTACTTGTCGCACCATCGCTTCAGCTTCACGATGGAGCAGACGCCGGTTGCCGCCGTCGACCAGCTCGAACAGCGCAAGGCACAGCGCATCTTCAACGCCTACCAGTTCGGCGGCTATTTGATCTCGCGCGACATTCCGGTGTTCGTCGACGGCCGCGCCGAGCTCTATGGCGAGAAGTTCGTGATGGACTTCTTCAAGGCGGTGGAGGTCAAGAAGCTCGACAACCTGACGCGGCTGCTCGACGAATACAAGATCGACGCCACGCTCATGGTTGCGGACGCCCCGGCCGCCCAGGTGCTTGATCACATCAAGGGCTGGAAGCGGCTCTACGCGGACAAAATTGCCGTGGTCCATGTGCGGGACACCACGGACGGGACGACCGCGACGCCGTCGAAGTGAGGACGCAGCTCTGCGGCGCGTACACGTAAAATGAGATGCCCGCTTCCAAGCGGCCGTTCAGGCTCATCACGCAGATGCTATGGAAGCTGAATGTCGCTCTTTTTGTGCATGCTCGCCTTTGCACTCCTCGGCGTTGCCGGGTGGGGTTTTACGTCCGTGATGGCGGAGTTGGCCAAGTCACAACCCTGCGAGCCGGTGGACACCTTTTCTCGTAGGTTCGAGGTCGATGAATTCATCTGGGGTCCTCGCGCACCGTTGGCATTACGGAAGCAATATATCGCTACGCAAGCTTGCGCCGTCCCGGCATTCCTCTGCCTGGCCGCGCTTGTGTGGATCAACGAGCCGCGTCCCGATCTCCGCACATTGGGAGCTCTTGGCTTTTGCGCCATTTCAATTTTCGCAGCCGCTCTTTTGGCTTGGAAAGCCCTTCGGCGAGAGAAATAAAGCATCTGGGTGCGGCTAGACTGCTTGTGCCCCAAGCCGCCTCGCTAAATCAATTTCCCGTCTGCAGCTCGCCAAAACGCTCCCAGCTCTTGCCGTTGAAGCGCATGAACTGCATCTGGTCGACCGGGACGTGATCGGTTGGGCTGGTGTTGACCTTGATGCCCGGCAGCAGCATCGGCAGCTCGAGGTCGTGGATCGCGTAGGCCTGCTTGAGGATGTTCTCGGTCGACAGATCATCGCCGCAGGCTTTCAGCACCGCCTCCAGCGCCATCGCGCTGTTGTAGGAGTTGACGTAATTGGTGTCGTGCTGGTCGGCCTCCGGCACGTACTTTGTCATGAACTCGCGCCAGCCCTTGACGCCCGGATCGTCCTTCCAGGCAGGATCGTCGGGGTCCTTCACATAGGCGGTGGAGAGAATGCCGGTGCCGGCTTCCAGTCCCGCGGGCTCCATCACGGTCGAGACCCACACCGCGACGTTGGACAGAAACGTCATCGGCCGCCAGCCGATCTCGAAGGATTTGCGGATCGCCTGCGCCGCGAATTTCGGCGTCGCCGCGATCACGAACACGTCCGCGCCTGACGCCTTCAGCTTCACGATCTGCGAATCGATGGTCGGGTCCTGGATCTCGTAGGTCGCGCTGGTGACGACGGTGTCGTATTTGTCGCCGAGCACGTCCTTGAGGCCGGCGAGATAGTCGCGGCCATAGTCGTCGTTCTGCGAGATCACCGCGAATTTCGCGCTGGGATTCTTCGCCAGCGCATAGCGCGCATAGAGCCGCGCCTCGTAGCGGAACGGCGCCTGCACGCCCATCGTCGCCTGCGGATATTGCGCGATGTCGGCGAATTTCGAGGCGCCGGAGCCGATGAAGAGCTGCGGCACATTCTTGCTCTGGAGATATTTCGCGATCGCCGTGTTGTGGGCGGTGCCGATCGAGGAGAAGATCAGCGCGACCTCGTCGCTTTCCACCAGCTTGCGCGTCTGCTCGACCGATTTCGGCGGCGCATAGCTGTCGTCGAGCGAGATCAGATTGACCTTGCGGCCGTTGATGCCGCCCTTCTCGTTCAGCATCCTGAAATAGCCGACCTCGCCCTTGCCGAGCGCACCGAACGCCGAGACCGGTCCGCTATAGGGCATGGTCTGGCCGATCCTGATTTCGGTTGCGGTGATGCCGCGCATGTCGGCGGCGATGGATGGGGTGGTCCATGTCGGACATAAGAACGTCAGGAACGAAACGGCGCCAAGCGCGCCCAATGCCGTCGCACGACGCATCGGCTTCCCCTCCCCTTTGTCCTGCGCGGTCGAGCCGCACCTTTGTTTGGAGGGAGCATGCCATGGCGGCCGCGAGACGCCAATCATTATCGCGCGGGATCGTAGGGTGAGCAAAGCGCAAGCGTGCCCACCATCGCAAGCACGGCGCGGATGGTGGGCACTGTGCAAGAGCGCCTTTGCCCGCACCGCCACCAAATCATTGCGAGCGCAACTGCATCAACATCGTCATTGCGAGCGCAGCGAAGCAATCCAGACTCTTTCCGCGGATACATTCCTGGATTGCTTCGCTGCGCTCGCAATGACGGAGTTTGCGGCTATAGCGCGCCTCCCTCTCGTGTCCCGGACGCGCTGCGCGATGGTGGGCACGGCGCGCGCCTTTGCCCACCCTACGGGCCGGTGCTACTTGGCGCGATCTTTCACGGGGATCACCAGCTTCAGGGCGGACCAGATATCATCAACGGCGCAGACCTTGATGTCGACGAGGCCGCTCGCCAGCGCGGTCTCGCGCACCACCGTTTCTGTGACGTCAGTCGCAACGCCCGAAGTCTTTTTTGGCCATGACGCCCAGATCATCCCATCGGGCGCAATCGCCTTGCGGTAGCGGCGCAAGCTCGCAGCAAGACCTTTGGCTTCGGTCGCAAAGAGATGCACGAGCTCGAGCGGAGCCTTGGCCTGCCTCGCGATCTGCACGCCGTCAGGCAATTCGCCGACGATGTCGCCATAGGCAACGGGAAGACCATCCACAAAAATGCGAAAGCCCGGCTTGATGCCGAGCTTTTGCACTAACGGTTTGCCGGAATAGCCGGCCATGGCGCGCAGGCCTTACGCCTGCGGCTGCGGCTCCAGGCCTGGATCCGGATCGGGCCGCGGGCGCGACTTGCCGGCCGGCGGCACGGCGGAAGCGCGCGGCGTGGTCGGCTCGAGCACGGACTCGCGGTTCGGCTTCTTGCCCTTGAGCAGGTCGACGATCTCGTCGCCGGTCAGCGTTTCGAACTCGAGCAGGCCCTTGGCGAGCGCCTCGAGGTCGGCATGCTTCTCGGTGAGGATGCGGGTCGCTTCCTTGTAGCCTTCCTCGACCAGGCGCTTGATCTCGGAGTCGATCTTCTGGACGGTCGCCTCAGAAGCGTTCTGCGTCCGCGACACCGACATCCCCAGGAAGACCTCGTCCTGGTTCTCGCCGTAGGAGACCGTGCCGAGCTCTTCCGACAGGCCCCAGCGCGTCACCATCATGCGGGCAAGGCGCGTGGCCTGCTCGATGTCGGAGGCGGCACCCGAGGTCACCTTCTCGCGGCCGAAGATCAGCTCTTCGGCGACACGGCCGCCCATCATGATGGCGAGGCGCGAGGTCATCTGCTCCAGCGACATCGACAGCTTGTCGCGCTCGGGCAGCTGCATGACCATGCCCAGGGCACGGCCGCGCGGAATGATGGTCGCCTTGTGGATCGGATCGGTCGCCGGCACGTTCAGGCCGACGATGGCGTGGCCGCCCTCGTGATAGGCCGTAAGCAGCTTCTCTTCCTCGGTCATGACGAGCGACTTGCGCTCGGCGCCCATCATCACCTTGTCCTTGGCCTCCTCGAACTCGGCCTGCGTCACCATCCGCTTGTTGCGGCGGGCGGCGGTCAGCGCGGCCTCGTTGACGAGGTTCATCAGGTCGGCGCCGGAGAAGCCCGGCGTGCCGCGCGCGATGGTCTTGAGGTTGATATCCGGCGCCAGCGGCACCTTGCGGACGTGAACCTTGAGGATCTGCTCGCGGCCGACGACGTCCGGATTGGGCACCACGACCTGGCGGTCGAAGCGGCCCGGACGCAGCAGCGCGGGATCGAGCACGTCGGGACGGTTGGTCGCGGCGATCAGGATCACGCCCTCATTGGCCTCGAAGCCGTCCATCTCGACCAGCAGCTGGTTCAGCGTCTGCTCGCGCTCGTCATTGCCACCGCCGAGACCGGCGCCGCGGTGACGACCGACCGCGTCGATTTCGTCGATGAAGATGATGCAGGGCGCGTTCTTCTTGGCCTGCTCGAACATGTCACGGACGCGGGAAGCACCGACGCCGACGAACATCTCGACGAAGTCGGAACCTGAAATGGTGAAGAACGGCACGTTGGCTTCGCCCGCGACCGCGCGCGCGATCAGCGTCTTGCCGGTGCCGGGAGGGCCGACCAACAGCACGCCGCGCGGGATGCGGCCGCCGAGCCGCTGGAATTTGCCGGGATCGCGCAGGAATTCGACGATCTCCTGGAGGTCCTGCTTGGCCTCGTCGACGCCGGCGACGTCCTCGAAGGTGACGCGGCCATGCGCCTCGGTCAGCATCTTGGCGCGCGACTTGCCGAAGCCCATCGCCTTGCCGGCGCCGCCCTGCATCTGCCGCGACAGGAAGATCCAGACGCCGATCAGCGCGATGAAGGGCAGCCAGGAGACCAGCAGCGAGACGAACCACGGCACGTTGTCGCCCGGCGGCTTCGCGGTAATCTGGACCTTGCTGTCATAGAGGCGCTTGACCAGCGTCGGATCGTTCGGCGCATAGGTCTGGAAGCTCGAGCCGTTGGTGAAGGTGCCGTGAATCTCCGGCCCCTGGATCACGACGTCGCGCACATTGCCCTTGTCGACCTCAGTCAGGAGCTGCGAGAAGGCGATGTCCTGGGAGGCCGCCCGCTGGCCCGGATTCTGGAAGAGCGTGAACAACGCCAACAGCAGCAAAACAATGATGACCCAGAGGGCGAAATTGCGCAGATTGGCGTTCATCGATCTTCCTTCGTGGTCGCGCGGATCGCGGCCCTGATCCTTCAGGAGCTACTTGGGCAATACGAGGAAATCCCCAAGGAATCCTCTCGGTTAGACGCATACAATTTAGGTGCCGCCCCGGTCGCTGCCAAGGGAACGAGATGGGACTATTTATCCCATCTTAGCCCGATTCCCGCTGAAATAATGGCACCGGATCGGGGGTTTTTCCTGCCTGGTTAAGGTTGCTCTGATGATAGTGCCTCGATCAGCCGGTGTCATGATCCGCCCCTCGATCCGTTCCTCGCGCGTCGAGCGGGCGCCGGCGCGATATGAATTCGTCCCCCGGCGAGGCTGATGAGGGCTCCCGCAAGCGTCTGCTTCAGGAGCGGCCGGCCCTTTGCGAGCGTACGGCCGTCCCCGGCAATGGCTTGATCAAGCATCGCCATGAGCGTTTCAACCTTGCCGAGTTCCGCCGGCCCCTCGTGCCCGAGCGCGTTGATGGCCCGCAGCAAAAGCCGCAGCCGGACCTCCTCCGGCAGGGATGCGAAGGCCGACGCCTCGAAGCTTCGCGCGGGCAGGCCATGCGACGCATCGCCGCGATCCCTGAGCCTGAGGAAGCGTTCGGCGCCGTCGGTCAGCACCTCCACCGCCGCGTTGGCCCGGGCCAGCCGCGCTGCGAGCCGCGCAAGACCCCGGGCATCGCCGCCTTCGGCCGCGAGCTGCGGCAGCAGAGCGCGCAACCGCGGACGCGTGAACGCGGTGTCACGGTTGCTCGGGTCATCGGCAAAACCGATCTTCGCCCGTTTCAGCGTGGCGACGAGCTGCGACTTCGGAATGTCGAGCAGCGGACGCGCCAACATGATCCCCTCGCGCTCGGTGATGCGCGCCATCGCCGACAGCCCGGCGATTCCGCTCCCGCGGAGCAGACGCATCAGAAGCGTCTCGGCCTGATCATCGCGGGTGTGCGCGGTCAGCACATGGGTCGCGCCGGCCGAACGAGCGGCCCGCGCAAGCAGGCGGTAGCGGGCTTGCCGCGCCGCGGCGGGCAGACCGGTCTTCGGCTTCGGCCCGGTCCAGCGCATGGTCCGGTGCGTCAACTCGAGCACTGTCGCGAGCCGCTTGACGTCGCGCGCCTCGCGCGCCGCTTCCGGTCGCAGACCATGATCGACGGTGACGGCGACGAGGCGCGGGCCATGCGCGAGGCTGCGTTGCCAGCGCGCTGCAAGCCACATCAGCGCGACCGAATCCGGCCCGCCCGAGACCGCGAGCACCAGCGCGGGCGCGTTCTTCAGGTCGGCGAAGAGCAGCTTCGCCGCACGGGCCGAGATCGGCGAATTGTCGTCGTCTGACATGACGCTGCCCAGCAATCGCCAGCGGATGGAAGACTGTCTAGCGCAGCACCATCCACCTTGTCAGGATCAAACGCTGCGCACTGGCGCGATTCTATTGTTCGAGCATGATCTCCGCGCAAACGCGTTCCGCGTTTGTCGCGAGGGAAAACCGCCTCACACTTTTCCGGATCATGCTCTAGCACTTCACGCGCTTCTGCTCGCGATCGACGGCGGCTTTGACGCCGGCAGAGGCGCGCGGATATTTGCGGCCGACCTCGCCGAAGGCGGCGCAGGCGGCCTCCTTCTCCTTCAGCGCCGCAAGCGACTGGCCGAGCCGCAGCAGCGCATCCGGGGCCTTGCCGGACCTATCGTATTTGGTGGTGACGGCGAGGAAGGCTTCCGCCGCGTCGCGATATTGCTGGCGCTGGAAATAGCTCTCGCCGAGCCAGTACTGGGCGTCACCGAGCAGCGGGTCGCTCGGATATTTCTGCGCGAAGTTCTTCATGGTCTGCTCGGCGAGCGCATAATCCTTGCGCTGCATGTAGCCGATGCCGAGGTCGAACTCGTCGCGCGGCGATTGCGAGGGCGGCTGGGTGGTAAGACCGCCGCCGGCCGGTGCTGGATAGCCCTGCTGCGCCGGCGCCGGTGCCTGCTGCTGCGGGTAGCGGCTGCCGGTGTTGGCGAGGTCCAGCGGCTCGCCGGCGCCGCGGCCGCCGGGCGCGCCGACCGGAGCCGTCGCCATCGGCTGCTGACCGCCGCCGAGCGCGCGCGGCGCACCCGGGGCATTCGGGCTCTGGTTCGGGTCAAACGCATCGCCGCGGCGGCGGGACCCCGGCGCCCCAGGGGGCGGCGCTTCCTGAACGATCGGAGCCGGCGCCCCGCCCTGCGGCTCGTAGGCCGGCTGGGTGGGCTGGACTGCCTGTTGCTGGCGATAGGTCGGCGCGGACTGGGCGGGCGGCATGGCCGCCACGTTGGGCTGGGCCGGCACCTGTCCGGGCGCGCCTTGCGCACCGCCCTCGAGCTGCCGGATCCGCTCTTCGAGCTGGCGGTTGCGATATTGCAGTTCTTCGTTCTGGCCGGTGAGCTGGCGTAGCTGATTCTCCAGCCGCTCGATCCGCATCTCGGCGTCGGCATCCTCCTGCGCGAGGACGGGCGAGCACAGAGAGAGCAGCGTGGCGATCGCCGCGGTGCCGGTAATGACCTGGAATTTAGATGACATTTTGCCCTGACGACGAAAGCGACGTGGCGCGCGGCGGAACTCTCGCCGCGCCACACATTGAGAGAGGGAGTACGCCAAAACTGTGACTGCTACCAAGGGGTTTCTATGCCGGCCCCGTCAAACGAAACCGGCGCCCGAGGGGGGGCGCCGGCATAGTCCAAGTCTGAAGCTGAACAGCGCCTGACTGGCCGTCAGGAACTCGCGTTCAGCACGGTGACGGCGCGACGGTTCTGCGACCAGCAGGAGATGTCGTTACAGACAGCCACCGGACGCTCCTTGCCGTAGGAGATGGTGCGCATGCGGTTCGGATCGATGCCGCGCGAGGCCAGGAACGAGCGCACCGACTGGGCGCGGCGGGCGCCGAGGGCGATGTTGTATTCGCGGGTGCCGCGCTCGTCGGCATGACCTTCGATGGTGAAGGTGTAGCGCGGATAGGTCTGGAGCCACTGCGCCTGCTTCTCCAGGGTCACGATCGCCTGCGGGGTCAGATCGGTCTGGTCGCTTTCGAAGAACACGCGGTCGCCCACGTTCACGACGAAATCCTGCTGGCTGCCAGGCGTCGCCGCGCTGGCCATCGCATCGGCACCCAGGTTCTTGTTGGCGCAGGCGCCCATCGACAGCGCGACCGCAAGCACCGCAGCCAGCTTCAATCCCTGGAGGATACGCATAGGATGTTTCATTCCGGAGCCTCCACGCTCACGTTAGTCCACTGCTGTCCGGTCTACAGGGGGTTGGTTAAGCGAACGTTCCGTCAACCTTGATGGGACGTTGCCACAGCCGTTCGAATGCCCCCAATCGGCGAAAAGCAACCGCGATGGTTAATGGGTTGTAAATGTGGCGCGATGGTGAAGGCAAGCCGTCTCAGCCGGCGGAAGCGCTGGTTTTGCCGGGACTTTGGCCCTTAGGCAACAGGTAGGAGCCCGGAGTTGCGCCTCAACGGGCGGAACCGATCAGGGTCGCTGCTGCGTCGGGGTTCCGCGAGGTGGCCAGCACCGGCCGCGGCGCGGCCTGGCGCGCGCCGGAACGCTCGAACAGCATGCGCCGCTCGAAGGCGCTGGACCGCATGATGGGAAAGCGCGTCAGAATCCTTTCCCGCGTCCTCGGGAAATCGGATGCCATCAAGACCGCCTTCTTCGTGGGCCAGCCCGGAAACCCACGCGGTTCGGTCAGGGTCTCCGACAGGAACACGCGGCGATAGAAGGCCTGGTGATCGACGCGCACCATCGAAAGCCCGACGTCGGCGTTGAAATGTTCGCATGCCACGAAGGGCAGCCGCACGGTCAGATAGGGTAGTTCCGGGAAGCGCTGCTGCATTTCGGGTTCGGCAACGAACCGGCACGGATCGACAAACACCTCACCGCGATCGAGGCGAGGATGGAGGGCATCGCCGAACACCTCGGTGGTGTAGGACATCCGCCATTCGGACGTCAGAACGTGAATCCGGACGGCACTGCAGAGTTCGTCGTCAACATAGACCCCGAAATTCCAGACATTGGGCGCATCGTCGAAGCGGTCTGTCACGCGCTGCGATTCCGCCGGCGGGATCAGCCCGGCATGCAGATAGGCCCGGTAGCGCATCAAGTAGAGGCTGTCTCTGTCCTCCGGCGTCTCGATGAGCCGGTAGTCGATGCGGTCAAACAGTGCGGCTCCACGCGGAAGGAGCGCCGTATGCGGTTCGGCCCCGGACTTCATCTCTTACCCCTACAACTCCAGCAACTTCCGCGAGTGTAGGAAGATTAATAGTTCCTTAACAAAATTGCAAAGCCTTCGAAGTGTTAAGGTTAAGCTTTGCGACCCGCAAAAACACGGGTGCGCGCGAGAGTTGAACGCAATTCAGAGCTGTCGAGGGACGATCAGGCGATGGATCGCGACGACACCAGCGTGATCTGGTCGTCGGGCATGCGGCGGCCATGGGAGGCGTTGAGCAACTGGCGGACCCGCACCGCCGGGATCGGTCGGCTGAACAGATAGCCCTGCCCTTCGCTCACCGTACCATCAGCGCTGATCAGCGCGAGTTGCTCGTTGGTCTCGATGCCCTCGACCACGACCGACATGCCGAGATCGGCGGACAGTCGCGCCACGCCGCGCAGCAGCGTCAGCGGCCGGTCCGTGTCGATGCCCTCGAGGAACGAGCGGTCGATCTTCACCTTCTGCATCGGGAAATTGTGCAGATAGCTGAGGCTGGAATAGCCGGTGCCGAAATCGTCGAGCGAGATGCGCACGCCGAGCGCATGCAGCTGCGACAGGATGTCGTGGGTCAGCTGCGTGTTGCGCAACAGCGAGGATTCGGTGATCTCGATCTCCAGACGATGGGCGGGCAGGCCCGAGACCTCGAGCGCGTAGCGGATTTCGCTCAGCACGTCGCGCTGGTGGAATTGCTGCGGCGAGAAGTTGACCGCCACGCTGACACCGTCGGGCCACTTCATGCATTCCATGCAGGCCCTGCGCAGGATCCAGCGGCCGAGATCGACGATCAATCCCATGTCCTCGGCGACGGGAATGATGTCGACCGGCGAGACCGTGCCGCGCACCGGATGATTCCAGCGCAAGAGCGCCTCGCAGGTTGTGATCTTGCCGGACTTCAGATTGACCAGCGGCTGGTAGAACAGCTCGAACTCCTCGTTGGCGAGCGCCTTGCGCAGGTCGAGCTCGAGGATGCGGCGGGCCTCGACGGTCGCCGCCATCTCGTCGCGGAAGAAGCAGTAGGTGCCGCGGCCGTCGGCCTTGGCGCGATAGAGCGCCATGTCGGCGTTCTTCAGCAGCGTATCGGCACTGATGCCCTCCGGCGAGGTCAGCGCGATGCCGACGCTGGCGCCGATCTCGACCAGGTGATTGTCGATGCGGTAACGCTCGCTCAGCCGCTCGACGATGCGGCGGGCAAGCGCCGCGGCGTCCTCGGGCGAATGGATGTTCTGCTGGAACACGACGAACTCGTCGCCGCCGAAGCGGGCGACGAAGTCCTCCGGCCGCAGCATCTCGCGCAGGCGGTTGGCGACGGCGCACAGCAGCTGGTCGCCGCAGGGATGACCGAGCGTGTCGTTGACCTGCTTGAACTGGTCGAGATCGACGAAGAGCAGCGCGGAGAGGCGCTCGGCATTCTGCGAAATCGCCAGGAGCCGCTCGATCTCGTCGCGGAAGCTGACCCGGTTGGGCAGCGCCGTGAGCTCGTCATAGCGGGCGAGATGGCTGATCCTTGCCTCCGCGTTCTTGCGCTCGGTGATGTCCTCGAGCAGCACGACCGTGCCGCCGTCCGCCATCGGCTGCAGCGTCCATGACAGCGTCCGTCCGCGCGCGAGATCGGGATCGTTGGTCACGATCTCCTTCATCCGCGCATCTGCGATCTCGCTGAGGATCAGCTTGCCGCTCTCCGCCGAGATTGAGGCGGAGTTGACGCACGCCGCGATGATGTCGGCTGCGCCGGCGCCACTCTGCGCGAGGTCGCCGGACAGATCGACCATCTCGCCGAACCTGTGATTCATGACCGCGAGCTGCCCGTCGGCGCGGAACATGCACAGACCGTGCGGCATGTTGTTCAGTGCCGTGTCGAATTGGCTGGCGAGCGCCGCCTCGCGCTCGCGCGCCACGACCGCTCGCACGAATATCCTGTGCAGATTGGCCGATAGCTGCACGACCGCCAGAAGAAAGGCAGCGGATATCACCGACATCGCGATGTAGTAAGGCGTGCCGCGCAGCCCCAAGGCGACCACGGTTGGGCCGAATATCAGCAGGGCCTGCAGTCGAAATATCGTTTGCCGTCCATAGGCCCTGCCCGCGCCACCCGCCACGATCCCGGTGGTGACGGAAACACAGATCATGTGGGCGACGGCGTCGTCGCTGCTCAACAGGGTGGTGGAACACCACAGGCCGATTGCAGCAGCCTGGATCAGCGCTCCGACCTGATAGCGCCTCTGCCAGTGCGCGGCCTGTTCGGCGGTAACGTCGGATTTTCGGGCCTGGTACCGATGTAGATCGAACGCCCGGACAGCTCCCGCCAGGATGAGGAGAGGGACGAATCCCCAGATCAGCGTCTGTCCCGTCTTCAGCGCGGTCAAGGTTGCAGCGAAGGCGGAGAAGACGATGCCGGTGAGCACCGTACCAGGAGCCTCGTACAACGAATCGATCAGCGCTGCCGAGATCGTCGGCGAGGGCTGTCGCTTGTCCGGCTCTCCGCTCTGACTAGCAAGCTGCATCTGGTCTGTACGCGCGTCCTGTCTGACACGCAGTTTTACAGACCCGGAGTGAAGTCTTTCTGAGGGAACATCGTTAAAGTCGAGTGTTTCTGAACGTCAGACGATCGAAATACATCAATCAAATCAAAGGACTGGGAAAATTTTACCGGGCACAATCTAAAGGAAAGATTGATGCGGGCAAACATCGCGCAAAGTTTTTCGAAAAAGGCGCGCGTTCAGGTTCGCGCGCCAAGATCGTGCCAGGACCGGACCAGGACCGGGCCGCTAGCCCGACGTCGAGGAGAGCAGCGGCGACCATGCCGGGTCGGACGCGAAGCCCGGCGTCGGCACCTTCTGCTCGTTGCGGCCGGAGATGTCGACGGTGAACAGCGACGGGCCGCCGCTGCCGCCGGGATCGCGGAAGAACATCACGACGCGACCGTTCGGCGCGAAGGTCGGCCCCTCATTGTGGTAGCCGGAGGTGAGGATGCGCTCACCCGAACCATCAGGCTTCATGATGCCGATCGCGAACTGGCCGCCGCCCTGCTTGGTGAACGCGATGTAATCGCCGCGCGGCGACCACACCGGCGTCGAATAGCTGCCGTTGATGTCGTCCTTCGAGAAGGAGATGCGCTGCGCCGGACCGCCGCCTGCGGCCATCACGTAGATCTGCGGCTTGCCGCCGCGATCGGACTCGAAGCAGATGCGCGTGCCGTCGGGCGAATAGGACGGCGAGGTGTCGATCGCGGGCGTGTCGGTGAGCCGCGTGGTCGAGCGCGAGCGCAGATCCATCGCGAACAGGTTGGAGTTGCCGCCCTGCTGCAGGCTCATGATGACGCGCTGGCCGTCCGGCGAGAAGCGCGGCGCGAAGGTCATGCCGGGGAAGTTGCCGACGATTTCGCGCTGGCCGGTCTCGATGTTGTAGAGATAGACCTTCGGATCGCCCTGGCCGAACTCCATGTAGGTGATTTCCTGCGAGTTCGGCGAGAAGCGCGGCGTCAGCACGAGATCCGAGCCGCGGGTCAGATAGCGCACATTGGCGCCATCCTGGTCCATGATCGCGAGCCGCTTGACGCGCCGTTCCTTGGCGCCGGTCTCGTCGACGAACACCACGCGGCTGTCGAAATAGCCCTTGTCACCGGTGAGACGCTCGTAGATCTGGTCGGAGATGATGTGAGCGATGCGGCGCCAATATTCCGGCGAGGTGAAATATTGCTGGCCGGTGAGCTGCTGGCCCGAGGCCACGTCCCACAGGCGGAATTCGGCCTTGAGCCGGCCGTCCGGCTGACGCGTCATGCGGCCGGTGACGAGTGCCTGCGCGTTGATCGTCTTCCAGTTCTGGAACTGGGGCGCGACATCGATATTGGAGATGCGCTCGATGAAGGCGGCCTGATCGATCGGATTGAACAGCCCCGAGCGCTTGAGATTGTTGGTGATGACCTGGGTGACGCCATTGCCGACCTCACCATCGGACGGCGAGCCCGCCACGAAGTTGGTGATCGCGATCGGCATCGGCGCGACGTTGCCTTCGGTGATCTGCAGCTTGGTCTGCGCCGATAGCTGCGAAGGAAGCAGCAGCCCCGCGGCGGCACCGGCGCCTCCGATGAGAAGCTGACGGCGATCGATCGGCAAAGGCGACAAGGGAAAAGACTTCACGGACATTGCGGGCTCTCAAACATTAGCTGCGGAACATCGTCTTGGGATCGAAATCGATGTCCATGTATTTCCACTGATCGTAGGTTTCCTGGCGCAACATGGTGTAGGGTTGGCCCTGCAACACGGCGCGAACGGCGGCGTCAGCCGCGGCCTGATAGCGCGGCGAGGAGCCGGTCGAGACCACCTGCGGCGGTTGCGTCAGTCGTCGATCCGGTCCGAGATGGATGCGCACGGTCACGAACATCTCTTCGGGATGCTCGATGCCGGGCTGCACGTTCCACAGGCTGGCAAGCCGCGCGCGCATCGCGTCGAGCTCGGACTGAGACAGCGTCGCGGCCGTGCCGCGCGTCGTCCCGAGCGAAGCCGAGGCGTTCAGCGACGCACCGGTGATCGCCTGCCGGGTCGGATCGCGCTTGTCGAGCAGGGCCGCGATCTTGGTCTGGTCGAAGGTGCGCTCCTGCTTCGGCTTCGGAGGTTGCGGCTGAGCCTGCGCCTGCGCAGGCTTGGTCTCCTGCTTCGGTGTCGGCTTCTTCGCTTCCTGCTTCTTGATGGCTTCGGCGATCGGATCTTCCTTGGCCGGGTCGGGCTTCTTCTCGGCCGGCTTCTGCTCTTCCTTCGGCTTGTTCTCGGCGACCGGCTTCGGCGGATCCGGCTTCTTCTCGACCGGCTTCTCAACCGGCTTCGGCGGCGGCTCGGGCGCGGACGAGGTGATGATCTCTTTCTTCTCGGTCACCTTGCCTATGGCTTCCTCGACAGGCTTGGCCTCGGCGACCTTCTCGACCATCGGCTTCGGCTGGTTCTTGTCGCCGGTCTTAATGCCCTGCGTGATCTTGGACAGCTGATCGGCGGAGATGATGTCGACCGGCAGCGATTCCGGCGGCGGCGCTTCCATCGAGCGCGACGAAAAGGTGACCATCCCCCACCCAAGCACGAGGACATGGAGGGCAATCGACGCAACGAGTGTCTTGTCGACCTTCACCTTCACGATCTTACGACCCCTGGTCCACTTCCGTGACGAGCGCCAGCTTCTTGAAGCCCGCGCCGGACAACAGCCCCATCACCTTGGCCACCGTTCCGTAATCCGCCTTCTTGTCGGCCCGCATGTAGATGCGCTCCTCCAGGCCTCCGCGCGCATCCGTGATCGCCTTCAATTTCGGCACCAGCTCGTTGATGTCGATCTCGGCGTCGTTGATGAACACCTTGCCCTTGATGTCGACCGAGAGCTGGATCGGCTTCTGGTCGTTCGTCTCGAGGCTCTTGGCCTGGGTCTGCGGCAGGTCGAGCGGCACGCCGACGGTGAGCAGCGGCGCCGACACCATGAAGATGATGAGCAGCACCAGCATCACGTCGACCATCGGCGTGACGTTGATTTCGGCCATGACCGGCTTGCGCCGGCTGCGGCGGCCGCCGCCTCCGGACGAACTTGCGACGTTCATGCCCATGATCTAGAGCCCACGATCGTCATTATACCGTCCATTAGCCCCGCTCGTCGATCTGACGCGACAGGATGGCCGAAAATTCATCCGCAAAGCCCTCGAGCCGCTGGGCCTGCCGGTTCACCTCGGAGGTGAACTTATTGTAGAAAATAGTGGCAGGAATGGCGGCGATAAGGCCGATTGCGGTCGCAAACAGCGCTTCCGCGATGCCCGGCGCCACCACCGCCAGCGAGGTATTCTTCGACGCCGCGATCGACTGGAAGCTCGACATGATGCCCCAGACCGTGCCGAACAGGCCGACGAAGGGGCCGGCGGAGCCGACGGTCGCCAGCACCAGCAACCGGCGTTCCAGCCGCTCGACCTCGCGGGCGATCGAGACGTTCATCACCTTGTCGATGCGCATCTGCAGGCCCGCGACCGACCGCGCATGGCTCTCGAACGAGCGCTTCCACTCGCGCATCGCCGCGACGAAGCAGGCCGCCATCGAATGCGTCGGCTTGGCCGACAGCGTGCGATAGAGCTCCTCGATCGACTCGCCGGACCAGAATGCCTGCTCGAAGCGGTCCATCGAGCGGCGGGTGCGCGCGTAGAGGAAGATCTTGTCGATGGCGATCGCCCAGACCCATACCGAGCAGGACAGAAGGCCCAGCATGACCCCTTTCACGATCCAGTGAGCCTGCCAGAACAGCGCGATCAGCGACACGTCGGCGGAGGCAGCAACCGGAAGGGCTGACTGAGCCACGTCGGCCGGATTCATAAGCAGTATCCTCTCAAGGCGATCGTTCCATATCCTCCGGGAGCAAAATGGCTGCCGGTTACCCAAAGCCGCGCGGGTCGCGCGCAGCTCACAAGCCTGCACAAAGCCTTGTCTTTTTGGATTGCAGCGGCCCGTCCAAAGCCGGCCGTCTGCTTTCCCTGCCAAGATGTCAAAACTATGGGCCTCGACTAAGCCTTTGGGCGCGACTTGCCAGCTTTTACCAGACCCCGACGATAGTTAATGCGGGGTTACTAGAGCCGAATTTGGCGGCCGAAAAGGGAGACGGCACAGGCCTTTGGGCGCCTGCTGGCACGGACAAGGTGGGGCGCGGTGGCTGACGTATCGGGGCTGCCTGCCCGAACGGGATCGGTTCCCTCCTGCTTGCGGGGAGGCCCGGGAGGGGAGGCCACACGGGGATTCTCACCGTCGTTGAGGTCACTTCCCGATTGGCTCCCCTCTCCTGGGAGCGCAGCATGCGCCACAACTCCACCGTTCCAACTTGGATTTCACAGCGGGCACGAGCTGATAGGCTGCGCTGGCGGACAACAATATGTGCCGGCATCACCGGCCCAGCCAAGGAGCTTCCCGTGCCGAAACCACAGACAGGCCTGCGGTGGATCGTCGCCGCGATCGTATCGGTCAGCCTCGCAACATTCGGCCCCGCGCGCGCGGCGTCGGTCGCGCCGGTCGCCGCGGAAAACGGCATGGTGGTGTCCGCGCAGCATCTGGCGACCCAGGTGGGCGTCGATGTGCTGAAACGCGGCGGCAATGCGGTCGATGCCGCCGTGGCCGTCGGTTATGCCCTGGCCGTCGTCTATCCGGCAGCCGGCAATCTCGGTGGTGGCGGCTTCATGACGATCCAGCTCGCCGACGGCCGCAAGACCTTCCTCGACTTCCGCGAGACGGCGCCCAAGGGCGCGACCGCGAACATGTATCTCGAC
Source organism: Bradyrhizobium sp. Cp5.3 (assembly GCF_000426265.1). Lineage (NCBI taxonomy): Bacteria > Pseudomonadati > Pseudomonadota > Alphaproteobacteria > Hyphomicrobiales > Nitrobacteraceae > Bradyrhizobium > Bradyrhizobium sp. Cp5.3. The sequence goes on along the minus strand of NZ_AUFA01000013.1, from coordinate 36,595 downwards.
AAGGACGGCAACGTCATCAAGGGCATCTCGACCAAGGGGCACCTAGCCGTAGGCGTTCCAGGATCGGTCTCGGGCATGGAATATGCGCGCGAAAAGTACGGCACCATGAAGCGCGCCGACTTGCTCGCCCCCGCGATCCAGCTCGCCGAGCAGGGCTTTGCGCTGGACCAGGGCGACATCGACCTATTGCGCACCGCCACCGCGGATTTTCAGGACGATCCCGCATCGGCCGCCATCTTCCTCAACAACGGTCAGCCGTTCCAGGTGGGTGAGAAGCTGGTGCAGTCGGAACTCGCCAAGACGTTGCGCGAGATCAGCAGCAAAGGCACCGACGGCTTCTACAAGGGATGGGTCGGCAGCGCCATCGTGGCATCGAGCCAGGCCGGCAAGGGCCTGCTGACGCAGGACGACCTCGACGGCTACAAGACACGTGAGCTTGCACCTGTCGAATGCGACTATCGCGGCTACCACGTGATTTCCGCGCCGCCGCCGAGCTCGGGCGGCGTCATCATCTGCGAGATCCTGAATATCCTGGAGGGCTATCCGCTGAAGGAGCTGGGCTACCACTCCGCGCAGGCCGTGCACGTGCAGATCGAAGCCATGCGTCACGCCTACGTGGACCGCAACAGCTACCTCGGCGATCCGGACTTCGTGAAGAACCCGCTCGACCGCCTCCTCGACAAGAATTACGCGACCAAGATCCGCGCCGTGATCGATCCGAACAAGGCCGGCGTCTCCAAGGACATCAGGCCGGGCGTCGCGCCGCACGAGGGCAGCAACACCACGCACTATTCGATCGCGGACAAGGACGGCAACGCGGTCTCGGTGACGTACACGCTGAACGACTGGTTCGGCGCCAAGGTGACGGCGGCCAAGACCGGCGTGCTGCTGAACGACGAAATGGACGACTTCACCGCCAAGATCGGGGTGCCGAACCTGTATGGCCTGGTGCAGGGCGAGGCGAATGCGATCGCTCCGCGCAAGCGGCCGCTGTCCTCGATGAGCCCGACCATCGTCACCAAGGACGGCAAGACGGTCATGGTGGTGGGCACGCCCGGCGGCAGCCGCATCATCACGGCTGTCCTGCAGACCATGATCAACGCGATCGATTACGACATGAACGCGCAGGAAGCCGTCGACATGCCGCGCATCCACCAGCAATGGCTGCCGGACCTGACCAATCTCGAGACCTATGCGCTGTCGCCGGATACGCAAAAGATTCTGGAAGGCATGGGCCACAAGTTCGGGCCGCCGCAACCGGCCAACCATCTCGCGGTCATCATCGTCGGCGCGCCGTCACTGAACGGCAAGCAAGTCGGCAACAACCGCTACTACGGTGCGAACGACCCACGCCGCAACTCGGGATTGGCTGCCGGGTACTGAGAACCTCGTAGCGTGGGTTAGTCCGACGGACCCGGCCGCAACGAGAGCGGTGGGTTACGCTTTGCTAACCCACCCGACGGGACTGCCCTTCGACGGACAGCGGCGCGCTGAAAACGTCGCTATGCAGTTTGTGCCACGCGCGAGGGTTATTTCACCGGTCGATCAGCAACACACTCTATTGTCTTTACCTGGAAGCCGCTGACGATGCGGGTGCGGGCAGTTCGAAAATACCACCAATAGGAGATGCTGACGAACCGCCTGACGACCTCGTACGGGAGATCCGCATGGAACAGATTCTGATCAACCTCGTCTCAGGCGCGCTTGGTGGAATTGGCGCCGGCAAGTCTTCGCCGACATTTGATCTCGGAATGGCCGGAAATGTCATTTCGGGTCTGGTCGGTGGCGGAGTGCTCGGCCAGGTCATTACGTTGCTGCTTCCGTCCATCATGGCTGCAGCACAATCCGGAAACCTGAGTGTTGGCGGCATTGTGTCACAAGTCGTCGCCGGTGGCGCCGGCGGGGCGATCCTCACCGCGATCATCGGAGCCATCAAGAACAAGGCTGCCGCCTGATCGGCGAGGCAAAGGGACAAGGCCTCACGGGTTCTTCCTCGACGTTCGCGCGTGGAGCTCGAACGATGCTGGAATAATGGAGGTTGAGCCTACGGGCTCGTGGTCGCGAGCGTTTCGCCGCCGCGAAATCGCATCGCGCGGAAAAACCAAAGCCCCCTTTCAGCTCATCGCCTATTCGAAGCGCAGCGCCACAATTGGATCAAGCCTTGCTGCCCGATGGGCCGGATAGAGGCCGAAAGAAATTCCGATGAAGCCCGCAAATCCGCAAGCCAGCACGATCGCCCAGGGACTGATCAGGATAGGCCAACCAGCTTTCCACGCGATTGCGACTGCCGCGACAGAGCCCGACACCGCACCCACAAGCCCTCCCATCAGCGACAAGATCAGGGCCTCGATCAGGAATTGCCATCGGATGTCGCGGCGGCTCGCCCCAACCGCCATGCGCAAACCGATTTCGCGGGTACGTTCGGTCACCGAAACCAGCATGATATTCATGATGCTAATGCCGCCAACGACCAGCGAAACCGCCGCCACCGCGATTAGCAGAGTGCCGAGGAGCCGCACCGCGGCGCCTCGTGCAAACAGGATATCCGCTGGATTCTCGATCTTGAAATCGCTGGGGGCATCGGCGCGAATGCGGTGCCGCTGCCGGAGCAGCGTCTCGATCTGCCGTTCGATCTCCGGCATCGCAGTGGCGTCAGATACCTTGATCGATATGAAATCCAATGCTTCGCGCGTTGTGCCGCGCACGGCGCCCAGCACCCGGCTTTTCGCGGCTGACAGCGGGATGAACACGACATCGTCCTGGCTGCGGCCTGCCGCGCCTGCCCCCTTTTTGCCCAGCACGCCAATCACGGTAAAGGGAACGTTGCCAATCCGAAGCGTCTCTCCCGGTCCCGTGCGCCCATTGAAAAGCTCCTCGACGATCACCGATCCGACGATGGCAACCTTGGCTCCGGATACGATCTCGTCGCTCGTAAAGGACCGGCCATCGGCGACTTGCCATTCGCGGGCCACCAGATAGTCGGCATTGATTCCGGCCACGACCGTCACCCAGTTCTTGTTGGCGGCGACCAGCGGGATCGAACGCGACAACAGCGGAGCCGCGACCTGCACGTCCACCAGTTCGCGGCGGATTGAAGCAGCATCCTCTTCCGTCAGCGTGGGCTGCGTTCCCGATTCAAGCCTTGCTCCGCCGGAATTTCTGGCGCCGGGCATGACGAGCAGGAGGTTGGCTCCCAGCGTGCGGATCTTCTCCGAAACTTCCGCTTGTGCGCCGGCTCCCACCGACACCATGCAGACCACGGCCCCCACGCCAACGACGATCCCAAGCACGGTCAGGGCGCTTCGCAGTTTGTTGACGCGAAGCGCCCGCGTGGCGATTCGCAAGCTTTCCAGACCTCTCATGGGGAAGAACCCAGGACTGCGCTATTCAAAGGCGAATTCCTGGCTGCTACTTGGGCGTCCTTGATGATTCGCCCATCGTGCAGCGTGATCTGTCGCCGCGCGCGGTCGGCGACGTCGGTCGCGTGGGTCACCACGATGATCGTGCGACCATCGCGATGAAGCGTCTCGAACAGCGACAGAATCTCATCGCTGGTAGCACTATCCAGCGAACCGGTCGGTTCGTCAGCCAGGATGAGAGCAGGATCGTTGACCGTCGCACGGGCAATGACGACCCGTTGCTGCTCTCCTCCCGAGAGTTGATTTGGCCAATGATGCCCGCGGTCAGCCAGGCCTACGCGCTCAAGCGCTTCTTTGGCTGCGCGACGTCGTCGAGAGGGAGGAACGCCGGCGTAAACAAGCGGAAGTTCGACATTTTCCAGCGCAGTTGCACGCGGCAGAAGGGCCGGCACCTGGAATACGAAGCCGATGTCGTGCCTCCTGATGGTCGCGCGTCCATCCTCGCTCAGCTTTGCAACCTCTCGGCCGTTGAGCGCATATTCGCCGGAATCTGGCCGATCCAAGAGCCCCAAAAGGTTCATCAGCGTCGACTTTCCGGAACCCGAGCGGCCGCGAATTGCAACAAAATCGCCATGCTCGATCGCGAGCGACACGTCCGATACTGCGCGAACGATCGTCCCTCCGCAGGAATAGTGCCTTGAAAGCCCGGCGGTTCGGACCAGCGGCGGCATCGTTGATTCCAATCTCAAAATCCGAGACGCAGGCCGAAATTGCCCCCTTGCTTCTGGGTGTTCGCAATCCCGATGATCACTTGCTGGCCCTCCGCAAGCGGGCCCTCCAGCAGTTCTGCGCTGTTGTCGTCGCTCACGCCGAGTCTCACTGCGACCGGCGTTGGTCGCCCATCGTCGCCGACCAGCCAGACCGTCGCGGAGGCCTTGGAGGCGCCCTTGTCGGCATTCTCTTGACCAGACGTGGGGCTGGCATCGCTTGGCCGGAAACGCAGCGCCTGGCTCGGAATCTTGATGATCCCGCCAGTATCACTCACCACAATGCGAAGCTGGGCCGTCATTCCCGGCAGCAACAGGAGATCCGGATTTGATGCGGAAACGATCGTCGTATAGGTAACGACGTTCTGCACGACCTCGGGAGACTTGCGGATCTGTAGAACCCGTCCACTGAAGGTTCGATCGGGATAAGCATCCACTGTGAACTGCGCGGTCTGCCCCGCTCTCAACTGGCCGACATCCGCCTCGTCGATCTTGCCATGGACCTCCATCTCGCGCAGATCGTTCGCGATCTTGAACAATGTTTTGGCTTCGAGGCTGACAGCGACCGTTTGTCCGGGATTGACGTCCCGCTTGATGATGATCCCATCGATCGGCGCGCGGAGCACGGTACGATCAAGATCAAGCTTCGCCTGATCGAGTGCCGCCTGCCTCTGCTCGACAACAGCCTGTGCATTCTCGAGATTGGCCTCGGCCATGTGCACTTCTGCTTTCGCAATCGCAATAGCCTCGGCCTTCATCTGGATCTGCTCCAGGGAGCCACGCAGGTCCGCGGCGCCCGCGTCGCGCAGAGCCCGTGCCTGGCTCAAGTCTCGTTCGGTTCCGCTTCCGGTGCGGGCCAATGCGAGCTTTCGCTGGAATTCCCTTTCGACTTCGTCTTGCCTCGCCCCATTTGCGGCCGATTGATCCTCCGCCAGCTTTTCGGCAGTCCGTGCGTTCGCCACTGCCACCTTCGCTCGTTCCAGGGCGGCGTCTTGCACCTGGGCGGTAGCTCTCGCCACTCTCAGCGCGGCTTTCGCTTCATTGACCCGTGCGGCAAAGATCTCCGGGTCGATTTGCGCAATCGGCTGCCCGGCCGTTACGCTATCGTTGAAATTTACGAATACCTCCGCAATTCGCCCTGACAATTGCGAACTGACATCGACGCTTGCGACAGCCTCGACGGTGCCGCTGGCCCTCACCAAAGTCGAGATGTTGCCCCGCTCGACCGGGGCGGTGAGGAAGGTCTCGGGAGAGCTTCCCCGGCTGTATGTGTAGCCAAGACCCGCGGCCACCGTGCTCAGCAGAATGGCCGTCGCGACGAAACGCATGGGGTTGTCACCCCCTCTCGCCCTCCCCTTGCGCGGAGCATCAACTACGCTTCGCGTGGCGTAACGCCTGGAAAACGTAACCGAGCCCCGCGCTCTTCAGGGCTACGGCGCTTGATGTTGGAAGCAAGCGACATCGTACTGGGAGTTGGCGTGTGCATTGCTGGTTGAGTTTCCCGGGTTTGTTGGGGTTCCAGCGTAGTTCTTTTGTACGCCCACAACGTCCAAAGCGAACGGGGACATACTGCTGAGGCCGCCCGCGCCCAGCTGACCCGGAGGACCACCGGCTGTACCGCCTGAGAGGGTACCGCACGATGCGCCGCCCGAAGCACCGGACGGCTGCGTACCAGGTTGGCCCTTCGACACACCGAGACCGGCAGCCGAGCCATGGGGATTCTCGGCGAAGACCACGCTCGCGGAGGGAAGCAGTAGGCAGGCACCAATTACAAGAGAGGCTAACACGTGTTTCATCTCTGCACTCCCTTTCAAGGCTATGTTGCTCATTGGACATAGTTGTTTGGAAATGCTGCGTGGAGCGTATTGGCCAACGCTCTAACGCGCCAATCGCGGTCGAGGCGGTAGGGCCCGACCCCGATCACTGCGAAACACCAGAAGGTACAGAATATTCCTGGACTCTCCGCTTTTCTGTCCCTCCTTTCAGCAATCCTTCGTGCGCCATGCTGGGCGAAAAGCTGCCACGATGCCCCTCGCCAAAACTGACTTATCTGTCAGAAACTATCAGTCCTTCGGGAATCAACCAGGACATCCGCGAAAGGAATCGGGGCATTTCACGTCAACGCCGCCTGCTTGAAATACCGACAGGCGGCGTTGGTCCAGCCCCGGGAGGGTGAAGCAAAATCCCGGCAAGGCGTACAACCCCGGTCCGCAGTCTTTATTTCCCCGCTGGCTCAGTTTTTCAGATTCAGATCGTGACACTCGAGTCAAATACGGACGATGCCCTTTGCCGCATGACGAGGAGATGCATGGCGTTCGCGATCAAGGCTGAAATTCGCGACCCGCGGGCGCGAACCTTCGCATTCCCGGCGCAGAAGACGATGTACGACGGCAAGCACATCAAGGCGGGCGATGCGATCTTCCTGTTCGCAAGCGAGAACGAGGGCGGTCAGGGTCTCATCGCGCGCGGCGTGGTGACATCCGCCGAGGCGGTCGCGAAGAAGCGCGGCATCGCCCGGCAGACACCACGTGTCAGCATCACCGTCCGGAGCACTGCGCTGGCGAAGCGGCCGCTGGGGCGGAGCGACCTCAAACCGTTCGCCGACTGGAAGGACGGCCGTCCCGAGACCGAGCTCAACTTCAAATTCTATCGCCAGGCGACCAACAAGATCGTCGGCCTCTCCGAGGACGCGGCGGCGTTTCTCGGCACATTCTTCTAGCCGCACGGCCGATACCGGCTGCGCCGGTCAGCCAGGCTGCCTCTGTCCGGCGGATACTGAGGAACCTGCACGCGCGCCGAAAATTGTTCCGGAAGATCACTTTCGGCGAGGTTTTGCCATGAGCATCAACCCGAAGACGACCGCCGCCATCGGCGATCACCCGCTCCATCCGATGATCATCCCGTTTCCCGTCGCGTTCCTGGTCGGCGCCCCCATTGCCGATCTGGCCTTCATTGGAACCGGCGATGGTTTCTGGGCCCGCGCCGCAATGTGGCTGATCGGCGCCGGCATCGTCATGGCGCTTGTCGCCGCCATAGCCGGCTTTACGGATTTCCTGAGCGAGGCCCGCATTCGCAGCCTGAACGACGCCTGGTACCACATGGTCGGCAACCTTGCGGCGGTCGTGCTGACGCTGGTCAATTTCTACCTTCGCTATGCGCAAGGCGCCGAGGCCGCGATCAAGCCCTGGGGCGTGGTGTTGTCCCTGATCGTCGTCGGCATCCTCCTCTTCACCGGCTGGAAGGGCTGGGAGATGGTGTACCGCCACCACGTTGCAGTGATGGACGCGCCGGGCCAGACGAGCTCGGAGCCGGTCACGCCGCCCCACGGCGGCGAGAGCCATCGGCACGCCGCCTGAACGGAACGGGTCAGACATAGGCGCCTGGCGTCGCCGACGGCGCCCGGCCGTGCTCCCTGCCCTACCACTTCTCCTTCGACGTCCGCACGTCGAGCTCGAATGACCAGGCGCGCTGAGGCTGCCGGTAGAGAAAGGCGAAACCGTCGACGATGCCCTCGATGCTGATCAGGCTGTCCTCGCGGCTTGCCAGATCCGGAAAGCGCGTCATGATCTTGTCGCCGGCGATCGCGCCGTCGACCACGACATGGCCGACGTGGATGCCGTCGGGCGCGTACTCCTTGGCCATCGCCTGCGCCAGCGTGCGCAGGCCCGCCTTCGCTGAATTGAACGCGCCGAAACCGGAGCGGCCGCGCAGCGAAGCGCTGGCGCCGGTAAACAGCAGCGTGCCGGTTTTCTTCGGCGTCATGCGGCGCATCGCCTCACGGCCGAACAGGAAGCCGCCGAAGCAGACCACGCGCCAGGCCTTCTCGAAATAGTCGGCTTCCATCTCGATGATCCTGCCGGCCGTGTTGTTGCCGGCGTTGTAGATGGCGAGATCGAGGTCTTCGCCCGCGGCATCGAACAGAGCGACGATGTCGCTTTCCTTGGTCGCGTCCGCGACAAAGGGCACGGCCGCACCACCCGCCTGCTCGATATCGCGCGCGACGGCCTGCAATGCGGACAACGTCCGCCCTGCGACGATCACCTTCAGTCCATCAGCCGCGAAACGCTTGCAGAGCTGAGCTCCTAAGCCGCGGTCCGGACCGACGCCGATCACGATTGCCGTCTTCATTGCACCCTCCGAGGATTGGATACCGGAGCCTCAATCACCGTCCGCGCTCAGCACATTGCCGAATTGCTCCCAGGAGCTTCCGGTCCAGCGCTGCAATTGCAACTGCGTATAGGCCATACTGTTGTCCGGGCCGGTGTTGATTGTCACTCCCGGCACGAGCGTGGGCAATGACAATCCGCGGATGCCCCTCGCCTGCTTGAGGACGTTCTCGCGCGAGAGATCACCGCCGCACTGCTTCAGGACCTGCTCCAGGATCTGCCCCTGCTGGGTCCCATGGAGATAGTTGGCATCGCCGATGTCGGCGCCCTGAACATTCGACACCTCCCCTTGCCCTGAAAACGACGCGCGCGTCCGGCGCAGCGGTCAACCTGTCGCCGCCATATCTGCGGTCCTGGCAAGAGCGAGCTCGCGAAGCTTGTGCTTGAGGATTTTTCCGGTCGAGGCTGCCGGCAGCGCATCGAGCACGATCAGCTCGGTCGGCCGCTTGTAGGCTGTGAGCTGGCTCGCCGCGTAGGATTTCAGCGCTTCGGCGTCGACGCGCGCACCCGGCAACAGCTGGACGTAGGCGACAACCTCCTCGTTTCCGTCCACGGGGCGGCCGACCACGGCCGATTGCACGACGTCGTGGTGCGTGTTCAGCACCGCCTCGATCTCCGCCGGATAGACGTTGAAGCCGGAGCGGATGATCATCTCCTTGGTGCGTCCGACGATGTAGAGCTGCTCACGCTCGTTCATCCGGCCGAGATCGCCAGTGTTGAACCAGCCGTCGCGATCGATGGCCGCCGCCGTCAGATCAGGCGCGCGGTAATAGCCGAGCATGACGTTGGCGCCGCGCACATGCAGCTCGCCGACCTCGCCGATGCGGACCTGCCGCCCGTCGCGATCGACGATCCTGTGATCGATGCCCGGCAGGAAAGGGCCCACCGTCTCGTCGGCCGCCGGATTTTCCTCGCGCACGCCGGCAAGGCCCGGCGAGCACTCGGTGATGCCATACCCGTTGAGGAGGGAGACGCCGAACTCCTCTTCCATCCGGCGCTTCAGTTCGAGATCGAGCGGCGCGCCGGCGACGCACATCAGACGGAGGTTTCCGCGGCTGAGCTGCGCGATGCCGTTGACGGCCTTGTATTCGAGCAGGCGCTGGTACGTTGCGGGCACGCCGTACAGCGTGGTGATGCCTTCCTCCGCCAGCGCACGGGCAAGCGCCGCGGGATCGGCCTTCGAAACGACATGCAGCGCGGCACCGTGCATCAGCGTCGAGATCAGGAGGATCGAATAGCCGACGATGTGCGACATCGGCAGCACGCCGTAAATGCGATCGCCCGGCGCGGTCCGGCGCAGATTGCCCGAGACCTTTGCCGCGACCAGCAGATTGCGATGGCTGAGCATCACGCCCTTCGGCGCGCCCGTGGTGCCGGAGGTGTACATCAGCGCGGCCACCTGCCGTTCGCTGAGCGCTTCGACCGGCTCGACCTTCGCCGCCTCATGCAGCGCGCCGACGCCGATGCCGCCGAACGGGCCCACGGCGCGCAAGCCTGCGCTGGTGCGGCTCGCATGATCGGCGGCATCCTTCGACAAGGCGGCATTGAACAGCACGCGACGTGCGCCGCTGTGGGTCGCGATGAGATCGAGCTCGCGCGCCGAGAGGCGCGGATTGACGGGGATGGCCCAGGCATCGAGCGTACTTGCCGCGAACAGCATGGCCCCGAGCGCGACGCTGTTCTCGCTCACGACCATGACGCGATCGCCGGGCCTGATCGCGAGATCGGCGAGATCTTTCGCGGCCGCATCCACGGCATTGGAGAACTGCCGGTAGGTCCAGACGCGGCCGGCCTCGACGAAGGCAGGCAGATCGGGCGAGGTCTCGGCGAAGGGAGCATAGACCTCGTGAACTCTGCGCGGCAGTCGCGCGATGAGATCGGCCATATCGACGTCGTTGCTGGTCATGCGGGTCCTCCCTGGTGGACAGGCGCAGGCCCGTGGCCGGGCTCTCTTGCGCGCGGGCAATGAAGCGGAGCGAATCAGGCCGAAGCGGCGGACGCGACGCGCGGCGTAACCTGCGACAATTGGGCGAGGATCTCCTCCTCGACGTCCCGGAGCTGATCCTTGCCGAAGAACATCTCGTCGCCGACGAAGAAGGTCGGCGAGCCGAACGCGCCGCGAGCAACCGCATCCTGCGTCAGCTCCATCAGACGGTTCTTGACCGCGAGCTCCTGCGACTTTGTCGCGATGAGATCGAAATCGATCCCGGAGGCGGTCAACGCCGCGCGCATCACCGCGGGATCGTCCATCTTCTTCGGCTCTTCCCACATGTGGTGGTAGACGGCGCGAAAGTACGGCGCGAACAGCCCGAGCTCCTGGGCCGCGACGACGCCGCGCATCAGTTGCAGCGTGTTGACCGGAAAGAACGGATTCGAATGGAAGCCCGTGATGCCGTGCCGGCGCAGAAAGCGCGCCGTCTCGACCTCCATGTATTCGCGCTTGTTCCTGATGCCCTTCAGGGAATCGGCGGGCGACGAATTGCCGGTCAGCTTGAAGATGCCGCCGAGCAGCACCGGCACATAGTCGAACGTCACGCCGGTGCGCTTCTCGATGTCTGGGATGACGCGGTCGGAGAGATAGGCGTTGGGGCTGCCGAAATCGAACAGGAACTGCACCCGCAGCGGTCGCGCGCTCGACATGGTCACATCCTCCCGCCGATTTGGCTTGTTGAGCCTTGAGAGCTCATCTTGCGGCGACCATATAGTTCTAAAATAGAACTGTCAAACCGATCGCCAAAATAGGGCCACCTCAGCACAGATCGTGATGGTTGAGGACTTTCATTCCATTTTGGAATTTTATATTGTCGGTGCGAAGAACGCATTGGAAATTCAGCTGTTTCGAGGATCGGACGGATGCGGTGGGATTCGCTTGAGCAGGAACAGTGCTCGGTTGCCAGGACGGTGGCCGTGATCGGCGATCGCTGGAGTCTGTTGATCCTGCGCGACTGCTTCCTGCGCGTGCGCCGGTTCGAGGAGTTTCAGTCACGGCTCGGCGTCACCAGGCACATCCTCGCCGACCGCCTGAAGAAGCTCGTCAGTTTCGGCGTACTCAGGCGCGCGCCCTATCAGGTGAACCCGACGCGGCACGAGTACATCCTCACCCAGAAGGGACTCGATCTCTATCCGGTGGTGATGGCGATCGTGCATTGGGGCGACACCCACATGGTGGATGAGCGCGGCCGCCCCCTGCTCCACGAGCACAAGAACTGCGGCAAGATGTTCGACCCGGTCATGGTCTGCTCCGAATGCGGCGAGCCGATCATTGCGAAGGAGGTCCATGTGCATGCGGGCCCCGGCGCGGCGAAAGGCACGGCCGAGGAGATCGCAGCCCGCGAGGCCGCGCGCGCGAGATAGCGCGGCTTGCCACGGCGCCGATCAGGCAGCCGGCGCCGGCTCCGGGCAATTGGTCAATCGCACCGGATTGCCGATCGCCGTGCAACCGTCCGGCACGTCGGAGGTCACGACCGTGTCCGCACAGGAGGCGAGCTTGCGCGAATTGCGTCCCCGCGGCGGAGACATCTCAGCGCTCTTGGCGCTCTCAGTTGAACCTGTAAGCGATGCCGAAGGTCGCCATGTGGCTCTGCAGACGCACGGAGTTTGTGGTGTTCTGGGTTCCGAAGCAATTGACGGTCAGCACACCGAAAGCAGGGTCGTTGATCGTGGCGCTTCCGGCGCAATTGCGGGTCTGCGAAAAACGTGCGGTCCCAAAGTCGGCATAGCGATACTCGCCGCGCAGTATCCAGTTGTCCGTAAGCTTCATCTCGCCGCCGCCGCCGACTGTCCAGCCGGGGCGAACCGTGGACTGCTTGATCACGGGCGGCGAGAGCAGACCGGGGGTACAGTTGCCGACTTCCGCGCCGACAAAGCCGGGCGCCGTGAACAGCGGCTGCAAGGCCGTATCGCAGGTCGACGTCTGCTCCACGCTCATCCAGGCCGCGCCGCCGGTGAGGTAGGCCAGGAAAGCGGGATTGACGACGTAGCCGACACGGGCCCGGATGCTCGCATCCCATTTGGTCCGCAGACTGTAGCTGTCGTTCAACCCGCCGCTTCCGCCAACGATGCCGCCGGGGAGATACCTGCCCGACACCGAACTCTGACGATTGGCGATGCCGAAATCGCCTTCGAGACCAAGCAGCCATTTCGGATTGATCTGCCAATTGTAGCCGACATAGGGGCTGATCCGGGCAGCGGTCGTATCAAAATGGTCGCTCAAGAAGCAGTCGCCGCACAAGGCCAGCAAATTCAACGGCGGGAAGCCTGTCTGCGTAAACGAGGCTGCATCGACGCTGGAGCTGGCGTGGTTGGCGCGAATGCCTGCGCCAACGCCGAGATAGGCGCCGCTCCACGACGCAGTCGACGGCGCCGCCGCATGGGCTGCCAGGGCCGCCACGCCCGGCGCGTTGGCATTGCCGAACTTGTAGGCCAGGCCGAACGTCGCTGTGTGGGTCTTTACCGACGTGTCGTAGCTTACCGTCTGTACTCCCGTTGCGGCGGTCCGGATGTCGGTATTGGAGAAATGTCCGTAATCGGCAAAGCGATACTCGGCCCGGGCAATCCAGTTTGGCCAAAGCATCGCCTCGATGCCGCCACCGACCGTGTAACCAAGCTGGGTCCTGCTGTTGCTTATGCTCGCGGGCGCCAGTCCAAGACCGGGCACGCAGCGGCCATCGGCGCTCAGGAGCGTGCTGCAATTCGATGTGGTTTCGACATGGATCCAGGAAGGGCCAGCCGTTCCATAGATCAGCAGGGCGGGATCGACCAGATAACCGGCGCGGCCGCGAATGCTCGCATCCCACGTCGTCTTGAGCGCAAAGGAGTTGGACGTCGCCGCGCCGCCGTTGAATGGCGTTGCCGGATAGGCGGCACCGAAGATCGTCGTGGTCTGGTCGGCGTAGGCGACATCGCCTTCCATACCGAGGACGGTGCGCCCGATCAGCCAATTGTAGCCGAGATAAGGACTGATGCGGAACGCGGTGCCGTTGAAGGACCGCCCTGTCACGCACGGAAGGCCCGCAAAACAATCGGCCGCGACGAACATGTTCTGCAGCACCGCAGCGGCCGTCGTGTCGGTCGCGGAATTGACGTTGACATTGGATTCGCTCGCGCGAAATCCGAGGCCGGCGCCGATGTAGAAACCACCCCAGGCTTCGACCGCCGCGGGCGCCTTGAAGACAGGTACCTTGACCGGCAGATCGGCGGCATTGGCCGCAGAAACGACCAGCAGTCCCGCAGCAACAGACAGGGTCAGATCCAGAAGTCGTGTCATTGCATTCCCATTCCGACGCGGGGCGTAAAGCCCGCATTGAAGCTGTACATGGACGCGGCCAGCACGACTTGGAGAGGACAAGACTTCGCCCTGGGACTGGACACGACCCGACGCGCTATTTTGAGCTGTGTTGCGCATTTGCGACAGCCGAACGCCGGCCGGCCGTTTCTATTCGGCCGACGAATGTGTCCTGCGGTGCTCGGAGGGAGACAGGCCGTAGCGGCGCCGGAAGCAGCGATTGAAGTAGGAAATGTCGCCGAAGCCCGCGGCGAGCGCGAGACGGGCAATACTTTCATGAGCCCTGAGAGGATCCGTAAGACCGGCATGCACTTGTGCCAGCCGCTCCTCTAGGACGAAGTCGTGGAAGGACGTGCCAGCCTCGCGGAAAAGCTTCCGGATATAGTCGGCCGAGACCTGCTGCAGCGCTCCGATGCTTTCCGCCGACAGATCGCCGTGCCCGAGCCGCGATTTGATGGCGAGCTTGGCAAGCTTCAGGCGCGCCGCGCGTGGACCGTCGCCCTGGGCGGCCACCTCCTCCTCCGGCACCCCGCAGATCAAGGCGATGAGATCGCGCAGATGCTGCGCAGCCAACCGCTGCATCTCCGCTGCGGCCGATTCGCCCATCGCCATCGCGCCGAGCACATAGCCGCGCAGCAGCTTCAGCGCCGACGCGCGCGGATCGATCGGTTGCAGCAATCGATCCTCGAAATCGCGGACAAAGGGTGCGAGCGCCTGCCGGGGCAGTTGCACGCTGAGATGACGGCCGCGATCGAGCAGCGTGTGACGGCCGACGTCGCACGTCGTCATCAGCACCGCGCCGCCTCGCGGGACCTCCACGTCACGCCCGAGCTGGGAGGCCTCGGCGCGGCCGCGCAGAACCACCGCGAGGACCACGTTGTCGGAGGCGGTCGCGAGCAACGGGCGCGTGATACGAAAATGCGCCGGCGTGCGCCAGCCCGACGACAGTCCCGCGGCCGGCAGGCGACGCAGTTCGGTTCTTGCCTCGAAAGGGAAACCTGGGATCGGGTCGATCTCGATGTTGAACAACAGGCGACCATAGACCTCCCGCCAAACGGCAAGGCGGTCGCGCTCGGGCAGCATCGCGGTGTCGAGCGAGAGGTGCTTGAGCTGGGACATTCGCAAACGGGCATTCATTGGAGAGCAGAAGTCTCGCTGTCGCGAGTGGCCACAGAGGAGTTCAGCTCGTCAAGATTGTGCGCCATTTTGTCGCGCCTGACGGCAACTCCGCCGGGCCTGCTTGCGCAGGCTGAGCGCGTGGAGCCAACCGCCGAATGCAATGAGCACCGGCAGGACGTAGAGCGCGAAGTCGCGAAGCATGAATCGAGGCTCGCTTTCGCAAACGAGATCGCGCGATCGAGTGCGAGCCCAGCGAACTGGTAGACGAAAAGGCTGAGAAAGAGCCTCCAGGACTCGCCGACCTGCCACGGATAGAGCTGGACTTCGTTCGGCCATCCATTGAGGAACGCGATCGGCATCGGCACCCAGCCCCCGAACCGCCAGAACAGCGCCGAGGCGCGCTCGAGCAGCGCGATGCGCTCACTGATCTGCTTGCGTTCGGCGTCGGTCATGGTGGTACCCGGCGGCAACGCGGAATGCGTTGTCAGGACTTGGTCGGTCCCCGCACGGATCGGGTTCTATGGCGCCCTGCTGTCCTGCCCATTCCCGTAGACCACTCCGCAGAACGAGCGGCCGCCGGCGCAGAGGCGAAAATGGCAGGCGGGATCGGTCGAGCAGCTGCCATAGACGAAGCTGATGTAGCCCAGCACCGCGAAGGCGGTTACGCCGAGCAGCAGGCGGGTATAGAGGTCCATGACGCGCGTGACCCAGACATGAAGCTGCGCGGGCCCGGCGAGACGGCGCGCGCAAGTCTTAGTGTCGGATCGTCAGCGGTTGGTTCTGCTCCCCCGCAAAAACCAAACCGCCCGCCTGCGGGATGCGCAGGCGGGCGGCTCGGGGCCATCAGGACTTTGGGGGCATGCGCCTGAAGGCTTTGAGAGGCTCGGCGTTCAGGATCAGCCCTGCGGCGGCTGGTCGCTCGGCGGCGGCGTCGGACGGGTCTTGTGCTGCGCCATGAACTGGTCGAACTCTTCCTTGTCCTTGGCGTGACGCAGACGGGTCAGGAAGTCCTTGAACTCGCGCTGCTCCTCCTCGAGCCGCTGCAGGGTCTCGGCGCGGTACTCGTCGAAGGCGCGGTTGCCGGATGACGGCGGGCCGAAACCGAAGCCGAAGCCGCGGCGCTCCATGCGATCGCGCATGCGATCCATCTTGTACTGCATCCGCTCCATCTTGTTCTGCCAGCGATCCTGGTGACTCCAGCACGACATTCTTCTGCTCCCGAGTGTGAAAAAGAGAAGGGCAAGGCCGATCGGCCACCAGATGATGAAGCCGAGGATGGTCACGGCGATCCAGCCGGGATGCCAGGGCGTGTCGAGCATGTGGGGGCGTTCGTAGGGTTGTTCCGAAGGGCCGCGCCATCGATTGACATCAGCGGTGTAGGCCATTTCCCATCTCCATCACGGCATCAGCGCCGTTGTGAATGTAAATAACATTTACATAGCTAGACCATCCCGCGTTTTTGTCAAGCCGGCCGCCTGACAGGCGCGCCGATTTATTTGCGCAACTTTATTTCGGCTTGCCCCAAGGACCACCTGGAGTAGCGCCGGGAGTCACGCCGGAACCGGAGGACGCCTCCGGTGGCACGGGCGGCGGCTCGGCGCCTTTCGCCGCGGGACGGCGATCGGTCGGGAAGCCGAGACCGCGCAGATAGATCAGCACCTCGGCTTCCAGCAGCTCATCGGGCGACATCGGCAGCTTCCGCCGCGCGGCGTCGCCGCGCGAGAACAGCGATGCCACGCCATGCGCCATCGACCAGATATGCAGCGCCATCATCATCGCCGGCGGACGCGGCGTGCCGGGCGGTGCGAGCGCCGCAAGCCGCTCTGCCGCGGCGCGAATGATGTTGAAGGCGCGCTCGCTCGCGGCCTGCAGCGCCGGATTGGCATCGACTGGAAGGCCGGATTCGAACATCGCGTTATAGAAGGCCGGCTCCTCGCGGGCGAAGGCGAGATAGGCCCTGCCGACGCGCTCGAACGCGGTCACCGTATCGGGCCGTCCGTCGTCCCAGGCCGCGGTCAGGCGCGCCTCGAACTGCTCGAAGCCGCGCTGCGCGATCGATGACAACAGCTCGTCGCGGTCGCGAAAATGCCGGTACGGAGCGGCCGCGCTGACGCCGGCCATGCGCGCGGCATCGGCGAAGGTGAAGCCGGCAGCGCCTTTCTCGGCGATCAGCCCGAGCGCGGCCTGCAACAAGGCTTCCTTCAGATTGCCGTGGTGATAGCCGCGCTCGGCGCGGCGCTCCTTGCGCCAGCTCATGTGAACGGCTTTTACATGAGCCGCGCGCGAAGGTCACTAGCGGGAACGGGTTTTGGTGAACCCGTACTTGCACGGTCATTTCCGGGGCGACGCTGCGCGTGCCCTGGAATGACGAGTCCGAGGCACTAGCCGCCCGGGATCGGCAGGACCGGCATGATCTCGACCCGCTCGCCGGGGAAGATCGCGAAGTGCGGGTGGTTCTCGAACATCTTGGCCGCGGCCTCATGGGAGGCGGCCCGGACCACGGTGAAGGCGCCCATCTCATTGGCGATGTCGGCGATGCCCTTGCCATCGACCTTCTTGGTCTTGCCGAGCGGGCCGCCCATCGCCTGGATCGCGCCCTGGTGCTTCTCGACCCAGCCCTTCCAGGCGGCCATGCCTTCCTGCTCTTTCGCCTTGCGCTCCGTTTCGGACATCGCATTCCATGCGACCCATTTCGGACTGTTCTTGCTGCCGAGGAAGACGGCGAGATAGGTGTCGGTGCTCATCGGTGGTTTCTCCCTTGCGTGGTGATTGACGAAAAGCCGCGGCGTCGGCCGCGACTGCTGCTACTTCTTCAGGTCGTCGAAGCCGGCGGCGGCCTCCTGCACGTCCGGCGGGAAGTCGCCCATCTCCTGCACCTGCCGGATCTCTATGATTTCGTTGGGCGAGGCCGGGCACTTCCTGGCCCAGGCGATCGCTTCCTCGCGCGAGGCGACCTCGATCATCCAGTAGCCGCCCAGGACTTCCTTGGCTTCGGTGAAGGGGCCGTCGGTCACGATCGGCTCGCCGGTGGCAAACGACACGCGCGCGCCCTTCGACGGCGGATGCAGGCCGTCGAGCGTGATCAGAACGCCCGCGTCCTTCAACGCCTCGTTGTAGCGCATCATCGCGGCGACGCGTTCCGGATCGAGCTGCACATCCGGCGGTGCGGTCTCGTAGCCGAGGGGGATCATCAGCATCATGAATCGCATGAGGGCTCTCTTTTGGTCGTGAACACGCGAATGTCTTCCGCTGTCTTTCCGGGATGCGCAGTGAGGCGCAGACCCGGAATCCATTCATCCGCGGTCATCGCGGCCCGATGGATTCCGGGCTCGATGCTTCGCATCGCCCCGGAATGACGGTGAGGCTATTTCTTCGCCGCATGGGCGCGGGTGCGCTCCTCCTGCTCGCGCAGCTCGGGCGTGAAGGCTTCGCCAAAATCCTCGGCCGAGAACACCTGGCGGATCTCGATCTCGGAACCGGGCTCGAACGGCGCGCGCTTCATCCACGCGATCGCCTCATCGAGCGAAGAGGTCTTGATCAGCCAGAAGCCGGCGATCAGGTCCCGCGACAGATTGAACGGGCCGCGGGTGACGCTGGCGTCGGCGGGCGAATATCGGATACGGGCGCCCTTCACCGTCGGATGCAGGCCCTCGCCGGCCTCGATCACGCCGGCCTTGGCCATCTCCTCGTTGAATTTGCCCATGGCGGCCAGCATCTCCGTGGTCGGCATCTTGCCGGCCTCGGTGTCCTGATTTGCCTTGACGATCACCATGAAACGCATCGACCTGCTCCGTGACGTTCTTTGGGGGGCGGACCGGCTTGACCCGCGCTCCCCTGTAAGACGAACGCCGTTGTACAGAACCGACACGGGAACGAAAATTATTTCGGAAGCCATGGCGCGCCGTCAGCGCGGCTGCCGGAGGAACCGACCATCCTGGCGAGCCGCGCCGAAATAAACGTCGATGCGGTGGACCTTGTCACTGGCGAAGGCGAAGAACTCGGTGTTGCGAAAGCTCCTGCCATCTGTTGCCAGACAGTGATAGGTCACGAAGGCCTCATCCCCGGCGACGAAGATGCGCTCGATGTCGTGGCGAGCGATCCAGCCGGTATCGCGCCAGCAACGTTCGAAATAGGCCTCCTTGTCGAGGTCGTCGTCGAAGGGGCTGGTGAAGCGGAAGTCATCGGCCAGCGCGTCGCTGACCAGTTGCCGATCATTGGCGAGATAGGCGGCGAACAGGTTTCGAATCAGGCGCTCGCGATCGTCAGGCATGGTCACATCTCCCCGTTGGATTCAATGGAAGACGAAGCAAGCACCGTCGTGCCGACATACCTCCGGCGCGGTTCCAAGGGCACGTCGTCATGCCCGGCCGCCATTCCTCCATCGGCGCCGCACCGGGGTCGATCGGAATGCTCTGAGACCTTTCTCGGCCGCTCGAAAGCGAAGTAAAAGGGGCCAGGCGCTCGCGCGCGACCAACCTTTCGGACACAGGACAGATCAAGAGATGCCGCAGGCCCCGCAAAAAGTCGCCCTCGTCACCGGAGCCGCACGCGGCATCGGGCTTGCGGCCGCCAAGAAGTTCCTCGCCGAGGGCTGGCGCGTGGCGCTGCTCGACATCGAGGGCGAATTGCTCGGCCGCGCGGTGGCCGAGATCGGTCAGGGCGAAACCACACTGGCGCTGACTTGCGACGTCTCCGACGCGATTGCGGTCGGTGCGGCAATGAAGACCATCGAGCAGCGCCTTGGCCGTCTCGATGCGCTCGTCAACAATGCCGGGATCGCGGTGTTCGCGCCGCTGATGGAGACGTCGGATGCCGACTGGAGCCGTGTGCTCGAGGTCAACCTCACCGGGCCCTTCCTTTGCACCAAGGCGGCGGTGCCCATGATGCGCGAGGCGAGCGGCGGCGCCATCGTCAACATCACCTCCATCTCGGCCGTGCGCGCCTCGACGCTGCGCTCGGCCTACGGCACCAGCAAGGCCGGGCTCGCGCATTTGACGAAGCAGCTCGCGGTCGAGCTCGCCTCCCTCAACATCCGCGTCAACGCGGTGGCGCCAGGGCCGGTCGAGACCGCGATGGCCAAGCAGGTGCACACGCCGGAGATCCGTGCCGACTACCACGACGCCATCCCGCTCAACCGCTACGGCCTGGAGGAGGAACTTGCGGAAGCGATCTTCTTCCTATGCTCGGACCGCGCAAGCTACATCACCGGCCAAATTTTGGCCGTTGATGGCGGCTTCGATGCGGCTGGCATCGGTCTGCCGACATTGCGCGGCCAGCGCCGCAACGGATGAGAATTGTAGGGTGGGTTAGCGCAGCGTAACCCACCACTTCCGGCGCCGCGGCTATGAAAGTGGTGGGTTACGCCTAGCGGACTGCGCTTCGCGCAGCCGCAAGGCTAACCCACCCTACGAATCGAGCTCTGGGAGAGCAGCATGCGACGCGTCGTCTTTGTCAAAGCCTTGATGTGGTCGCTCGCCCTGCTCGCGGCCGCGCCCGCCTCGGCCGAAATCCGCATCATGCAGAGTCCGGGCGGACAGGTCGGACCGTTCCTCGACCTGTTCGAGAAGGTGCGCGAGAGCGGCGACCGCGTGGTGATCGACGGCCCCTGCCTGTCGGCCTGCACGCTGGTGCTGAGCATCGTGCCGGGCGAGCGCATCTGCGTTACGAAGCGCGCGGTGCTCGGCTTTCATGCTGCGCGTTCGGTAGACCGGAGCGGGCGCTTCTATGCCGAGCCGGAAGCGTCCGAAGCCGTGCTGCAGGCCTATCCAGGTCCGGTGCGCAACTGGATCAGCCGCCATGGTGGGCTGAGCTCGCGACTGCTGCTGTTGAAGGGGCGCGAACTCGCCGCAATCTATCCGCGCTGTCGATAGCGTTTTTCGCAATCAGCTATCCGCGCCGCGGAAGATGATTCGTCGGAACCGACGCACACAATTTGCGCGCGTCACGTCGGGCAAATGCGCCACAAGTGTGAACCGCGTCACACTAACGCCAACTTGGCTTGGCATACATGACACCGCACGACACGGATGTCCGCGGAGATAGTCATGACCAGCATCAGCAGCGACGGACATCCCGATGCGCAAGACCAGTCATCGCACTTACGAAAATGGAATGAACAGGCCGTCACTGCTGCGTTGCTGATCACGAGCGCCGTCGCAACCCTTGGCTGGCTCTACGCGCTCGCAGAGGGAGCCTTGGCCGTCGTGAACTGGCTGCTCTCCTAGAAGAGAATCTGAATCATCGGAGCCAGCTTCATGCTGGCGCAGATGAGCATCCCCCACAGGGCAAAGTTGATTTGTAGCGCCGCTGCCATCGGTCGCTCCCCTCTCAAGTGACGTCCACCCCAGTTTTTAAATCTTATGAGACAAGGCTATCGATTCTGACGCGAAGTTCACAGCCTAATATTGCGCCAATTGTTGTGCGATGCAGTCCGTTTCATTCCGCGAAAGCTCACGCGCGCTCTTGCAGAATGAGGCGAAAGCAAGAGTCATATTCGGCCGTGCCGGCGACGTCGTTTCCCTTAGGTCTGATTTAACAATCGCGATGCGAAGGCTCCACGCGGATGTTGCGTGGTGCGTACCGCACAGCAGGTCCGGCATGACTCGATACATCTTCATCTTGCTCAGTTTTTGCGCCGCGCTCACTGGGTGCGCAAATGCACCGGCCTCGGAGCGTCGCCCGATCGCATGGGACGGACTCGGTCGGGACCCGAACCGCACGGCTGTCACAAAGCATCGCAATGCGGATCGTGCTCCGGCGGAGAACGACACCAACCCGAATCAGGAACGTGAGAGAGTGCTGGGCACGCTGCGCCCGTATTCCGAGGCGTGGTGGGCGGTCCAAGACGAGATCGAGGCCGAGAACGACAGGCAGCTCGGATCGAAGCTCGTGATCTGTCCGCGCTGTGTTCCACCGGCGCCGCAAGAGGATGTGACCGGGTCGATCCGCTGAAGCAGCGCGCGGTCCCGGCGGCGGTGAGGACTACTTCTGCGCCCTCTCGCGCCAACAGCGCGAGAGGGCATTGGTGTCATCGCGCCATCGACGCGATCGAATCTGCGCTCACATCCCTTCGGCGGGGCAGTTCACCATCCAGGGGATGCCGAAGCGATCGACGCACATGCCAAAGCCCTTGGCCCAGAACGTCTTGCTGAAGGGCATGGTGACGGTGCCGCCGTCGGCGAGCGCATTGAACTTGCGCTCGGCTTCCGCGGGATCGGTCAGCGTGAGCGAGATCGAAAAGCCCTGCGGCTTCTGCACATGCTCGGGCGGCGTGTCGGAGGCCATCAACACGCTGCCGTCGGGCAGCGACATCCGCGCGTGCATGATGGTCTTCTCGCGGCCGGGTGTGGCGGGCATGTCCGCCGGCGCCTCGGAGGCGCGCAGCATCGCCTCGATCTTTCCACCCAGCGCCTTGGCGTAAAAGTTGAAAGCCGCTTCGCAAGTGTCCTGATAGAACAGATAGGGATTGAGCATCGTTTCTCTCCTCTTGGTTTCCTTGGGCAGTGAGCGTCACTTCTCGGTGAGCTTCTTCAGGCTGGCGAGGCCGGCCTCGAAATCCTTGCCGATCATGCTGTCCATGTTGACGAAGACCTGCATGATCTTCGACATGAATGGGGCCGGACCGTACATCGCCCATGTGACCAGTGTGGCATCACCTTGCGGCACAAAGGTGAACTCCGCGGTGTTGTGACCTTCGAACGGCCGCTCGAAATCGAGCTTGATGCGGACCTTCGACGGCACGTCCGCCTCGAGGATCTCCATGTGGCCGGCGCCGACATTGTTGTTGCCGTCCCAGGCATAGGTCGCGCCCTTGCCCTGCGCGGTTCCGCCAAAAGTGCGCTTCATCGCGGGATCGCGGCCCTCATAGGGCGACCAGCCGGTCCAGCGGTGGAAATCTGCAACCAGCGGATAGATCGCCTCGGCCGGCGCCTTCACGGCGAGACGGCGCTCGACGCGGAACGTGTCGGGCTTAGTGAGCGCGAGGGCGAGGACGGCGGCGAGACCGACCGCGATCACGACGGCGAAAATGGCAACAGCTTTCAGCATGAATGGCTCCGTTGGTTATGGGCTAAGGACGAACGGGGAAGGATGGGATCGACAGCGTGGAACAGAAATTTTTCGGCAGGCTACCCGCCCCGCGTCATGCCCGGGCATCCACGCACTTGGAGAGCAAGGCAGAACGTGGATGGCCGGGACAAGCCCGGCCATGACGGTGTGGAGTCGAGCCTGCCCTAATTCACCTTCACGCCTTGCTTGGAACTTCCGTTCCCCTTCGGCCGGCTGTCCCTGATCAGGCGATCGAGATGCATGCGGATGTGGGCGGCTTCCGCCGAGGTGTTGGCGAGCGCGATGGCGCGGTCGAAGGCGACGCGGGCCTCGTCGTTGCGGCCGAGCTGCATCAGGAAGGCGCCGCGCACGCCGTAGAAATGGAAGTAATTGGCAAGTTTTGGCGCCAGCGGCTCGATCAGGTCGAGCGCGGCTTGCGCCCCGCGCACCTTCGAGACAGCAACCGCGCGGTTGAGCGTCACCACCGGTGAAGGCTGCACCAGCTCGAGCGCGCCATAGAGCAGGTCGATCTGCGTCCAGTCGGTCTCCTCCGGCGTCGAAGCGCGCGCATGCAGCGCCGCGATCGCCGCCTGGATCTGATAGGGGCCGCTGCGATGGTGACGCATCGCCTTGTCGATCAGCGCCAGGCCCTCGGCGATCATGGTGCCGTTCCACAACGAGCGGTCCTGATCTTCCAACAGGATCAGCGAACCGTCCTTGGCAAAGCGCGCGGCGCTGCGCGCATGCTGCAACAAGATGAGTGCCGTAAGTCCCATGATCTCCGGCTCGCTCTGGAACAGCCGCAATAGCAGCCGCGCCAGCCGGATCGCCTCCTCGCAGAGCGGCTTCCTGATCTCGGCGGTATCGCCGCTCGCCGAATAGCCTTCGTTGAAGATCAGGTAGATCATCGCCGCGACGCCGGCGAGGCGCTCCGAACGCTCGACCGCACCGGGCGCTTCGAAGGGCGCGCCGGCCTCGGCGATCTTGGCCTTGGCACGGGTGATGCGCTGCTCCATCGCCGCTTCCGAGACCAGGAAGGCGCGCGCGATCTGCTTGACGGTGAGGCCGGAGACGATGCGCAAGGCGAGCGCGATCTGCTGCGTCGCCGGCAGTTGCGGATGGCAGCAGATGAACATCAGCCGCAGGATGTCGTCGCGATAGTGCGAACCGTCGAGCCGCTCGGCAAGCTCACCTTCGGCGTCGCCGAGATCGGAGATCGCCTGATCGTCCTCGGGCAGCGGCTCCTGCTTGCGAGTGCGGCGCACCTCGTCGATCGCGACGTTGCGGCCGACCATGATCAGCCAGGCGGCGGGGTCGCGCGGCGGCCCGTTCTGCGGCCAGGTCTTCAACGCGCGCAGGCAGGCGTTCTGGAACGCCTCCTCCGCCGTATCGAGATCGCGGAAATAGCGGAGCAGCGCACCCACCGCCTGCGGTCGCGCCGAGGTCAGCGCGGTCTCGATCCAGGCGGCATCGGTGTCGCTCACGTCAAATTCCCTCCGGGTCTGAACACGCCGACCGGACGCACCTCATAGGCGCCGCCGGGATTGGCGGCCCCGAGCTCGCGCGCGACGTCGAGCGCGTCGTCGAGATTCTTGCAGTCGACAATGTAGAAGCCGAGCAACTGCTCCTTGGTTTCGGCATAGGGGCCGTCGAGCACCAGCGGCGGATCCTCTTTGCGCAGCGTCGCGGCCGCAGTGGTCGGCAACAGCCGCGCCACCGGCCCGAGCCGGCCTTGTTTGGTGAGCTTCTCCTGCACCACGGCGAGCTTTTTCATCACGGCATCGTCCTGGTCCTTGCTCCAGGAACCGACGAAATCCTCATCGTGATAGCAAAGGATGGCATAGAGCATGGGTGGCACTTTCCTCGTCTCGTTTTGAAGACGAGCCAATATGCCCTGCCCCGACAGCGATGCGGAAATAATTTGCGAGAAAAGTCCGTCCGTTCGTGCCAAGGAGGGCCTTCAAAAGCGGAACCCGATGAGGCACCTGGAATGACCAAAGGCACACTGGCCGTCCTGATCAACAGCACCCAGCAGAACTGGCTGCCGGCGCGCTGGAAGACCCGGTTCGAGGCGGTCTGTGGCGGCCGCCGCGTGGTACTGCTGCCCGACGCCGGGCTCGATCCGGCCGAGGTGCACTATGCCGCGGTGTGGAAGCCGGCACCGGGCGAGCTCGCCGCATTTGTGAACCTGCGTGCGATCTTCAATCTGGGTGCCGGCGTCGATGCGCTGATGGCCGACCGCAGCTTGCCCGACGTACCGCTGGTCCGCGTCGCCGTGCCCGACCTGACCAATCGCATGACCGAATACGTCGTGCTGCACGTGCTGATGCACCATCGCCAGGAGCTTTACTTGCGGCAGTCGCAGCGCGAGAAGCGCTGGGAGCCGAAATATCAGTGGCCGGCGAGCGCGGTCACGGTCGGCGTCATGGGGCTCGGCACGTTAGGTGCGGATGCGGCCGGGGTGCTGAGGCGGCTCGGCTTTCGCGTCGCAGGCTGGAGCCGCAGCCCGCGCGCGGTCGAGGGCGTCGAATGCTTTCACGGCACCGCGCAGATCGATGCGTTCCTGAATGCGACCGACATTTTGGTGTGTCTCCTGCCACTGACGCCGGACACTCAAGGCATCCTCAATCGCGACGTCTTTACAAAGCTCAACCGGAAGAGCCTGCTCGGCGCACCGGTGCTGATCAACGCCGGCCGTGGCGGCTTGCAGAACGAGGCCGAGATTCTCTCCTGCCTCGACGACGGCACCCTTGGCGCCGTCTCGCTCGACGTGTTCGTGCAGGAGCCGCTGCCGCAGGACAGCCGCCTCTGGACCCATCCGAAGGTGGTGCTGACGCCGCACAACGCGGCCGACACCGACGCTGAGGCGATCTCGACCTATGTCGCCGAGCAGATCGCCCGGTTCGAGGCCGGCAGCGCGCTGGAGAATGTGGTGGATCGGGCCAGGGGGTATTAGGCGCTCGCTTGCGCCACACACTCACTGTCGTCCCGGCGATGGCCTAACTTTTGGCTCCCACCATCACGTCGATCGCGCCCGACACGATCGCTTCCAGCTCCTTGCGCGGCACGCGGGCACGGGAGCGGATGGCGATGGTGTGCACGGTTGCGGAGGCGAGCTGCGCCAGCACGGCGGGATCGGCCGTCTCCGGTAACTCGCCCTTCTCTTTCGCCCTGCGGAAGCAATTGGCAAAGGCCTTGTCGAGCTCGGTGAGCCCGTCGAGCACCATGGCGCGGATCTCGGGATCGCCGACGGCTTCGGAGGCCGCGGTCACCACCGTGAAGCAGCCGCGCGGACCGGTGTCGCCGGAGAGATAGATGTTCAGCGCCGAGGCGAAGATGCGCTCCAGCCGCTGGCGCAACGGCATCTCCTCGCGAAAGATCGCGACCATCGATGCGCGCGCCTCCTCGCGGTAGCGCTGATAGCTCTTGATGTAGAGCTCGCGCTTGTCCCCGAAGGCACCGTAGAGGCTCGGCCGGTTCATGCCAGTCGCTTCGCTGAGATCGTCGAGCGAGGTCGCCGCAAAACCCTGCTTGCGGAACAGATCGAGCGCCTTGCCGAGCGCGACATCGGGCTCGTAGGCGCGCGGGCGGCCGCGGCGTTTCGGTTGCTCGGGGGCCGCGGGCGGCCCTTTCGATTTTTGTACCATTTCGCAAGATAATCCTTGACCTGTTTTATATTATGCAAGACAGTACAAAAATCAATCTGGCCAGGTTGAGCGAAACTCGAGGAATTGCCCAAGGAGGCTACAGATGGACCTTTATTTCTCACCGCTCGCCTGCTCGATGGCGACCCGCGTCGCGCTGTATGAAGCCGGCGCCGAGGCGAATTATCTCGAAGTCGATCCGCCGACCAAGAAAGTGCTGAACGACGGCTCCGACTTCCGCGCCGTCAATCCGATCGGCCTCGTACCGACGCTGCGCACCGACGAGGGCGTGGTGCTGACCGAGAACGCGGCGATCCTGCAATATGTCGCCGACCGTTTTCCGCACTCCGGCATCGGCACGCCACCGGGCATCGATCGCACGCGGCTGCATCAATGGCTCTGCTTCATCGGCACCGAGTTGCACAAGGGTCTGTTCGTGCCCGTGCTCGACCGCAAGGCGCCGCAGGAGGCCAAGGCCTACGTGCTGGAGAAGAACCTGTCGCGGCTCGACTATCTCGACAACTACCTGCAGGACCGCGAGTTCCTGCTCGACCATTTCAGCGTCGCCGACGCCTATCTTGTCACGGTCATCAACTGGACCATGGCGACGCCGCCGATCGAGCTCGCGAAATGGCCGAACGTGAAGGCCTATTACGAGCGCCTGCGTCAGCGCCCCTCGATCGCGAAGGCGATCGCGGAGGAGTTCGAGCTGTACAAGGCCGAGCAGGCGCGGCGGAAGGCGGCGGCGTAGCGAACAGTCGAGGCATCGTCGTCCCGGCCTCCGGGCCGGGACGGCAGCATCATCTGCCCTGCGCAAAATGCGGTTGGCGGCGAAGGAAAGCGATGCTGATCTCAATGCTTCGCAAGGGATCGGCCGAAATATCCTGCTCGACGAACATATGCTGCACGCCGCTCTCAAACGCAGCGTCGAGTATCCCAGCGAAATCAATCGTGCCACGCCCCAGCTCGGTGGTCGATCCATCCGTCGCCATGTCCTTGAGATGAAGCAGGCGAAATCGCGATGGATGTGCCCTCAGAACAAACGCGGAGTCGAGATTGCCCCTGGCTGCCCAGTAGACGTCGAGCTCGAACTTGACGAAGCGCTCGTCCGTGCGGCTGAGCAGAACGTCGTACGGCAGGATGCCGCCAGCGAGGTCTGCGAACTCGAAATCATGATTGTGATAGGCGAGCGTCAGCCCGGCACGCGCCGCCAGTTCACCGATCCTGTTCAACTCGTCGCAAATCCGCTTCCAGTCATCGATCGTCTGTCGCTCCGGCGGATCAAGCCATGGACAGACGACGAACCGGCTGCCAAGCGAATGGGCGAGGTCGAACGATGATCCGGTCTTGTCCCGCAGGTTGCCATATTCGAGATGCAACGACGGTGCGCTGAGACCGAGGCTGCGCAAAAGCTCGCCGGTGCGCCTTACGTCAGGGCCGAGAATGCCGGCGAACTCCACCTCGCTATAGCCGAAGAGAGCAACGTTGCGCAGGGTGCCCTCAAAGTCGTTCTTTAGGAGGTCGCGGACCGTATAGAGTTGGAGACCGATCCTGCGTCCCTCGCCGGCGGATGCCGAAGCCGCTCCCATTGCCGCTCCGGCGGCCAGACTTTGAAGGACATCGCGCCTGCTAGGTGGCGCGCCTCGATTGATCGAGCCCTTTGGACTACCGGGGCCGAGGCGCACGGCTATCTCGGCGCCTCGAGGACGATACCGTAGCGGCGATAGATCCGATCGATCGTGCCGTCGTTCCGTAGCCGTTCCAGCGCTGCGTCGATGGCTTCGCTGAACGCATCATCCGGGCGAACCATGCCGACGGCGACATTCCAGTTGAGATCGGCCACGCTCTCGTCGCGATCCAGGATCCGGAGTGCCTTGTCCGGATGCGTCAGATTGAAATAGCTCGCCGCGGTGGGCGTCACCGCGGCGGCATCGATCTCATGGTTTGACACGGCATCGAGGCTGTCGCTCTCGAAGCCGAAGGTCGATGTGGGCACGTGCCGTTGACCGATGATCATGGCGGCAACAGATCCGACCTGCACCCCCACCTTGGTAGACCCGTTGAGGCTCTTGAAGGAGGTGAGCGTGCTTGATGACGGCACTGCGAGCGCGACGCCCGTGCGATAGTACGGTTTCGAGATCCTCAAGCGGGTCTCACCCTGCGCTTCACGGTCGGCGATGACATCCAGAAGAATGTCACAGCCGGCGCTCCGCATCTGGTACTGCGTGATGATCCAGTCGAGCCTCAGCGAGACACCGAGCTCGCCTGCCAGCACCTGTCCCAACTCGACCTGGAAGCCGGGCGGATCGCCGGCCTTGCGAGCGAAGGGAAGCGAGTTGGGATGCGCGCAGAGCCCCATCGCGCCGCTCGAGCGGATCGCGTCCAGGGTTCGCGCCTGCGCCGGTCCTGATAGCCCGATGGCGGCGCCGACGATGACCGGGACAATTGCCTTCATTCCGCGTCCTCATTTGGATGGATCGGGTCTTTCGCGATTCAGCCCTCGCGCGGCTTGAGTTGCCGGATGTATGTGATGATCTGGTCGATCTGCGCGTCGCTGAAGGTCTCGCCGAATGCGGGCATCGCGCCTGGCTTGCCGCTCTTGATGCGGCTGCGAAGATAAGCGTCGTCGCGTGTCGTATTCATGAGCTGCGGCCCCTTGCCGGCCGCGCGCCCCCCATCGGAATGACACCAGCCACAGGTCGTTGCAAACAACTGCCCGACGTCGAATGTCTCCTGGTCCGGTGCAGGAATGGCAGACTGCGCATGGACCGGCACGGCACCTGCCAGGGAGACAGCCAGTGCGGCCGCCGGCAGTAACGTCATGGTCCCCAAATTCGATTTCACTGGGTACCGCTCCGTTTTCGCAAAGTCCATCAACCACTGAAATGCGCGGGGAGCGGGAGTGTTCCCGCTCCCCGACAGCTCATCCGTACGACCTATTTCAAGCTGTAGACGATGAGCGCGCCATCGTCGCGCGGCATGCTTTTGTAAACACCGCCGAAGGTCGGCGCGTAGTCGTCCGACGCCATGCCGCCAAAGCCCGCGGTCACCGCGATATACTGCTTGCCACCGGCGGAGTAGCTGACGATTCCGCCCTGATGGCCGGTGCCGTTGTTGTGATTCCACAGCTCGGTCCCCGATTCGGCATCGTAGGCATGAATGGTGCCGCGGGAGTCAGGCACGAACACGAGATTACCCGCGGTCGACAGCACGCTCGCGAGCGGTGGTTCGGGGAAGCGGACTTCCCACTTCTTGGCGCCGGTCACCGGATCGCGCGCGTCGAGATGACCATAAATCTCCCCGCCCGGCGGAGGCGCAATCTTGAAATCGGCCCCGATATTGAGCTGTGCTTGCGGGGCGGTCACCGGCGTCGTCTTCATGACCTCGAGGGTCATGCACCATTCCTGGCCGAGCTTGTAGTAGAGGCCCGTCTTCGGGTTGTAGGAGCCGGCATTGAAGCTGACGCCGCCGGAGATGTGCGGACACAGCGGCTCGTCTACCTTTCCCGGTTTAAAGTCACGCCGGCCAACCAGTTCGCCGGTCTTGGGGTCGATGTTCTTCACAAAATTGCTGTTCTCGGTGATCCGCCAGACGTTCTTCAAACCGAGATTGCGGTCATAGACGAAGATGTAGCCGCTCTTGTTCGGATGAACCACGAGCTTCTGGCCGTCGCGCTCGAGCATCACGAACTCGCCGACGGCGCTGTCGAAGTCCCAGGCGTCGTGCGGCAGCTCCTGATGGTAGAATTTCAGCTTGCCGCTATCGATATCGAGACCGATCACCGAACTCGTATAGAGATTGTCGCCGGGACGCGCACCTTGCGTCTTGTAATCAGTGCCCGACCAATCGTAGAGCGGTGCCGGGTTCGCGGTGCCCCACAGGATGGTGTTGGTCTCGGAGTCGTAGGTGCCCGGCATCCAGCCGCCACCGCCGCCGGTGCGCCAGGAATCGCTGCCCCAGGTCTTCATGGCCTCGTCGGTGCCTGCGACCGTCAGGAACTCCCACTTCTTCTTGCCGGTGGCGGCATCGACGGCGAAGATCGGGCCACGGCCCGGCCATTCACCACCTTGCGCGCCGATGATCACGCTCCCCTTCGCGTAAAGCGGCGCGCCGGTGAAGCCGACAGTGAGTTTCTGCGAGTCGATCAGCTTGGTGTCCCAAAGGACCTTTCCCGTCTTCGCATCCAGCCCGATGAGACGGCCATCCATCGTACCGACAAAGACCTTGCCTTCACCGAGAGCTACGCCGCGGTTGTAAGGAGAGTGGGTCTGTCGGCTGATCAGCGCTTCATCCAGCTCCGGAAAGAACGACCAGATGACCTCGCCCGTCGCGCCATTCAGCGCAAAGACCCGGCTGTAAGAACCCGAGTAATACAGCACGCCATCGGCCACGAGCGGCATTGACTGCAGGCCGCGCGTCGATCGTCCGGGAATGTGCATCCAGGCTACGCCCAGATTGCCGACGTTGTTCGCGTTGATCTGCGCGAGCGGGCTGTAGTGATAGGATTTGTATGAACCGTGATAGGTGAGCCAATCGTTCTGACCGGCAGCCTCGATCCGGGCCGTATCCACGGCTTGAGCCAACGCCGCCGACGCCGCAAGCGTTGCACCGACAAGAACAGGTAAACCCGAGTTAAGCCACTGCTTCCTCATAGGCACTTCCTCCCGCTTTTGTGCTTGATGATTGCGTCTTATAGGCGCCGCCGCGAGGGACGTTTGCAGTTCAATACGTGTCGATTGTTCTCCATCGGGCATGAGCTGCCAACAGATGTCCCTCTCTTTCGGCGCATGTCGCCAAAGGAGCTACGTTCACTGGAGTGATTGCTGTTGCACTTCTGCTCGGCGTCAAAGAGTACGCCGGATCACAGGGAGTGCAAAGACGGAATGCGCGCACGGCGTGAATTTGACGCGAGGGCGAATTTGAAACGGCAGCAGCACTGACCGTTTCGTCTCAATCGACAAATTTCGGACCGAAGCGAGTTACCCGCAAAGCACTGTCGGCGGGACCGGGCTGCGTGACGCAGGGGATACAGCCGAGCCCGTCACCTCACCCCGCGCGGCCATAGATCGCAACCGCATTGTCTGAGGACACCAATCCGCTCTCGACGTCGCTGTTGACGGCCGCGCGATCGCGCTCGCGGGGATCGCCGATGCCGGCACCGCCGGGCGTCATCACCACGAGCCGGTCGTCAGACGGCACGATCTGAAAACCCTTGCCGCGCATTTTCTGTCCCGACTTCAAGCCGACATAGCCGGCTTCGCCATCGCGTCCACCGTCACGGCCGCGCGGCGGATGATCGATGCGGTCGAAGGCCGCCAGGATCTCGAACGGCGCATCGACGCCGCTGCCGACTTCGATGATCTGGCCGAGCCCGCCGCGCGTGCGCCCTGCCCCGCCGGAATCCGGACGCAGCTCCTTGCGCCAGAAGATCAGCGGCGTCTGCGTCTCCGCGATCTCGACCGGCGTGCCGCGCACGCCGCTGGGATAGGCGGTCGCCGACAGCCCGTCCTTGCCGAAGCGCGCGCCGGTGCCGCCATTGCTGGTCACTGCCATCGAGAATCCGTAATTGCCGCCGGCACCAGAGCGTGTCTGTCCGCGCACGTTGAGATTCCACAGGCACGAGGTGCCCTCGGCCGGCACGCGCTCGGGAATGATCTGGCGCAGGCAGCCGAACACCACGTCGGGCAGCATCTGGCCGATCACGTGGCGCGAGGCAACCGGCGCGGGCTTGGGCGCATTCAGGATCGCGCCCGCAGGCGCCGATACCGTGAGCGGTGACAACGAGCCGGCATTGTTCGGGATCTGCGAGGCAACGACGCAGCCGAGGCCGAACACGGTATAGGCGGTGGTGTAGGACAAAGGCACGTTGATGCCGAACTTCGAAGCGGCCGAGGTGCCGTCGAAATCGACGTGAATGCCCATATCCGAGATCGTCAGCGTCGCGGCCAGCGTGACCGGCGCATCATAGCCGTCGACGACCATGCTGTTGCGCCAGCTTCCCTTCGGCAACTTCGCGATCTCCGCAAGCACGGCCTCGCGCGAGCGGTCGCAGATGTAGTCGCCAAGCTCGTCGAGCGTGTCGATGCTGAACTCGGTCATCATCTCGACGAGGCGTTCGCAACCGACATCGTTGCAGCCGGCGAGCGAATAGGTGTCACCCTCGGTGTCGATCGGCAGCCGCGTGTTGGTGCGGATCATCGCCATCAGCGTCTCGTTGACGACGCCGCCATCGATCAGCTTCAGCATGGGGATGTAGAGCCCCTCCATGAACACGTCGGTGGCATCGGGTCCGAAGCCGATGCCGCCGATGTCCATGAGATGGCTGGTGCAGGAGAACAGCGCGACGACCTTGCCGTCCTTGAAGCAGGGCGTGGTGACGACGAAATCGTTGAGATGGCCGGTGCCCATCCAGGGATCGTTGGTGATGTAGGCGTCACCCTCCTTCATCGTCTCAATCGGGAAATGCGCGATGAAATGCTTGACCGATTCCGCCATCGAGTTGACGTGGCCGGGCGTCCCCGTCACCGCCTGCGCCAGCATCCGCCCCTTGAGGTCGAACACGCCGGCCGAGAGGTCGCCGCATTCGCGCACGATCGGGCTGAAGGCGGTGCGGAGCAGCACCTGCGCCTGCTCCTCCACCACGGCGATCAGCCGGTGCCACATGATCTGGAGATCGATCAGGCTCGCGCCGCTTGCGTTGCTCATGATCATGCCGCCTTTCGTTCCATGACGATGCTGCCGGCACCATCGATATGGGCGTCGAAACTGGTGGAGACGAACGTTGACGTTTCGTCTTCCGCGATCACGGCCGGTCCCGCGATGGTCGTGCCCGGCGCCATGTCCTCGCGGCGATAGAGCGGGATCTCGATGACCTCGCCTGCCCGGCCGTCGAAGAACTTCCGGCTGCCGGAGGCCTTGCCGGCCGGCTTGCGCGCGACGGCCGCGACCGTGGGCGGATTGCGCGGCTCGGTGGTCGCCAGCACCGACCAGCTCAAGACCTCGATGGCGGCACCCGGGATCGGCCGCTCGAACATCGCGGCATAATCGGCCTCGAACTTCTGGCGCAGGCCGGCGAGATCGGCCGTCGTCAGCCGCCGGTTCGGCAGCTCGACCGCGATCTCGTGGCCCTGGCCGACATAGCGCATGAACGCGGAACGGCGTTCGTGCACGGGCGCACCGGCCGCACCGGGCTCGACCAGCGCGCGCGCCTCGGTCGCCATCTCCTGGAGCAGGTCCGACACCGCCTCGGTGTCGAAATCGTCGAGCCGGACGTGACGGCTGCGCACGAGCTCATAAGCGATCGGAGCCGCCAGGAATCCGACCGCCGAGCCGACGCCGGCATTCGACGGCACGATCACGCGGGAGACGCCGATCTTCTCGGCGACACGTGCCGCATGCAGCGGCGCGGCGCCGCCGAACGCGATCAGCGTGTGCTGGCCGACCACGGCGCCGCGCTCGACCGCGTGCACGCGCGCCGCGCTCGCCATGTTCTCACAGACGACCTCGTGCACGGCGTAGGCCGCAGTTTCCGCCGACAGACCGAGCGGCTCACCGACGTCGCGCAGCAAGGCCTCTTTCGAAAGCTCGGGGCTGAGCTTGATCGTGCCGGCGGCAAAGGCGTCGGGGTCGATCATGCCGAGCGCGACGTCCGCATCGGTCACGGCGGGACGCTGTCCGCCGCGGCCGTAACAGGCGGGTCCCGGTTCGGACGAAGCGCTCTCGGGGCCGACGGTGACCCGCTTCATCGCATCGACATGGGCGATCGAGCCGCCGCCGGCGCCGATCTCGACCATCTCGATTACGGGGATGCGCACCGGGAGCCCTGAGCCTTTCAGGAAGCGCGCGGCGCGATCGACCTCGAACACGCGCGAGGTCTCCGGCTGAAACTTCTCGATCAGGCAGATCTTTGCGGTGGTGCCGCCCATGTCGAAGGAGAGCACCTTGCTCTCCCCTGACCGAGCGGCGATCTGCGCCGCGAAGATCGCGCCACCGGCAGGTCCGGACTCGACGAGACGCACCGGAAAGCGCCGCGCCGTCTCGATCGAGGTGACGCCGCCGCCGGAGGTGACGAGATAGATGGCGCCGCGGAACTGCTCGACCTGCAAGGCATCGGCCATGCGGGCAAGATAGCCGTCGATCAGCGGCTGCACATAGGCATTGGCGACCGCCGTCGAGGTGCGCTCATATTCGCGGATCTCGGGACAGACCGCCGAGGACAGCGTCACGGAGACGCCGGGCATCTCCTCGGCGAGTATCGCGGCCGCGCGACGCTCGTGCTCGGGATTGGCGTAAGAGTGCAGGAAAGCAATCGCGACGCTCTCGACCTTCAGCGCCCGCAGCTTCGGCACGACCGCACGCACCGCCGCTTCGTCGAGCGCGAGGCGGACGGCACCATGCGCATCGATGCGTTCAGGCACGGTGAAGCGCAGGGAACGCGGCGCCAGCGGCTTCGGCTTGTCTATCGAGAGGTCATATTGGTCGTAACGGCTCTCGGTGCCGATATCGAGCACGTCGCGAAAGCCGTCGGTCGCGATCAGCGCCGTCTTCGCGCCACGCCGCTCGATGATGGCGTTGGTGGCAAGCGTCGTGCCATGAATGAAGACGTCGATGTCGCTGATATGTGCGCGCGCGTCAGTGAGGATGAGACGCATCCCGTCCAGCACCGCCTGCTCGGGCCGCTGCGGCGTCGTCAGCACCTTGCGCGTCTTGCGCGTCTCGCCCACGTCCAGCACGATGTCGGTGAACGTGCCTCCGATATCGACGGCAAGCCGCACCTCGGCTCCTTCAAGCATTCCAGAACTCTCCGTGCTGATCGTCAAACTGGGGTCGAAACCGCAGCAATTTTCATACCAGCGACCGCGCCGGTGGTGAAGCCACCGGACAGCTTTGCGTGGCACCTATGCGGCAGGAGCGCGCGTTCAGAGCAGGAATGCCAGCGCCGCTTCGCAGCGCTCCTCGACCTTGAGCGCGAGCAGATCGTCGGCGCGGGTGCGGCCGAGATTGACCGCGGCGATCGGGATCTGGCGGCGCGCGGCCGTCTGAACGAAGCGGAAGCCGGAATAGACCATCAGCGAGGAGCCGACGACCAGCATGGCGTCGGCCTGCTCCAGGTGCTCTTGCGCCGTTGCGACGACGTCGCGCGGGACATTCTCTCCGAAGAACACGACGTCGGGCTTGAGGATGCCGCCGCAGGATTCGCAGGCCGGCACGTTGAAGGAGGCAAAATCCGCGTGCTCCAGGTCGGCGTCACCGTCCGGCGCATCCGTGGCATCAAGCGTCAGCCATACCGCATTGGCGCTACCGAGGGCATCCTGAAACTCATTGCGCGGGGTCTTCCGGCCGCAGCCCATGCAGCGGACCAGATCGAGCCGGCCGTGCAGATCGATCACCTGGCGATGGCCGGCCGATTGATGCAGCCGGTCAACGTTCTGCGTCAGCAGCATCTCGCACCGCCCATTTGCTTCGAGCCGGGCCAGCGCATGATGCGCATCGTTCGGGCGGGCCTGGCCGAACCGCCGCCATCCGATCAGGCTGCGCGCCCAGTAGCGCTGGCGCGTGCGCTCCTCGGTCATGAAGGCCTGAAAGTTGACCGGCTGGGTCCGCTTCCAGTTGCCGTGGCTGTCGCGATAGTCGGGGATGCCCGAATTCGTGCTGCAGCCGGCCCCGGTCAGCACGAACAGACGTTCGTGCCGATCAACGAATTCCTCGAGCGGATGTCTTGCCATGGGCGCAGATGTAATCTGCGCCGCCGACTTTTGCCAGATGTGCCACGGAGCTTCCCCGCCGCGACGGGCCAAGCCAAGGGATACTCCTAGACGCGCACGTCAGCTTCGGATGACCAAGCGGAAATATTACGATCAGTCGGCGCATTGCCGCTCGTGACCCTGGCTGTGTGAAAAGTCGCGAGTCGGCTACGATTCCTCCGTTTCCTGATGGGGGGTGCGGATGGGACGTTTCGTTGAAGGCGCGGATAGATCCCAGCTGACGCTCTTGCCGGAATGCCTGGAGGATTGGGTAAGCGAGGACAACGCCGTTTATGTCATCGATGCCTTTGTCGAGGCGCTCGACCTACATGGAATGGGATTCGAACGTGTGATCGCCAAGGAGACGGGCCGGCCCTCCTACCATCCGGCAGTCCTCCTGAAGCTGTACATCTACGGTTATCTCAATCGGGTGCAATCCAGCCGGCGCCTGGAACGCGAGGCACGCC
>NZ_AUFA01000012.1:0-218972 GCF_000426265.1 Bradyrhizobium sp. Cp5.3 | reverse complement strand
GATCAACCCCGTTGCCCACGTCACGAGGGCCGCGTAACATTCATTCCGGCAACGTCGGCCCGACCTAGTTCAACAGCGATCGGGACATCCCCCGGCGACCCTGGTCACCATCACTATCCAGACGGTGACTTCGACGACAAGTTTGTTGAAATCTTTTTTCAGATACCTCGTGGAGCAGGTTACGATGAAATCCATTGCACGCCTTCGGAATGGCCGTCAGGCCCCAGCATTGTGATTGCGAAAGCATCGACCAGGAGGTCGGTGAGCTAGTGCCTCCAGCCGTCCATGTCGAACTCGATCTTGAAGTCTGCGGGGGAGGCGCGCCTCCCCCGCAGACGTTGCAGCGCAGGCAAGGCGCACCAGCATCGATCGCAGCCACACGCCTGCGGCGCGTCCTGTGGTCGCTCTGGATGACCGTGGCAGCCCACCGGCGCTTCGCGCCAATCTCTCGCTAACCGAGATAAGCCACCGCCTCGATCATGGTCACGCGATGCCGCAGCGGACCTTTTCGGCAATCGTTCTCGCACCCTGCGCTTTTCGCGCGAAGGTCTCGATCTCGACGCTATAGGCTATTCGTCAGAAGCGATCGGGATTGTTGGAAGTGCAAACGCTCACAAAGCGCGGACTAACGAAACAGGAGGCGGCCGACTACTGCGGCTGCAATACCCTGGCCGCGTTTGACCGGTGGATCCAGAAGGGACTTATCCCCAGGGCAATGCCTGGGACCAATCGCTGGGACCTAAAGGCCCTTGACGCCGCCCTAGACCGGGCATCGGGCCTTGTGACAGAATCGACGCCCGAATTGACCCCCTACCAGCGCTGGAAGGCCGAGAATGCGCGTAAGACCCAAGCCGCTTAAGCTCAAGGGCATCAACCGCGTTCCCAAGCGACAGGCAGATGGCACGGTCAAAATCTATCTCTACCACCGAGCGACCGGCATCCGCCTGGACCCGGACCGACTGGCCGAGACCTACGCCGAGGCCGAGAAGAGATCGCGCCGGAAGAGCGAAAAGACGCTCACCGATCTCATTCGCCTGTTCGACACGTCCAGCACATTCGCCGCGCTGAGCGACGAGTCCCGCAAGCAGTATCCCTGGAAGCTCAGGCGCATTGAGCAGAAGTGGGGCACTGTCCCTGAGGACACGTTCAATAACGCCGACGACGCCGATGCATTCGCAGCGGACGCACTCGCGTGGCACCAGGAGCTCGGAAAGACCTCGCGCCGATCGGCCGACAACCTCATGTCTGCGCTATGCCGGGTGCTCTCGTTCGCGAAAGAGCAGCGGCGGGTCAAGCATCACCCTATCCCGACCTTTCGCCGGCTCTACAAGAGCGACAGGGCCGATAAGACGTGGTCGGAAGAACTACAGCAGCAGTTCATCAAGACCGCACGGCCGGCGATGGCGACGGCCATGATCCTGGTCCGCAACACCGCTATGCGCGCCAGCGACGTCCGCAAGTTTGCCTGGACGCGATACGACGGGCAGCGTGTCCAAATCCGGTCGAGCAAGACCGGCAAGATGCTCTGGATCCCCGCTACGCGCGAGCTCAAAGCTCACCTGGACGGCCTGCCCCGCACCGGCGCGCTGGTCATGCTGACGCCGACCGGCAAGGCCTATACCAAGCGCTACTTCAACGATCATTGGCGCGAGGACTGCGATAAGCTCGATGCCATTATCGCCAAGGATGCTAGCGCGAACGCGAACTATCTAAAAACAGCTGAGCTCAACTATCACGACAACCGAGGCACTGCCGCAACGCTCCTAGCGGAAGCCGGCGCCACGGCGCCCGAGATCGCGGAGGCGTTGTGCTGGACTGTAGACAAGGCCCAGAAGGTTATTGATACATACCTAGCCCGCCGGGGCGTCCTAGCCGCGAACGCGATCAAGAAGCTTGAGGATCATCGAAATAAGGCCAGCCATTAAAACGCAACCGTTCAGACACCATTGAAGGCTTCGTCGAAAGCATAGAGCACTCTTTTCGCAAGCCGATGAGTGACAATTGCTTCCTCGATTGTCGTATTCCGGATACCGGCGTGAGCAAAGTCGTGTCGCCAGCTCAAGATTTGTTCGTAAGACGCTTCTATGTTCTTACCAATTCTTGCGTCGATTCGTCGTTTGCGCTCGGTCAATTTTTGTTTGAATCGCAAGTGAACACCATCATCGAAGGTGCGAGCGTAGCGATTAAGATCGTTGATTGAAATCCTGCTGTTGAGCTTTGCAAAATTGTTAGTGGCGAAGTTGCCGAATGCGACGTGATGATTGGTGGCATAATTTACGAGGGTTTCTTTTACGCAACTTTCGTAGGAAGCTGCCATCGATACGACAAGCAAACCCGCGAGGTCGGCGCGAAATTGCGCCACCCCTACTATGTCCGTCGGAACGAACTGGCGCATCTCAGCGACCAGTTGTTCGATGCGATCGAAACGCAAGTCCAGATCAGCCCTCGGCATTGGCGAGAATTGCCCGCGCGATCTCCAGGCGGTTCCGAAGAACGCCAGTATCGGTAGTGCTCCCCCTAGTAGTATCGTTGAAACGTCTGTTGGCAAGCAGCGTGGGATAGCGCTCCTTGAGCTCGGCAGCCGTAATCTGTGGATTCTCGAGCAGGATAACCATGACCGCTTCGAGAACGGCCGAATTCATCGCTCCGCGCGGACGAAAGGGACGATCAATAGCATCGTTGACGACATTAACGGCTCTGGGAAAACGACGCTTGAACTCCGCTGCTCGATCTGACGTGAACCCCCTGTTGGCATCCATTTGGTGATTCAAATACCTGAGCATGGGCTTTTCGTAGTTCTCCCAAACTTGAAAAAGCGCAAACAAGCGCAGAACAAGCTCAAGGTCTTTCTGATTCTTGTCGGGTCTTGTTATGCCGAGCGCCTTTAACCAACCTGGATTAGTGCCTAGCGAACGCAGTTCTTCAACGATCCTCCCTCGATAGACAGCGTTGCGAATTTCCTGTGGCTTAAGCTGTGTGCCGCCAGTGTTCAGTCGTTCGAAAATATGAAATACACTGTCGTTCCTCGAGGAAGGCTTGAGCTGCTTAATGTTGATGGCGCGTAACGTAGAGTTCTTAAGCTTGCGCTGATCCCTTGGGCTGAGCTCGGCAAATGTTTTGTCGTTGTATTCTGAGCGCTCGGACAGCCCCTTCAATTTGAAGACTTGTCGGCGACCGTGACTGTCGGCTTCGCCGAAGTAACCTTCGAAGAAATAGGTTACAGACTTTATTCGCTGCTGGCCGTCGATCACCTCGAGTTGGCCCTCATCATTCACATATAGGAACACCTGAGGAACGGGGAGTCCCATCAGAAAGGACTCGATCAGCTTGGAAGCCTGTTCAATCTTCCAAACAAACAACCGTTGATAGAACGGAATAATGAGGTCACCGCGCGTAACCTGCGAAGCAAGCAGCTCTAGCGTGGGATCGGAAGGCGAGACCGATATGTCGAATTCAACGAATGGGGTTTCGTCATTCTCGGCTTCAATGTCCAAGACTTCTTCTTCGTCGTCGCGTTCGCTCAAGCGGCTTCTCCATCGGTAGGTCAGTTATTCGCCGGCCAAGGGTGGGACCTACCTAGGCCCTCGCCGATGAAAATCGTCACTCTGTGCTTAATCGCCCAAGGGTTTTTAACAGCCTGCCGAGTGCCAGGGCCCCCAAAAAAATTGCTGATTCTCTGGTTCTAAGGTGCCCGCGATCGGAACGACAAGCGAACAAAAACTGCAAACTATTTGCAAACGGGCGGTGGGCTGCAAACCGACCGCCCGAAAAACACTTGATTCTATTGATAATTTTGGTCGGAGCGAGAGGATTTGAACCTCCGACCCCTAGTCTCCCAGACTAGTGCGCTAACCGGGCTGCGCCACGCTCCGAATGTCGTTCCATTAGCTAGGATCGCCGCTTTGCGCAAGGCGAGCCGTACCATTTTGCTATCCGTCTCGTGCCCCGGAACTGCGGCAAAGGCCCCGAAATCTCCTCAGCCGTCCCTCAGCGCCTGATCGAGCAATTCCCGGCAGGCGACGAGGTCGCTGAGCACCCGTTCCAGCCGCTCCCGGTCGGCGGCGCTGGTGCCGCCGCGGTCGGTCCCGCCCTTGCGGAAGGTGGTGAGGATCTCCTCGTCGTCGATCTCCGCGAATCGGAAATCGATGCCTTCCTCCTCCTCGCCTTGATAATCGTCGTCATCGGTGTCGGCGACGCCCTGGATGGGCGCCTCGTCCTCCGGCTCCATCAGGCTCTGGCCGATGGCGTCCTCGATCGCCCCGAACGAGACCGCAGCCGAACTGTCGGCAAGGCCCTGCACCGACTTGACGCCATGCTCCTTCAGGATCCGCTGCACCCCGCGGATGGTGTAGCCCTCTCCGTAAAGGAGCCGGCGGATACCCTTGAGCAGGTCGACGTCGTCGGGACGGTAATAGCGGCGGCCGCCGCTGCGCTTCATCGGTTTGATCTGCGAGAAGCGGGTCTCCCAGAAGCGCAGCACATGCTGCGGAATGTCGAGTTCCTGGGCTACCTCGCTGATGGTGCGGAACGCATCCGGCGCCTTGTCCAAATGCAAAATCCTCCGTGCGGGCGATTACGCCTCCGGTTGAGCCTTGCTGGCATCGCCATTGCCGCGGTGCTGGGAGTTGATCCGCTGCTTCAGGATCGCAGACGGCTTGAACACCATCACCCGGCGCGGCGAGATCGGCACTTCCGTACCGGTCTTCGGATTGCGGCCGATACGCTGGCCCTTCTT
Source organism: Bradyrhizobium sp. Cp5.3 (assembly GCF_000426265.1). NCBI lineage: Bacteria > Pseudomonadati > Pseudomonadota > Alphaproteobacteria > Hyphomicrobiales > Nitrobacteraceae > Bradyrhizobium > Bradyrhizobium sp. Cp5.3. Next base: position 214,237 of record NZ_AUFA01000012.1, on the reverse strand, counting down.
ACGCACCATGAAAGAGCCGAACGAGGACAGCTTCACCGTCTCGCCCCGCTCCAGGCAGTCGGTGATCTCCTTCAGCACGAGTTCCACGAACGCAGACGACTCCGTGCGCGACAAGCCCACCTTCTGGTAGACGGCTTCGCAGAGATCAACACGCGTTACGGTTTTACTAGTCTCGGTCATCGCCCTGCCCCACATCACGGCGAACAATTGTTGTCTAAAATTAGGAGGTTACGATACGGCGGTCAACACCGCTCATCAATGCAGAAGCATCGATAATCGGAGATGATTCCGGCAAAATTTTATCGACTGTGACTACCAGCGCACGAGTGCAGAGCCCCAGGTGAAGCCGCCGCCCATCGCTTCCAGCAGAACCAGATCGCCGCGCTTGATGCGGCCGTCCTTGCGCGCCACCGACAGCGCCAGCGGAATCGAGGCCGCCGAAGTGTTGCCGTGACGGTCGACCGTCAGCACCACCTTTTGCGGTGCGATATGAAGCTTGTGTGCGGACGCATCGATGATTCGCTTGTTGGCCTGATGCGGCACGAACCAGTTGATGTCTTCGGCATTGAGGCCGGTGGCCTCGAACGCGTCGACGATCACGTCGGTGATCATGCCGACCGCATGCTTGAAGACCTCGCGGCCCTCCATGCGCAGATGACCGACGGTCTGGGTCGAGGACGGTCCGCCATCGACGAACAGCTTGGCCTTGTGCCGGCCGTCCGAGCGCAGATGCGTGGTCAGGATGCCGCGATCGGTCGCAGCCTTGCCCGGCTGCTGCTGCGCCTCCAGCACCACCGCGCCGGCGCCGTCGCCGAACAGGACACAGGTGCCGCGATCGTTCCAGTCGAGGATGCGCGAGAAGGTCTCCGCACCGATCACCAGCGCGCGCTTGTAGGCGCCGGTGCGCAGGAAATTGTCGGCGGTGGCGAGTGCGAACACGAAGCCCGAGCACACCGCCTGGAGGTCAAAGGCCGCGCCGTGATTGATGCCGAGCCCGTGCTGCACCGCGACCGCGGTCGCCGGAAACGTGTTGTCCGGCGTCGAGGTCGCCAGCACGATCAGCTCGATCGACTGCGCGTCCACGCCGGCGTCAGTGAGCGCGGCCTGAGCTGCCTTGATCGCGAGATGCGAGGTGAATTCGCCGTCAGCCGCAATGTGCCGCTCGCGAATGCCGGTGCGCTGCACGATCCACTCGTCGGACGTGTCGATGCGCTCGGCGAGTTGCGCATTGGTCACGACCTGCCCCGGCAGATAGCTGCCGCAGCCCAGCACGACCGAACGAATTTGAGTCACGAAACATCCTCCGGCTCGGTTGGCACTGACACCAGCGCACCCCCGTCGCGGTTGAGCATCTGATTGATCTTGTTCAGGAGATCGTATTGGATCATCTCATAGCCAACATCGATCGCATAGGCAAAGCCTTCGGCGTTGGTTCCACCGTGGCTCTTGATCACGACGCCGTTCAATCCGAGGAACACGCCGCCGTTGGATTTGTTCGGATCCATCTTGTCGCGAAGGGTTCGGAAGGCGCTCCGCGCGAAGAGATAGCCGAGCTTCGACATCCAGCTCCGCTGGAGCTCGTTGCGGAGAATGTCCGCTATCTGCCGCGCGGTGCCCTCGGCGGCCTTGAGCGCGATATTACCGCTGAAGCCCTCGGCGACGATCACATCGGCCAATCCCTTGCCGATGCCGTCCCCCTCGACGAAGCCGATATAGTCGAGCTGCGGCAGGTTCAGCGCGCGCAGCCTTTCCCCGGCCTCGCGGATCTCCTCGTGGCCCTTGACCTCCTCGACCCCGATATTGAGCAGGCCGACCGTGGGACGCGGCTTGTTGAACAACACGCTCGCCATCGCTGCGCCCATGACTGCAAGCGCCACCAGGTGCTCCGCGTCGCCGCCGATGGTGGCGCCGAGATCGAGCACCACGGAATAGCCACGCATGGTCGGCCAGGGCGACGCGAGCGCCGGACGGTCGATGCCCGGCAGCGTGCGCAGGTTGAAGCGCGACATCGCCATCAGCGCGCCGGTATTGCCGGCCGAGACCGCGACATCCGCCTCGCCCTTCTTGACCGCATCGATGGCGAGCCACATCGAGGATGTCCTGCGGCCGCGCCGCAGCGCCTGGCTCGGCTTGTCCTCCATGCTGACGGCGACATCGGTATGGATGACCCTGGAGGCGGCCTTGAGCTCGGGGTGCCTGTCGAGTTCAGGCTCGATCTTGGCGCGGTCTCCGACCAGCAGGAATTCGGTATTCTGATGCCGGCCAAGCGAAATGGCGGCGCCGGGAATGACCACGGGGGCGCCGACATCGCCCCCCATGGCGTCAAGCGCAATGCGAACCTTGCTTGGCATAAGCGTCCCGGAAACCTGGTCTCGTGCGGTCGTGAACTAGCGGGGCCGCAATATGGCTTCGCCACCAAGATGGCGATCGGTCAAGCGCCACGCCGCACCCGGACCGGGGCGCGACAATAGCGTTTTGTCATCCCGAAACAACCTCTTGCCCCCAGTCTTTTGTATCCCGGGCGATCCGGCCGCAAAGCCGCCAATCTCTCGAAAATACTTAAAAATCATATAGATAGTCTGATCTCTCAAAGCATCCCTGCAATCGCCTCACGCCGGACCGCAAGGCGAGGTGGCCCGGCAGGCGCGCCTATTGGTCTTTTTTCCTCTCCTGAAGCGCCTTCAGCGCCGCAAAGGGACGGTCTTCCGGATCGGGAGCGGTGACATCGGTCTCGAACACGGCGCCCGGCTTGCGGGGATAGGGATCGATCGCCAAGAACATCACATCGGTGGCGAGCCGGCCTAGGTCGATGATTCCGCCCACGATTGCCTCCGGCGGGTCGGCGACCTCCGGGGGTTCCTCGCTGTCCTGCCCCTCCTCGATCAGATCGGCCAGCCGCCGCGCCTCGGCCTCGGGCGCGAACATCAGGTCGATCTCCTCGTCGATGTCGTTCTCGATCGGCTCCAGCGTCACCACGCAGGTTTGGCCGATCCGGGCCCGGATCTGGCCCGTGACATGGATCCGCCCGCCACTTTTCGGCGTCAGGTCGAAGGTGGCATGAGCGGATAGAATCTCGCGCAGCCCGGCGATATCGGCCAAGGCCTGCCGCTGCGCGACCGATGCCTCCAGCTCGCGGTGCAGCCCGGCGTCCGGGATTTGCGCGACGATCACGGGCGCGCGCCAGGGGTCGGGGTCGAATCCGGCGTCCGGTCGGTTCATGTCGTCGCCTCCTCCCGAAGCGGTTGTGGAAATCTGAATGATGCGAGCAGAAGTGCCGACTCGTCGGCCCGGCCGAGATCAGCCTCGGTAGCCCCGGCATAAGCGGCAAGCTGGCGCGCCTGCTCCATCCCGGTGCCATTCAAGATATTCTTTGAAATAGCCGCTGCCAGCGCCTCGCTGCCCTCCTCCATCGCCCGGTCATAGGCCTGCGCCCGGCCATAAAAGGCCTCGCCGAAGGCGCGCATGCGCTTCGGGACGGTCTGGTCGCCGATGCCCATCTCGCGCAGATTGTCGTCCATGTCCTCGCAGAAGCGGTCGAACAGCGCCTGAGACAGTGCCGCGCCGTCCCGGGCGGCCCGCAGGCGCCGCAGCAACAGGCACAAATGCAGCAGCAACAGGTCGAATCGGCCGTTAACCGTATCGGGGACGCCCAACTCCCGGTAAAATATGGGTTCTCGCGCCTGCGTCACGATCATGCCATAGATGGCTTCAATGGTGCCGCGCGGGGCTAGCCGGGGTTTCCTGAAGTGATTGAACGGCCAAACCATTGTGGGCTCCGCAAGGGGGCGCGCGTGTGTTGCAATCGCAGCCTCAGCCCGGTACTTCAGCGCCTCGCGCGACGCAAGGGGACGGAATCAGTTCCGCAATGACGATAACGAACCAGACCTGCCCGCGCGCAGATCAGCCGCGCGGCCTTCACACACGCCGGCGTGCGCTACGCCTGTTCGCGGCCGCGGCCCTCGTCGGAGCCGCGCTTGCAGGCTGCACCGGCGAGCAATTCCAGAAGGGCTACATCCTGCCGCCCGGCGCGCTCGAGCAGATTCCGATCGGCGCGAGCCAGGACCAGGTGCTGATCGTGATGGGCACGCCCTCGACGGTCGCCACCCTCGACGGTGAAGTGTTCTACTACATCTCCCAGCGCTCCGAGCGCATGGTCGCCTTCATGAACCAGAGGGTCGTCGACCAGCGCGTGATCGCTATTTATTTCGACAAGAATCGGCGCGTGCGCCGGCTTGCGAATTACGGTCTGCAGGACGGCAAGATCTTCGACTTCATCAGCCGCACCACGCCGACCTCGGGCCAGGAGATGAGCTACCTCACTCCGATCTTCAAGCTGCTGAGCTTCAACTGAGGCCTCGCGCCTAGGTTTGGCCTGCGGCGTCGTGCCGCCCTCCGCGCGGCACTTGCCGCCGCGTGCGACTTGCCGTTGTGCGCCGGGTTCCCTACGCTCCCTGCAAAACAAGAAGCAGGGAGTGGATTCGTGCCCAACAAGTTGTTGTCCCGCCGTCGCGTGCTCGCCGGTGCCGCCGGTCTGTCGGCTGCAGCCATCCTGCCGCGATCGAGTCTTGCGGACTGGAAGCCGACCGAGAACGTCCGCCTCATCGTCCCGGCGGCGGCTGGCGGCTCGACCGACGTCATGGGCCGGTTGCTCGCCGCTCACCTGCAAACCGCCTGGGGCCAGTCGACCATCGTGGAGAATCGCTCCGGCGGCGGCGGCACGATCGGCACGGCCGAGGTTGCGCGCGCCAAGCCCGATGGCCACACCGTCCTGATCGGCAATCCCGGACCGAACGCGATCGCCTACAGCATCTTCAAGAACCTCTCCTACAAGCCGGACCAGCTCCAGCCTGTCTCCAACATGATCCGGATCCCGAACATCGTCTCGGCGCATCCGAAGACCGGCATCAAGTCGGTCGCCGAGCTGATTGCCTTCCTCAAGGCCAATCCGGACAAGCTCAGCTACGCCTCGTCCGGCGTCGGCCAGAGCCCGCACCTCACCGGCGCCTGGTTCCTGCAGCTGACGGGGCTGAAGATGACGCACATCCCGTTCCGCGGCGCCGGTCCCGCGCTCCAGGCTGCGCTGGCCGGCGACATCCAGATCCTGTTCGACAATCTCTATCCGAGCCTGCCGCAGGTGCAGAACGGCACGCTGAACGGCCTCTGCGTCACCACGACCGACCGCAGCGACCTTGCGCCGAACCTGCCGACCATGCGCGAGTCCGCGCCGGAGCTCGCCAACTTCGACGTGTCGTCCTGGTTCTCGGTCTTCCTGCCGAAGGGCGTCCCCGCCCCGGTGCTCGAGGCATTGAACCTCCAGGTCAAGGCGATGCTGGAGCGCGACGACATCAAGAAACAGATCGCCGCCATGGGCGCCCGCGCCGACTACGGCACCCCGCAGCAGTTCGCCGATTTCGTGGACGCCGAGACAAAGAAGTTCGCGGGCATCATCCAGAAGGAAGGCCTGCAGATGGATGTGCAGTAGGCGAGCCGTTCGCTCCGGTGCCTCTCCCTCATGTTAAGGAGGCCACGCAGCGGCCCTCTCGAAGCACGAGGGCCACCAGCGGGGCCTTCATCCTTCGAGACGCGCGTTCCGCGCTCCTCAGGGTGAGGGAGCAACCATCGGAATCGTTGCCAAGACAGAAACAAAAACCCCGCGGCTAGCGCCGCGGGGTTTTGATTTGCACCTACGTCGCCGCTCAGTGCGCGAGGATCGCCAGCAGCAACAGCGCCACGATGTTGGTGATCTTGATCATCGGGTTCACTGCGGGACCGGCCGTATCCTTGTAGGGATCGCCGACGGTGTCGCCGGTGACGGCGGACTTGTGGGCGTCAGAGCCCTTGCCGCCGAAATGGCCGTCCTCGATGTACTTCTTGGCGTTGTCCCAGGCGCCGCCGCCCGAGGTCATGGAGATCGCGACGAACAGGCCCGTCACGATCACGCCGAGCAGCATCGCGCCCACCGCCGAGAACGCCGCCGACTTGCCGGCCGCGCCGCCGCCCGCAATCGCGTAGATCAGGAAGTAGACGACGATCGGCGACAGCACCGGCAGCAGCGAGGGGATGATCATCTCCTTGATCGCCGCCTTGGTCAGCAGGTCGACCGCCTTGCCGTAGTCCGGCTTGTCGGTGCCCTGCATGATGCCCGGCTTCTCGCGGAACTGGCGCCGCACTTCCTCGACGATCGCGCCGGCCGCACGGCCCACCGCGGTCATGCCCATCGCGCCGAACAGGTACGGCAGAAGACCACCGAACAGAAGGCCCACCACGACGTACGGATTGTTCAGCGAGAAGTCCGGATTGACGCCCGCGAAGTAGGTATGCTGCGCGGACCCGGCGACGAAGAACTTGAGGTCCTGGTTATACGCCGCGAACAGCACCAAGGCGCCGAGACCGGCGGAGCCGATCGCGTAGCCCTTGGTCACCGCCTTGGTGGTGTTGCCGACCGCGTCGAGCGCGTCGGTCGATTTGCGCACCTCCTTCGGCAGGCCCGCCATCTCGGCGATGCCGCCGGCATTGTCCGTGACGGGACCGAAGGCGTCGAGCGCCACGATCATGCCGGCCAGCGCCAGCATGGTGGCGGTCGCGATCGCGATGCCGAACAGACCAGCAAGGCTGTAGGTGACCAGGATGCCGGCGATGATGACGATCGCGGGCAGCGCGGTCGCCTCCATCGAGACGGCAAGGCCCTGGATCACGTTGGTGCCGTGGCCGGTCACCGAAGCCTGCGCGATCGACTTCACCGGGCGGTAGTCGGTGCCAGTGTAGTATTCGGTGATCCAGATGATCGCCGCAGTGACGATCAGGCCAACAACGCCGCATTCGAACAGCGCCGTGCCGGTGTACTCGACACCGTCGAGCTTGCCGAAGCCGATCAGGTAGTAGATCACCCCCGCGATGCCGATCAGCGACAGGATGCCGGTTGCGATCAGGCCCTTGTAGAGCGCGCCCATGATCGACTGGCTCGGCCCGAGCTTCACGAAGAAGGTGCCGATGATCGAGGTGATGATGCAGATGCCGCCGATCGCGAGCGGCAGCGTCATCATGTTGGCGAGGATCGGCGTCTTGGCAAAGAAGATCGCCGCGAGCACCATCGTGGCAACCGCGGTCACCGCATAGGTCTCGAACAGATCGGCGGCCATGCCGGCGCAGTCACCGACGTTGTCGCCGACGTTGTCGGCGATTGTCGCCGGGTTGCGCGGATCGTCTTCCGGAATGCCCGCCTCGACCTTGCCGACGAGGTCGCCGCCGACGTCCGCACCCTTGGTGAAGATGCCGCCGCCGAGACGCGCGAAGATCGAGATCAGCGAGGCACCGAAGCCGAGCGCCACCATGGCGTCGACCACGGTGCGGCTGTCTGGAGCCAGCTTGAGCGAGTAGGTCAGGAAGCCGAAATACAGGGTCACGCCGAGCAGCGCGAGACCGGCGACCAGCAGACCGGTGATCGCGCCGGCCTTGAAGGCGAGTTCGAGGCCACCGGCCAGCGACGTCGTCGCGGCCTGCGCGGTGCGCACATTGGCGCGAACCGAGACGTTCATGCCGATGAAGCCGGCCGCCCCCGACAGGATAGCGCCGATAGCGAAACCGATCGCGACATAGAGTCCGAGGAAATAGGCAAGCAGCACGAAGATGACGATGCCGACGAGACCGATCGTGGTGTACTGGCGCCGCAGGTAGGCCTGTGCGCCTTCGCGCACTGCTCCCGCGATCTCCTGCATGCGCGGTGACCCCGCATCCGCACCCAACACCGAAGACGTCGCCCAAATCGCGTAGACGACGGAAAGCACTCCGCAGAGCACTATCAACCATAATGCTGTCATGTGATTTTTTGCCTCAGATCCTTGATGTACCCCCGGCGCCTTTGTGTTTTTCCGTCGTGCGGAGCGGCGCCTTGATGCTGAACAGGGCCACCCCTTGCCCGAAGGGGCGGCCCCAGTCGGTCACGAGCTTGCCAAAATCAACTTGATGGTGCAACGCCGGAAGCGGCCGAAAAAGGCGATCTCGGCAGGTATTTAGGGCGCAGGCGCCCGGTCTGGAGACATTCCTAGAAGTGGCTGTAGGACAGTCGCTTCAGCGCCAGTTCCTTGCCCTGGCTATCCAGGAAACGCGGCCGCTCGGAGCCTTCGACGATCGTTCCGATGGCCGTGACCGCAATGCCGGCCGCCCGCCCCGCGGTAACCAGCGCATCGCTCCGCGCGGCTGGAACGGTGCACAGCACCTCATAATCGTCGCCTCCGGCGAGCTGCATCTCAATGCCAGCGGCGTTGCGCGCCACCAGGCTTGCGGCCGCCGCCGACAGCGGAACGCTCGCAACCTCAATGATCGCGGAGACGCCTGACGCGGCACAGAGCTTGGTCAGATCGCCGGCCAGCCCGTCGGAGACATCCATTGCTGCGGTCGCATGCTCGCGCACGGCCAGTGCCAGCGCGTTGCGCGGCTGCGGCACGCGATAGCGCGAGGTCAGCATCTCACGCGCATGCGGATCGGAGGCCAGCGCCTGGGCGATTACCCCGCCCTTGAGGACGTCGAGGCCGAGCGCGGCGTCGCCGATCGTTCCCGTCACCAGGATGCGGTCGCCGGGCTTCGCGCCGGTGCGGCCGACCATCCGGCCCTGTGGCACGCGGCCGAATGCGGTAATCGAGATCATTTGCGGCCCCGGCGTCGACACAGTGTCGCCGCCGAGCAGCGGGCATGCGAACGCCTTGGCGTCCTCGCCGAGCGCATCCGCGAAGGGCCTGAGCCAGATGTCCTCCTTGCTGCGCAGCGCCAGCGTGAGCACGAAGCCGGCCGGCACCGCCCCCTTGGCGGCGAGGTCCGACAGGTTCACCCGCAGCGCCTTGCGCGCGATCGTCCCGGGCGGATCGTCGGCAAGATAATGCACGCCCTCGACCACGGCGTCGGTGGTGACGACGATATCCTCGCCGGATGATCTCAGGATCGCCGCATCATCGACCAGACCGAACGCGCCCGGATCGGTCGCCAGCGGCTTGAAATAGCGCGCGATGAGGGAGTCTTCGCCGGAGGGATTGTGCGAGTTTGCCATCAGCTCCAGCCCCAAACACAGGTGTCATCGCCCGGCTTGACCGGGCGATCCAGTATTCCAGAGACGATCGCGTGAAATCGATAGGCCGCGGCGTACTGGATGCCCCGCCTTCGCGGGGCATGACAGAGGAATATGGGGCTGGCGTATTGCTTCAATCGACCGCCCTCGCCGACACCTACCCCCGCCCGAACTCGTCACCGCGAAACTGGCGGCCAATCTGGTCAAGCACCGCGTTCACCATGCCGGTTTCCTCGCGGTCGACGAAGGCGTTGGCGACGTCGACATATTCGGAGACCACGACACGGCCCGGTACATCCTTGCGGTGCTGTAGCTCATAGGCCCCTGCCCGCAGCACCGCGCGCAGGATCGCTTCGATGCGCTTGAGCGGCCAGCCCTTCGACAACGCGTCGTCGATCAAAGGATCGAGCTTCTTCTGATCGCGCACGACGCCCGAGACGACGTCGCGGAAGAAAGCCGCTTCCGCGGGCAGATATGTGTCGCCCTCGACCTCGTTGCCAAGCCAGTGGCTCTCGAACTCGGCGAAGATGTCGTTGATGCCGGCGCCGGCAATGTCCATCTGGTACAGCGCCTGGACCGCGGCGAGCCGCGCCGCGCCGCGCCGGTTCGCCTTCTTCTCCAGACCGCCGGCCTGCTTTTTGCCGTTGTCAGCCATGTGTCAGGCTCGTGCCAATCGGCGTTTGATGCGCAGCATGGCCAGTGCGGCCCGCGCGGCATCGCCGCCCTTGTTGAGTTCGCTTGCCCGCGCCCGTGCCCAGGCCTGCGCCTCGGTGTTGACGGTGAGAATGCCGTTTCCGAGCGGCAGTTTCCGCGCAACCGCGAGATCCATCAGCGCGCGCGAGGATTCCTGCGAGACGATCTCGAAATGGATGGTGTCGCCACGGATGACGCAGCCGAGCGCGATCACCGCGTCATAGGGCTTGCCGTTCGCCGCGGCCGCGTCGACCGCGATGGCGACCGCCGCCGGAATCTCCAGCGCACCGGGAACCGTGATCACGTCATGGGTCAGGCCGGCCGCCTTCAGCTCGGCGACCGCGCCTTCCAGCAGCGCATCCTGGAGATCGTCATAGAACCGTGCCTCGACGATCAGCGCGCGCCCGCCGGAAATGTCGGTCTGGTCCTTCAGGGGTGCGCGCCGCGCGTCTGCCATTGTAAGCCTACTCTGTCATTGCCGGGCCCGACCCCCGGCAATCCAACGGGTCAAGACCTCTTAAGAGGATGGATGCGCGGGTCAAGCCCACGCATGACGATCTTTAGTCACCATCACTTCATTTCCGTCAGCCGCGCCGCGTAGCGGGCCATCAGGTCGACCTCGATATTGACCTCGCTCACCGCCTTCCAGCCGCCGATGGTCGTAACGGTCAGCGTGTGCGGGATGATCAGCACCGAAAAGGTCACGTCGGCCACCGTATTGATCGTCAGCGACACGCCGTCGAGCGTGATCGAGCCCTTGGTGGCGATGAAGCGCGCCAGCTCGCGCGTCGTACGCAGCTCGAACCGCGCCATATCGGGCAGGTCCTCGCGGCTGACGATGGTCGCGATCCCGTCGGCATGGCCGGCGACGATATGGCCACCGAGCTCGTCGCCGATCTTGAGCGCGCGCTCGAGATTGAGCCTGGTGCCCACCTTCCAGTGCTTCGCCGTGGTCAGCGCCAGCGTCTCCGCGGCGGCGTCGACGTCGAACCAGGTTTTGCTGCCTTCAACGCCCGAGGCGACCACTGTCAGGCAGACGCCGTTGCAGGCGATCGAGGCGCCATCGGCGATGGTCGCGCGATCGTAGCGGCATGCAATGCGCAGGCGGTGCAACTGCCCCTGCGCAGTCGGCGTCAGGCTGACGATCTCGCCGATATCGGTGACAATGCCGGTGAACATTAGGCGCGCTCGTAGATGGTAAGAGTATCCTTGTCGAACGTTTCGCTAGCATGAACCTTGAACGCCTGCGACTGCGTGATTTTCGACAGGGGCAATGCATCAAGCGCATCGACGCCATCGGCGCCAACCTCTTCCGTGCCGCGGAACAGCCAGATGTCGTCGACGAGGTCGGCCGCGACGAACGAGGCCGCCACGCGGCTGCCGCCCTCGACCATTAGCCGCGTGATGCCCTTCTCGGCAAGCGTATGAAGCACCGCCGGCAGATCAAGCCCTGTAGCGTTCCCGGGCGGGACGCGAATGACCTGCGCTCCGGCCGCACCGAGGCGCGTCGCCGCGGCCGCTTCTGCAAGCTCCGAGCCGACCACCCAGAGCGGCGTCTCGCGCGCAGAACGAACGAGCTGGCAAGATCCCGGAATCCGCAAGGCCTGGTCGAGCACCACGCGCACCGGCGAGCGCGCCGTCATGCCCGGCAGGCGGCAGGTGAGAAGCGGATCGTCCGCAAGCACCGTGCCGATACCGACCAGGATCGCATCGCTCTGTGCGCGGAGCAGATGCACGCGGTCGCGCGAGGCTTCGCCGGTGATCGCCACCGGCTTACCGCCGGCCGCGCCGATCTTGCCGTCTGGCGAGACCGCAAGTTTCAGGATCACATGCGGGCGCTTGTCGCGGATGCGGCGGAAGTGGCCGGCGTGGTCAAAAGCAGCCTCATCCGCGCACAGGCCCACATCCACGGCGATGCCAGCCGCGCGCAAGCGCGCATGGCCCTGCCCTGCGACTTCCGGATTGGGATCCTCGATGGCCGCCACCACCCGCTTGACGCCGGCGGCGATCACAGCGTCCGCGCAAGGCGGCGACTTGCCGAAATGTGAGCACGGCTCGAGCGTGACATAGAGGGTGGCGCCGCGCGCCGCTTCGCCTGCCCGCCGCAACGCTTCGGGCTCCGCATGCGGCCGCCCGCCAGGTTGGGTCCAGCCACGACCGACGATCACCCCGTCCTTGACGATGATCGCGCCGACGGCTGGGTTCGGCCAAGTCCGTCCCTGCCCGCGCCGGCCGAGCGCCAGCGCAAGCTGCATGAAGCGGCGATCGGCGTCTTTGGCCTCGCGGGCCCTTTGCGCGAACTGATCCTCCAGGATGCGGAAGATCATTTGCGGATCGCGGCGAGCCGCGCTTCCTCCTCACCGGAGAGCTCGCCGAGCACGTCGGCGAAATCCTTGGCCTCGCGAAAATTGCGATAGACGGAGGCGAAGCGCACATAGGCGACGTCGTCGAGCGTGCGCAGATGCTCCATCACGGTCTCGCCGATCACCTCGGAGGAGATCTCGGCTTCGCCGCCGGTCTCGAGCTCGCGCACGATGGTGGAGACCATTTTCTCCACCCGCTCCGGCTCGACCTGGCGCTTGCGCAAGCTAATCTGCACCGAGCGCATCAGCTTGTCGCGGTCGAACGGTACGCGGCGGCCGTTGCGCTTGATCACGGTGAGCTCGCGCAGCTGCACGCGCTCGAAAGTCGTGAAACGGAAATTGCAGGCGACGCACACGCGCCGCCTGCGGATCACGGAAGAGTCCTCGGTCGGACGCGAGTCCTTTACCTGCGTATCGAGACTGTTGCAGTTCGGACAGCGCATCCGCTTGGTCCAGCCTTACTGATAGATCGGGAACCGATCGGTGAGTGCCTTGACCCGCTCCTTGATCGCAGCTTCGACCAGCGGTGCCTTGCCGTCGGATGACTGCGCGATCGCGTTGAGAACCTCGGCGATCATGCCGCCGACCTGCTGAAACTCCGCAACGCCGAAGCCACGGGTGGTCGCAGCCGGAGTGCCCAGGCGCAGGCCCGAAGTGACGAAGGGCGTCTCGGGGTCGAAGGGAATGCCGTTCTTGTTGCAGGTGATGGCCGCGCGGACCAGCGCCTTCTCCGAGACGTTGCCCTTCAGGCCCTTCGGCCTGAGGTCGACCAGCATCAGATGGTTGTCGGTGCCGCCGGAGACGATATCGAGCCCGTGGCCCTTCAGCGTCTCGGCGAGCGCCTTGGCGTTCTCGACGACGTTCTTGGCGTAGACCTTGAAGTCCGGCCGCAGCGCCTCGCCGAAGGCGACCGCCTTCGCTGCGATCACATGCATCAGCGGGCCGCCCTGCAGGCCCGGGAAGATTGCCGAGTTGAGCTTCTTGGTGAGCGTCTCGTCATTCCACAGCATCAGGCCGCCGCGCGGGCCACGCAGCGACTTGTGCGTCGTGGTGGTGGTGACGTGCGCGTACGGCACCGGCGAAGCATGCACACCACCGGCGACGAGGCCGGCAAAGTGCGCCATGTCGACCAGCAGGTACGCGCCGACGCTATCGGCGATCTCGCGGAAGCGCTTGAAATCCCAGGCGCGCGAATAGGCCGAGCCGCCGGCGATGATCAGCTTCGGCTTGATCTGCTCGGCCTGCTTGGCCACCGCATCCATGTCGATGATCTGGTCCTCGCGGCGCACGGTGTAGTGCGCGGCCTTGAACCACTTGCCGCTCATGTTGACGGGCGAGCCATGGGTGAGATGGCCGCCAGCCGCGAGATCAAGACCCATGAAGGTGTCGCCGGGCTGAAGCAGCGCCAGGAACACCGCCTGGTTCATCTGGCTGCCGGAGTTCGGCTGCACGTTGGCGAAATTCGCGCCGAACAGCTTCTTGGCGCGATCGATCGCCAGGTTCTCGGCAACGTCGACCCACTCACAACCGCCGTAGTAGCGCGCGCCCGGATAGCCTTCCGCGTATTTGTTCGTCATCACCGAGCCCTGCGCTTCCAGCACGGCGCGGCTGACGATGTTCTCGGAGGCGATCAGCTCGACCTCATGGCGCTGCCGGCCGAGCTCGCCCTTGATGGCTGCGGCGATTTCCGGGTCGGCCTGTTCGAGCGAGGCGGCGAAAAACGAATCGTGCGCGGAGGCTGTCTTGGCGAGGGTCATCTTGCGAATATCTCCACCGCCGCAGCCTTTTGGCGGGCTACGGGCGGTCTGGTGTGGCGATCGGAAGCGGCGAGCGCGATCTACCACATCGCCCGTCCCGGGCCAAGCATTTGCGGGTCCGGGGCGATATTTATGCAAGATATGGTGGGATTTGGGGATTTGGGACGGCGGAGCCCATAAGGAATCGCAGGCGCGCTAATCATCCAGGAAGGGCCGGTTCGGACCATTCAGCCCCACACAGGCGGTGCCGCCGCGGCTCTACAGCCCGGTATACCCCGCCTTCACGGGATCCACGCTGCCGTCGAGCTGGCGCAAATAGGTCAGGCCACAGACGGTCAACCTGTGGGTGTCCTTCTCGCCGGCTTCCATCAAAGTATTGAGGTAAATCGTCACCTTCGCCCTCGCCTCCTCGCTGGCCGCCGCGGTGCGGTTGGCGAGCAGGTCATAGGTCTTCATGATGCGATCGATGGCAGCTTCCATGGCACCCTCTGGTTCTTTACGGATTTTGGCAGTCTCGATCAGGCAACCGCTTGCGCCTGGGGCTGCGCCTCGAACCTGGTGATGGCCTTGTTGGCGAGCCTGATCTTGTTGAATTCGCCGTGCTGGAGCAGCTTGATGATGATCTCGAGCAGGCGTTCGTTGGTGACGAGCGTGTCGGGGATCGCACCGGAGCGGCGAAGGTAGTTCGCGGCGATGGCGTAGGCCTCGCTGACGAGTTCCACGTTCATCACGCCCAGTCCGCGCTCGACCAGCATCGTCATCCTCCGATCCGGAAGAGATAAGTGCCGAGGGGGGAACTCGTTCCCTTGCGCTGCCATTTTTTTCGCAGCTGCAAAAAGACAAAACGCACCGGTCCGGACAGAGCCGGGCCGGTGCGATTGGGGAAGTTAGGCACGTTCGGGAGGCTTGCCGGTCTTGTTGTGGGCCGGCTTGGCCTTGATCCCTTCGAAAGAACTCAGAGCCGGTACAAAATCTGATCGGTCCAGAACCGCTCGAGACGGTGCAGCGACTTGTTGAGGGTCGCGAACTCATCGCCCGAGATGCCGCCGACCTGCTCCACCGTCTTGACATGCTTCTGGTAGAGCGCATCGACGATGCGGCGAACTTCCTGGCCCTGCGGGGTCAGGCGAATGCGCACCGAGCGGCGATCAACGCGCGAGCGCTGATGATCGAGGAAGCCGAGCTCGACGAGCTTCTTCAGATTGTAGGAGACGTTTGAGCCGAGATAGTAACCGCGCGTGCGCAGCTCGCCCGCGGTCAGCTCCTTGTCGCCGATGTTGTAGAGCAGCAGCGCCTGCACCGAATTGATGTCGGCGCGGCCACGGCGATCGAACTCGTCCTTGATGACGTCGAGGAGGCGGCGATGCAGCCGCTCCACCAGAGTCAAAGCTTCCAGATAGAGCGTCTGCACCGAGCCTTGCTGGCCGGAGACGCGCTCTGCGGTGTCTGCCGCAGTTGCGACGGCTTTCATCATGACACTTCCCCTGTTGTCGTTTTTATCGACACTTATTCGACGAAACTTGTGTCCCGCCTGATAGGTGCAACTTAAGGGGCCGGTTTGAACATCAGCTTAAATAAGACAATAAAGAGATCATGAATTTAAGACAGTGAATTGCGGATTAAGCCTGTGCTGCAAGGACTTTTCGCAACCGTCTGTTGACCGTGGCAAGGTCCTGTTCACCCTCCGTCCGCCGGTTCTGTAGCATTCCAGTACAGCCCCGCCCCGTTTCGAAACGAGCACGTAACGGCTGTGGCGGAACACGCTGGTCAATGAAAACTTACCGCGAATTTTAGGCAACCAACGGTCAACCAATCGCGCACAAGTCCGCACTCGTGTCCCGGACAAGCGAAGCGCAGATCCGGGACCCAGGCCACATGACGAGATCGCGGAGAGATCGGCCCCGGCTCGGCAGCGCATCACTTCGTGCTGCGCTGCGTCCGGGCACGAGAAAGTTGTACGTTGAATTCGTGTGCGCTCTATGGCGGCCGTTCGCGCGCGGCCATCCAGGCGAGCGCGAGATAGGCGGCGAGCATGAAGGCTTCGACGCCGACCACGATGAGGCTGCCGCCGTAGATGCCGGGGAACATCAGTTCGATCACCGCCATCGACACCACAGTCGTCAGCCACACCACCGCGCCCCAGGGCGTGGCGAGCCAGAGGCCGACGGCGGCGACGAGTTCGATCACGGCGAAGTAGACGGTCGCGGCCTGCCAGGCCATCGACTGGTTCTCGAACGCCTCGTCCTCGCCGCCGACGAAGCCGGTGACCTGCGCCCAGTGATAGAGCCCCTTGAGAATCGAGAGCAGCGCCATCACCCGTAGGAACAGCACGAGCCGGCGCGTCCAGACGTTGTCGTCGGTGTCGGGCCGCTCCGACGAGATCGCCGCCACCGACATCGCCTTGTCTCTGGCATTGTCCCTGGCGCTGTCGCGGGCCGCATCGCGGGTTGAGATTTCGGACATGGCCCCTTCTGGCTGCTTTGCCCCGCAAAATCAATCGGCTGCCATCACCTTGCGGCAGGTCAAGCCGCGGTGACGGGAACCATGCGAGCTGGTATAAGAATAATTCCAGCCGGAGGAAGAGTAATGGCGATCAAATACGGACGTCCGATCGAATTGCGCGAGGTCGCGCGCTCCTGCGGCGCAGTCGCCTCCCCCGCGCTCGATCTGACCGTCCGCCCGCGCCGCAATCGCAAGGCCGAATGGGCACGGCGCATGGTACGTGAGAACGTGCTCACCACCGACGACCTGATCTGGCCGCTGTTCCTGATCGACGGCAGCAACAAGCGCGAACAGGTCGCCTCGATGCCGGGCGTCGACCGGCTCAGCGTCGATCAGGCCGTGCGTGAGGCCGAGCGCGCCGTGAAGCTCACTATCCCCTGCATTGCACTGTTTCCCTACACCGATCCCTCCTTGCGCGACGAGGAAGGATCGGAGGCCACCAACCCTGACAACCTGGTCTGCCAGGCGGTGCGCGCGATCAAGAAGGAGTTTCCCGATCTCGGCATTCTCTGCGACGTCGCACTCGATCCCTTCACCAGCCACGGCCATGACGGCCTGATCACCGACGGCAAGATCCTGAATGACGAGACGGTCGCTGTGCTGGTGCGCCAAGCCCTGGTGCAGGCCGAAGCCGGCTGCGACATCATCGCACCCTCCGACATGATGGACGGCCGCGTCGCCGCGATCCGCGAGGGGCTGGACCATGCGGGCCTGCTCGACGTGCAGATCATGGCCTATGCGGCGAAATACGCGTCCGCCTTCTACGGCCCGTTCCGCGACGCGATCGGCTCGGCCAAGACGCTTGTAGGCGACAAGCGCACCTATCAGATGGACAGCGCCAACACCGACGAGGCGTTGCGCGAGGTCGAGCTCGACATCGCCGAAGGCGCCGACATGGTGATGGTGAAGCCCGGCATGCCCTATCTCGACGTGGTGCGGCGGGTGAAGGACACCTTTGCGATGCCGACCTTCGCCTACCAGGTGTCGGGCGAGTACGCGATGATCGCTGCAGCCGCGAACAACGGCTGGCTCGACGGCGACCGCGCCATGATGGAGAGCCTTCTGGCCTTCAAGCGCGCCGGCGCAGACGGCGTGCTGAGCTATTTTGCGCCGAAGGCGGCGGAGAAGATCAGAGCGCAGTAATCGTAGTGTGGGCAAAGCGAAGCGTGCCCACCAATTTCCGAGCGCATATGAGGCAAAGTGTGTTGGACACGGCGCTGACGCGCCTTGGCCCACCCTACAGCCCCGGTGTTGTCGTGGCGAAAGCCCGGATGACACCAAGGATTGTTGCGCCAGCGTTCCCTTTCCCGCCTCCTCCCGCGGCGCCGCGGAATCGCCGGAATATTTCCGCCTGTTAAAGCCAGCGCGCCCTTGGCATGAGGACGGCCTGTTCCCATGTCCTGCCACGGGAGTTTCCCCTTGAGAGGACGGACCATGTCGTATTCGGACTCAGGCAATGGCTGGCGCAATGACGGCGGCATGCAGCCGCATGCCTATGATCCCTATCTGCACCCGGAACTGTTCCGCGGCGTAGCGACGCGGCGCGTGTTCGCCTTTCTGATCGACCTCGTCGTGATCTCGGTGCCGGTCATCCTCGGCTACCTCTTCATCGCCGTGTTCGGCGTTGTCACGCTTGGCCTTGGCTGGGCGCTGTTCTGGCTGGCGTGGCCGGCATCGGTGATCTGGGCCATCGTCTATTACGGAGCCTGCATCGGCGGTCCGTCTTCGGCGACGATCGGCATGCGGGTTATGGATCTCGAATTGCGCACCTGGTACGGCGCGCCCGGCTATTTCGTGCTCGGCGCCACGCATGCCGTGCTGTTCTGGGTATCGGTCTCGTTCCTGTCGCCCTTCGTGGTCCTGGTCGGCCTGTTCAACGGCCGCCGACGCCTGCTGCATGATTTCGTGCTCGGAACCGTGGTGATCAACAACTCGGTTCGCGCGCCCATCTCGCATGCGGCGCGGACCTATTGAGCTAATCGATTGACCGGGGGCCTCCATAGCGCGATGCTGATACCCACTTCGGAGGCCGACGACGTCCCTTGACCCAGCACTCGCGCGACACCCCACAGTTCTACCTTACGGCGCCCTCCCCCTGCCCCTATTTGCCAGGCCGGCATGAGCGCAAGGTGTTTACGCACCTCGTGGGAGACCGCGCCGGCGACCTCAACGACCTCCTGACCCATGGCGGGTTCCGCCGTAGCCAATCGATCGCCTACCGGCCAGCGTGCGACCAGTGCCGCGCCTGCGTCTCGGTCCGGGTCATCGCCAATGAATTCCGTCCCTCCCGTAATTTCCGCAAAGTGCTGGCGCGCAACGCCGACGTCATCGGCGAGCAGCGCAGCGCGGTGCCGACCTCCGAGCAATATTCGGTATTCCGCGCCTATCTCGATGCCCGACACCGCCATGGCGGCATGGCCGACATGACCGTGCTCGACTACGCCATGATGGTCGAGGACAGCCATGTCGAGACCCGCATCATCGAGTACCGCAGGCGCGGACCCGACAGCGGCATCACCGGCCGCGGCGAGGAGCTGCTCGCGGTGGCACTCACCGACGTACTCAGCGACGGCCTGTCGATGGTCTATTCCTTCTTCGAGCCCAGCCAGGTCAGCCGCTCGCTCGGCACCTTCATGATCCTCGACCACATCGCCCGCGCCCGCCGCCAGGGCCTGCCTTACGTCTATCTCGGCTACTGGATCGAAGGCTCGAAGAAGATGGATTACAAGGCCCGCTTCCTGCCGCAGCAGCGCCTCGCGCCCTCCGGCTGGCTCCGCATCGACGCGCAAGGGGATGCAGCGTCCGAGCCGCAGGATTGAGACGCTAATGGCGAGTGGCGAGTAGCGAATAGAACAAATCCATTCGCTACTCGCCATTCGCCATTCACCCGAACAGCGCATCCGCCAGCAGCTTCACGTTCAAAACCACGATGACGCCCGCGACGATCCATGCGATCGCTGCGACTGACGTGGGGATCGCGAACTTGCCCATCTTGCGGCGGTCGGAGACGAAGCGCACCAGCGGGATGACGGCGAAGGGAAGCTGCATCGACAGCACGACCTGGCTGAACACCAACAGATCGGCCGTACCGCGCTCGCCGTAGATCGCGGTAACGATGATCACGGGAATGATGGCGATGCCGCGCGTCAAGAGGCGTCGCGCCCAGCTCGGCAGGCGCAGGTCGAGAAAGCCCTCCATCACGATCTGTCCCGCCAGCGTTGCCGTCACCGTCGAGTTCAGACCCGAGGCGAGCAGCGCCACTGCGAACAGGGTCGAAGCGATACCGAGGCCGAGCAGCGGCGACAACAGCTCGAAGGCCTGGCCGATCTCGGCGACGTCGGAATGGCCGCTCTTGTAGAAGGTCGCGGCGGCGACCACGAGGATCGCGGCATTGATGAACAGCGCCAGCATCAGCGCGATGGTCGAGTCCGTCGTCGCCCATTTGATCGCCTCGCGCCGGCCGGCTTCGTTGCGCTCATAGGCGCGCGTCTGCACGATCGAGGAGTGCAGATAGAGATTATGCGGCATCACGGTGGCGCCGATGATGCCGATCGCGAGGTAGAGCATCTCCGGATTGGTGACGATCTCGGTCTTCGGCGCAAAGCCGCGCAAAATCTCCGCGACCGGCGGCGCCGCAGCCGCGACCTGGATCGCAAAGCAGACCGCAATCACCGCAAGCAGCGCCATGACGAACGCTTCCAGAAATCGGAAGCCGCGGTTCATCAGGAGCAGCAGCAGGAAGGCATCGAGCGCTGCGATCAGCGCGCCGCCGATCAGGGGAATGCCGAACAACAGCTTGAGCGCGATCGCGGTGCCGATGACCTCGGCGAGATCGCAGGCGATGATCGCCGCCTCGCAGGCAAGCCAGAGCAGGAAATTCACTGCCGGCGAATAGGTCGCGCGGCAGGCCTGCGCGAGGTCGCGATCGGTAACGATGCCGAGCCTCGCGGAAAGCGACTGCAGCAGGATCGCCATCAGGTTCGAGAGCAGGATGACCGAGAGCAGCGTGTAACCGAACCTCGATCCGCCGGCGAGGTCGGTCGCCCAGTTGCCGGGGTCCATGTAGCCGACCGAGACGAGATAGCCAGGACCGACAAAGGCGAGCAGCCGCCGCCACCAGCGGCCTCCGGCCGGAACGGCCACCGTTGCATTCACCTCGGCCAGGCTCTTGGTGGCGGGCGCATCAGCGCGCCAACCGGCGGCCTCGGGGGTCAAATCGGGCGAACGGGCATCCATGTTGGCAGAATACCGAAGTCGATCCTTATTGCAACTCATTTGCAACTGCATCTAGCCGCACCGGTTCCCGAGACCCGCCATGCCTGGGCCTATCGGGAAGCGGGTGGGTTTAGCCGTCCACGGAGGTGAATAGTGGCGCTGGATCACTTTGCAGGACATGTGCCATGTCAACGAGCTCTCGCCTTCCCGACACCTTCAACCGCCTCGCCTGGTCCAACCTGGCGGCGCAGTCAGCCGAGCAGATCGCGCTGGCGGCCGCACCCATCGTCGCCGTGCTGACGCTCGGCGTCGCGGAGGGCCAGACCGGCCTGCTGCAAACGGCCCTCACCTTGCCCTTCGTGCTGTTCGCGATCCCGGCCGGCCTGCTCGCCGACCGCATCTCCCGCCGCTCGCTGATGGCCGGCGCCGAAGCGCTGCGCGCGGCCGCGCTCGCGGCCGTCGTGCTGCTGCTCTGGCTCGGCGCGCTCAATCTGCCGCTGCTGGCGCTGCTCGGCTTTGCCGCGGTGTGCGGCACCGTCGTCTACAGCGTGGCCGCGCCGGCGCTGGTGCCCTCGCTGGTAACGTCGGAGCTGCTGCCGGCGGCGAATGCGCGGATTGAGCTTGCGCGCACCGTCGCCTTCGCAAGCGGGCCTGCGCTCGGCGGCGCGCTGGTCGGCTGGCTTGGCGCGAGTCCCGCCTTCGCCTTCGCCGCCGCACTTTCGGCGATCGCCGTGGTGCTGCTGTCCGGGCTCTACGAGCCGGCCCGCGCGCCCGTGCCGCGGCGTCATCCGTTCCAGGAGATCCGCGAAGGCGCGGCATTCGTGTTCCACCACGCACTGCTGCGGCCCGTGTTCGTCACCCAATTTATCTTCAACACCGGCTGGTTCCTGCAGCTCGCGGTGTTCGTACCCTATGCCGTGCGCCATCTCGGGCTGTCGGCCACAGGCGTCGGCATCGTGCTCGCAATGTACGGCGTCGGCATGGTGATCGGCGCGCTGCTCGCAACGCGCGTCATGCGCCGCATCGCCTTCGGCACCGTGATCGGCCTCGGCCCGGTCACCGGTTTCGCCGCTGCGGTGGTGATGGCGCTGACGGTGCTGCTCCCCTCGCCCTGGCTTGCGGGCCTGAGTTTCTTCCTGCTCGGCGTCGGGCCTATCCTCTGGGTGATCTCGACCACGACCTTGCGCCAGTCCGTGACGCCGCCGAGTCTGCTCGGCCGCGTCTCCGCCATCAACATCATGAGCTACGGCGCCCGCCCGGTCGGCTCGGCGCTCGGCGCGGTCGTCGGCGGCTTCTGGAGCGCGGAGGCGTGCCTGTATCTCGCCGCGGCGGTGTTCGCCGTGCAGGCGCTGGTGATCTGGCTCTCGCCTGCGGTGGCACTGGATCGGCAGCCGAAGATGGTGGAGGACGGCGCGGCGGCGCGGTGCTAGCGCCACCTCGTCATTGCGAGAAACGGGGCAATTCCCTCCGCAGTCGTCCTGGCGAAAGCCAGGACGACTGCGGGGAAACAGGCGGGCCTAACCCGCCAAATACCGCTCATAGCTCCCCGTCACCGGCTCGTTCGCGTCGATATCCGGATCGAGCGTGTAGAGATCCTGCGCGCGGCCGATGCCACGCAGCGCGTAGCGGCCGGTGGAGACGAGATAGCGGCGGCCGGTGGCATCGAGGCCCTTGTAGAACTCCGACGACGCCAGGAGCTCACGATCGACCGAACGGCTCATCGATGCGATGCGGCTGACCTCGTTGACGGTCGGTCCCACCACCGTGAAGTCGAGCCGGTCCTCGCTGCCGATATTGCCGTAGAAGACTTCGCCGACATGCAGGCCGATATAGGCCGACGTGGTGGGACGGCCGTCGGCCGCCCGGCGCGTATTCAACGCCACGGCGTTCTGGCGGAACAGATGCTCGGCCCGCAGCGCTGCGCGACGCGCTGTCGCCATATCCTCGCCGGTGAACATCGCGAGCACGCCATCGCCGATCAGCTTCAACACGTCGCCGCCGGCGTCGTGGATCGCGTCGATCACCGCTTGAGCATAGTCGTTGAGGAACGGGATGATCTCGTCAGGCCCAATGCTCTCGCTGATCCCGGTCGAGCCGCGCAGGTCCGAATACCAGAGCACGGCGTTGATGCGTTCGGTGACACCGCGGGAGATGCGCCCGCGCAGCACCTGCTCGGAGGCGTCGCGCCCGAGATAGACGCGCCCGAGCGTACGCACGATATCGACTTGCTGTGCCGACTTGATCGCGAGCCCGAGCACCGGCACGAGGTCGCGCAGCGCGGCGAGTTCGGCTTCCCTGAAACCGTCCGCGCGCCGCGTCGTCCAGTAGGAATAAAGGCAATCCATCTGCCCGAGCGCGCCTGTTTCGCCGAAGCGATGCACGAAGGCGAGGAAATGCCGGTGACCCTTTTCGGCAAGTTCACCGATCTGCGAGAAGTCGAGCTTGTCGCAATCGGCAAGATCGATCTGCATCTCGTCGTGGCCGTGCTCGAGCAAATGGAAGAACACCGAGCGCCGCCAGTTCTTGTTCGGATCGCCCTCGGCCGTCGAGCCGTATTCGAAGGCTTCGCTCTCGTTGCTCGGCCTGTCGCTCCAGCGAAAACCCCGCCCCTCGTAGATCGGATGCAGCGTGTCGATGAAGAGGAGGCCGCGCGACAGCTCGAGCCCCTCGGCGCGGCAGCGCTCGCAGAAGCCGCGAAGCAGTTCGGGTTCGGGCAGGCCGGTGAGCCCCTGGCCGGTCAGCCAGTTCATCAGCTCGAGACGGGAGGTCAATTGCATACGCCATTATGGCGTGCATTCGTGACCAGCGAAAGGCGGAAGCCGCGCGCGTGCCGTGCACAACCAAGGCTCCCGTTCGCCGCAGGTCGAATATGCCGCAGGTGCGGTTGACGCGCCCGCGCTGCGGGCGGCAAATGCGATGGATGATGACTTTGTCGGCCAGAATCGGAAGCGCGCGCGGATGAGCCAGCGACAGCTTCCGATCATCCTGGCGCTCGGCACCACGCAGACCCTGGCCTGGGCCTCCAGCTACTACCTGCCGGCCCTGCTCGCCGACCCCATGGCGCGCGATCTCGGCGTCTCCTCCAACTGGATCTTTGGCGCGTTCTCTGCGTCGCTGGTGATCTCCGCGATGCTCGGCCCGCGCATCGGGCGACAGATCGACCTCGTCGGCGGACGGCAGGTGCTGTCGGCCTCGAATCTGACGATCGCCGCCGGCCTCGTGCTGCTTGGGTTCTCGCAATCCGTCACGATGATGGCGATCGCCTGGCTCGTGCTCGGCATCGGCATGGCGATGGGACTCTATGATGCCGCCTTCGCCGCGCTCGGCCGAATCTACGGAACCGAGGCGCGCGGCTCGATCACGGGCATCACGCTGATGGCGGGTTTTGCCTCGACCGTCGGCTGGCCGCTCACCGCCTGGGGCCTGTCGCATATCGGCTGGCGCGACACCTGCTTTGCCTGGGCGGCTGCCAACATCCTGATCGGCCTTCCGCTGAACTTCTTCATGCTGCCGGCGATCAAGGGCGCCAAGCAGGCCGCCGCGACGGCAGCGAAGCCGCATCTGCCGCTCGACCGCACCATGATCCTGCTCGCCTTCATCTTCGCCGCGGTGTGGACCGTCACCGGCGCGATGGCCGCGCATTTTCCGCGCATCCTCGAGACCACCGGCGCAACACCGGTCGAAGCGATCGCGGCCGGCGCGCTGATCGGGCCGGCGCAGGTCGGCGCGCGCATTCTCGAAGCGGGCTTCCTCAGCCGCTTCCATCCGCTGTGGTCGACGCGCCTCGCCTGCTTCACCCATCCGATCGGAGCAGTGATCGTAGCGATCTTCGGCGGCGCCGCGGCGAGCGCCTTCGCGCTATTCCACGGCTCGGGCAACGGCATCTTGACGATCGCGCGCGGCACGCTCCCGCTGTCGATCTTCGGCCCGAAGGATTTTGGCTACCGCCTCGGCATCATCGGCGCGCCGGCACGCATGGCGCAGGCCGTGTCGCCACTTGCCTTCGGCCTGCTCATCGACGTGATGGGAGCCAAGGTGCTGATCGTGTCGTCCGCGCTCAGCCTTTCGGCGCTGGCAGCGCTGTTCCTGATCCGCGCAGAGCGACGGCCGGATTGACCGCAGCGGCGCTATCGCGCACAAGCGGCCCATGACCGAAGACACCAGCACCCCCGGCACATTCAGACGCGCCTTCCGCTGGGCGACCACGCCGCCGCAGGCCTGGGGCGTCTATCTCCTCGCCGTCGTGCTGGTGTGGCTGCTCTCCTTCTATGCCGGCACGCTGAAGCCGAAGAAGAGTCCGGAAAGCGGCCCACCGCCGGTGACGGCACCGCGAAGTTAGGCCGTCTTCGTCTCGCCGGTGGCGATCCAGATGCCGGCGAACACGGCAACCAACCCGATGAGGAGATTGGGCGTAATCGGCTCGCCGATCAGGAGCGCTGCGAGCAAGGCGGCCGCGATCGGGTTGACCGTCATCGTATTGGCGACGCGGGTCGGTGTGGCGCGTTCCAGCGCCTTGACCCAGAGGATGAAGGCAAGCGCGCCGCCGCCAATGCCAAGATAGACACCGGCGGTCCACTGCGCCGCGGTGAAACGATCGAGCGCCGCAAAGCTGCCACGCCAAAGACCCACCAGCACCAACACGACTGCACCTGCGCCCATGCCGACGGTGAGAAAGCCGAGCGCGCTGGAGCGCTTCATCAACGGGCGCGACAGCACATTGTAGAACGCCATGCAGAACACGGCTCCGGTCATGATCAGTTCGCCGCGCCAGGCGCCCGGCGGGCTTTGCGCCAGGCCCGTCGCGAGCGCCGCCGTCACGCCGAGCACGGCGATGCCGACGCCGGTGATCTTGCGCGCCGTCAGCCGCTCCACGCCTAAGAGCGCGCCGACCACCATGGTGTGGAGCGGCAGCGTCGCCAGCGCAAGACTGGCGCGCGCGGCGGTCGTGTAGGACACCGCGATGTTGTAGAGGATGAAGAACAGGCCGAAGAAGCAGACGCCGAGCAGCGCCACGGCCGGCAAGTCACGTTGCGACGGCCAGCGGACGCCGAGCAGAAGCGCGCTCGGCAGCAGGCAGGCGAAGCCGATGCCCCAGCGCAGGATTGCAAGCAGGATCGGATCGGCGCCGACGACGAGATAGCGGGTGATCGCCGCCGCGGTGCCACCGAGGCTGCTGGACGCCAGCGCGATCGCAACTCCGCCCCACTCTCCCACAGGCGTTCCCTCTCGGAGACGATGCGGCCGCCTAGCATGGTGCTGCTGCCACCGTCATGGCAGCAGGGTCGGTTGGCCTGCAGGCCTCAGTCGTAAAACTCCGGCGCCAGCTTCTGGCCGTCGCGCTGGGCCTTGTCGTGGTTGATCCAGAGCTGCCCCTTCTCCTTGGCGAGCGTGTCGGCGATCTTCTGCATCGAGGCCACGCTCCGGTCCTTGTCGGCGTTCATGCTGGGCACGCGACGGTTATCCCAATTATCCCTGAAATGGACGGCATCGCCGGACAGCACCACCGCCCCGGTCTTCGACAATTTCACCAGCAGCGACTGATGCCCCGGCGTGTGCCCGGGCGTCGACAGGATGGTCACGCTGCCGTCGCCGAAAACGTTCTTGTCGCCCGACAAAAGCTCGACGGGATGGGAGGGCTTGAAGCGCGGCTCATTGTTGGCGCCGGGCCAGTCATATTCAGCCTTCTGCACGTAGAGCATGGCCTGCGGAAACATCTCGACATTGCCGATGTGGTCGGGATGCGTGTGCGAGACGCCCATCGCCTTGATGTCCGCCGGCTTCACTCCGATCTGCTCGAGCTGCGCTGCAAGCGTCTTCGGTCGCCGCCAGGTGACCGCCTTGGGGTCGGCGGGCGCGAGCCCATTGGGCATCGCGGCAACGGCATCAGTAATGCCGGTGTCCCACAGGAACCAGTCCTGCCCGTGCTTGATGAGGTAGCAGGTGTCGACGAAGTCCATCGACTTGCCTTCGTTCACGCCGGGCGACCAGCGCGAGATGTCGCCGGCGGTGCCCTCCCCGCAATTGAGAATGTAGAGCTTCTCGACGGCGGATGTCTGCGACTGCGCGGACGCTGTGGTGGCGCAGAGCACAAGTGCGATGGCGGAGAAGGCAAGGCCGGTCCGGCGCATGGTTGCTGTTCCTTTTTCACCGTGACGGCGAGGCCGCGCGCCGATACCGAGGACCAAACCCGGAGTGGGCTGAAAATTCCCGAAGGCGCCGATCACATCAGTGCGGGCAGGTCTCGACCTCGACCGTGATATGGCTGAGCCCCTTCAGCCCGGCGAGCCGCCTCTTGTAGACGGCCGGCTGCTTCGGCGCATCCGAGACCACCGACACCAGCACGGCGCAATGGCCGGGGCCGACCTGCCAGAGATGCAGATCCGTGACGCGGTCGTCACCAACCTCCATCCGGGCACGGACGATGCGCTCCAGCTTCTCGTCCGCGCGCACGTCGAGCAGCACTGCGCCGGAGGCCTTGACCAGACCGAACGCCCAGCTCGCGATCACCACGCTGCCGATCAGGCCCACGGCCGGATCGGCCCACACCCATCCCGAATACATCGCGACGACGAGCGCACCGATCGCAAGCACCGAGGTCGCCGCATCGGCCATGACATGGACGTAGGCCGCGCGGAGATTGTGGTCGTGATGATGGTGGTGATGGCCGTGACGATCATGGTCATGATCGTCGTGATCATCATGTGCATGACCATGGCCATGATCGTGGCCGTGGTGGTGATGGTCATGGCTGTCGCGCAGCAGCCACGCGCTCACCAGGTTGACGCACAGGCCGAGGGCGGCAACCGCGATCGCCTCGCCATAGACGATCGGCACGGGCGTGAACAGCCGCAGCACGCTCTCATAGGCGATCTGGACCGCGATCAATCCCAGGATGATCGCGCTGGCGAAGGCGGCGAGATCGCCGAACTTGCCGGTGCCGAAGGTGAAATGCGCATTCCCGAGGTGCCGTCGCGCAAAACGGTAGGCGAAGGCGGCAATCCCGAGGGCCGCCGCATGGGTGCCCATGTGCCAGCCGTCGGCGAGCAGCGCCATCGATCCGAACAGCGAGCCGGCCAGAATCTCACCGACCATCATCACCAGCGTCAGGACGACCACGAACCAGGTGCGCCGCTCGTTCTCGTCGTGCCGCTCGCCCAGGAACGCGTGATCGTGTGTCCATTGTTCGATGGAATGGGAATGCATCGGACCAGATCTCCAGGAGTAGATTCCAGCGCCCAATATAGGCCCTGACAGCATCCCTTACTAACGCTCATTGCCGGCAAAACCGGCGATTGACAGCCCCCCGCGGTTTCGCTGTAATTGGCGCCATGGGGATTGAGCGATCTCCCCACGAGGCGACATGCCCAAGTATCGCGTCCCGTTCGGTTCTTACGAGGACGCATCATCATGTCTACTTTCACGACCATATCTCCCGACAAACTGGCGCGCCTGATCGGCACGCCCAATGCCCCCACCCTGATTGACGTGCGAACGGAGGAGGATTTTTCCGCCGACCGGCGGCTGATCCCCGGCTCCATCAAGCTCAGTCACGAGAACGTCCAGGACTGGGGCGGCGAGTTTGCCGGCCGCTCCGCCATCGTCACCTGCTTCCGCGGCGAAAAGCTCGCCCAGGGCACGGCGGCCTGGCTGCGCCAGCTCGGCGTGCAGGCCGAGACGCTGGAAGGCGGCTTCGAGGGCTGGAAAGCGGCAAATCTGCCGCTGATCGACACCAGAAAACTGCCGCCACGCGATGCGAGGGGGCGGACCATCTGGGTGACGCGCGCGCGGCCGAAGGTCGACCGCATCGCCTGCCCCTGGCTGATCCGCCGCTTCGTCGATCCCAACGCGGTGTTCCTGTACGTCGCGCCCTCCGAAGTGGTCGCCGTCGGCGAGCACTTTGGCGCGGCGCCCTTCGACATCGAAAACGTGTTCTGGAGCCACCGCGGCGAGCTCTGCACCTTCGACGTGATGATGGAGGAGTTCGGGCTCGCCACACCGCCCTTGCAGCGGCTGGCAACGCTCGTGCGCGGCGCCGACACGGCCCGGCCCGACCTCGCGCCGGAGGCGCCTGGCCTGCTCGCGGCGTCTCTCGGGCTGTCGCGGATGTATGACGATGACCTCGCGCAGCTCGAGGCCGGCATGACGCTCTACGACGCCTTCTACCGCTGGTGCCGCGACGCCACCACCGAGACCCACAACTGGCCGACCAACAAGGTGAAGGCGTAATGGATACCCGTAGCGTTCAAGCAGGAGCTGATGCCGGTCACGGCATCAGCTTCGGCGAAGCCTTTCGCGTCTGGCTCCGCGTTGCCTGCCTGAGTTTCGGCGGGCCCGCGGGGCAGATCGCGGTGATGCACCGCATCCTGGTCGAGGAGAAGAACTGGATTTCGGAGGGCCGGTTCCTGCATGCGCTGAACTATTGCATGCTGCTACCGGGACCGGAGGCGCAGCAGCTCGCCACCTATGTCGGCTGGCTGCTGCACCGTACCGCCGGCGGGCTGGTGGCGGGCGGGCTGTTCATCCTGCCCGGCATCATCGCGATCATGGGCCTGAGCTACATCTATGCCGCCTATGGCAATGTCAGCTTTGTCGAGGCGCTGTTCTTCGGGCTGAAGGCCGCAGTGCTCGCCATCGTCGTCGAGGCGGTGGTGCGCGTCGGCAAGCGCGCGCTGAAGAATCGGGTCATGATTGCGCTCGCCGCGCTCGCCTTCATCGCCATCTTCTTCTTCGCGGTCCCCTTCCCGCTGATCATCCTCACCGCCGGCGTGATCGGCTATGCCGGCGCGCGAAGCGGTCGCCCGGAATTCGCGCCGGCCGGTCACGGCCATGGTGGCAACACAGCCGTGATCGACAGCATGCTGGGCGAAGCCGTGCCCGAGCACGTCCGCCCCGACACCGGACGCGCCATCCGCGTCGGCGCGTTCTGGCTTGCACTGTGGCTGGCACCGGTGATCGCGCTGCTCGCGACCTTCGGCGAGGCCAATGTGTTTAGCCAGATCGCCCTGTTCTTCTCGAAGATGGCGCTGGTCACCTTCGGCGGCGCCTATGCGGTGCTGGCCTATGTCGCCCAGCAGGCGGTCGAGCACTATCACTGGCT
Organism: Bradyrhizobium sp. Cp5.3; assembly: GCF_000426265.1. NCBI lineage: Bacteria > Pseudomonadati > Pseudomonadota > Alphaproteobacteria > Hyphomicrobiales > Nitrobacteraceae > Bradyrhizobium > Bradyrhizobium sp. Cp5.3. Next base: position 184,552 of record NZ_AUFA01000012.1, on the reverse strand, counting down.
GAAACCGAATGAGATGCTCGATGGCCTCGGCATGGCCGAGACCACGCCGGGCCCGCTGATCATGGTGCTCCAGTTCGTGGGCTTCATGGCCGCCTTCCGCGATCCCAGCGGGCTGTCGCCGATGCTCGCGGCAACCCTCGGCGGACTGCTCGCGACCTGGGTCACCTTCACGCCCTGCTTCCTCTGGATCTTCGTCGGCGCGCCCTACATCGAACGGTTGCGCGGCAACACGGGCCTTGCCGGCGCGCTGAGTGCGATCACGGCCGCCGTCGTCGGCGTGATCCTCAATCTGTCGATCTGGTTCGCGCTGCACACGCTGTTCCGCGAGACCGTGCCGGTGAACGCCTTCCCGCTCTCCTTCGACAGTCCCGTGCTGACCAGCGTCGACATCCCGGCGCTCGCGCTGTCGATCGCAGCCGCAACCGCGCTGTTCCGCTTCAGGCTCGGCATGCTCACGGTGCTGGCGGGTAGTTGCGCGGCGGGTATCGCCTTGCGGCTGGTGGGGGTGATCTAGGGAGACTGATCAGATCATAGCTGGACTCCTCGGGCCCTGCGAAAGACAGTAATGTGTCGTTCGAGAGGAGTCCCGCCCCGTGGGATCAGTGTCGCATCAGGCTGCCAAACCGCGCGGACGATTGCTCCTCGTTCTGTTGCTCTTCGGTTTCTTTGCGGCTGTGTGCGTTGGCGCCATCTACTACGCTGGCGACCTGTCGAGGCTTCAGGCCGTCAGGTCCGCGGAGGAGAGCCGGGCTGCGTTGCGCGACGTGACCGATCCTGCAGAGCTCGATCAAGCCATCAAGCAATATCCCTCCAACAGGTTGCTCAGGCTCGTCGCACTCGCAAACGAGGACGTGAACGACATCGACGCTGCGGCTCGGCGACTGCTCGATGAAGCCGCGGCAAGGCCCTTGCCGATGCTCGGCGATCTCGGCACGGCCAGCCGCAATGACCTCGACGCGCTTCGGCGCGACCTGAAGACCGCCGAAGCCAATGTCGCGACGTTCGCGCCGCGCTACGATGCGCTGCTCACGTCTGCACGTGAGAATGTGGAGAAGGACGTTCGGTCACTGAACGTCGGGGACGAGCGATTGACCTCGTTCATGGCGATGATCGACGAGCAGCATGGAGCCTGGACCGCGCTCACTTCGAAAATGCTCATCGCACGCGCAGACTATTACAACGCCTACGAAAAATGCGTGGCGCTGCTGGTGCGCGAGTTCGGCATCTATAGGGTCACAAACGGCCAGTTCGTGTTTCCCTTCCAGTCCACGGCCAACGGCTACAATCGCGCTGCGACCGCAATGACGGACGCGGCGAAACGCAGCTCCGAGCTCGATGGCGAAAGAGCGAGCTTGCGACAGTCGGCGCTGAGCCGATGGAAAGCGTTTGTGGAGGATTAGCGGCCGGTGGATGCCCCGGTCGAGCCGGGGCATGACAGTCTTGTTGGGGCAGCAACCAGCCTACCCGATCACCCGGCCGAACTTGTTCGACTTCGGGAATCCCTTCGGCGGCAGGCGGCCGGCGTCGGCGCGGGTGCCTTGCCACTCGGCGAGCTCCTTCATGGTCGCACTGAATTCGCGCCCCGCGGAGTCCTTCCAGGTCAGACCCGCCTTGGCATCGAATACGGCGACGTCGGACAGGCCGCCGTCCTTGTACTTCTGCAGACGGACGCCGCGGCCACGCGCCATTTCCGGCACCTGATCGAGCGGGAAGATCAGCATCTTGCGGTTCTCGCCGATCACCGCAATCGTGTCGCCGAGCACCTCTGTGACCGCGCGCGCCTCGTTCGGCATGTCGACGTTGAGGACCTGCTTGCCCTTCTTGGTGGTGCCGACGCAATCGTCCTCGTTGACGACAAAACCCTGGCCTTCGTGGCTAGCCACCAGGAATTTGCGTCCGCCCTTGTTGACGAACAGCGCGACGGGGGCGGCCTCCTGCTCGAGGTCGATGAACAGGCGGATCGGCTCGCCGTGGCCGCGGCCGCCTGGCAGCTTCGCCACATCGAGCGAGTAAAACTTGCCGTTGGTGGCGAACAGCAGCAGCTTCGAGGTCGTCTCGGCGAAGAAGGCGAAGCCGAGCTTGTCGTCCTGCTTGAAGGCAAGGCCGGAGAGATCTTCGACGTGCCCCTTCATGGTGCGGATCCAGCCCTTGTCGGAGACGACGACCGTGACCGGCTCGCGCTCGACGAAGGCTTCCTCGATCGCCGCAAGATCGTGCTCGGGCGCGTCCGCAAACGTGGTGCGGCGCTTGCCGAGCGGCGTCTTGGGTCCGAACATGTCGCGGACCTTGCCGACCTGCTCGCCGACCTTCTTCCACTGCTCGGCTTCTGAGGCGAGGAGGCCTTCGATACCCTTCAACTCCTTGCGCAGATCCCTGTCTTCATTGCGGATCTCCATTTCCTCGAGCCTGCGCAAGTTGCGCAGACGCATATTGAGGATGGCCTCCGCCTGGACCTCGGTCAGCTTGAACGCCTTGATCAACGCCGGCTTCGGCTCGTCCTCGGTGCGGATGATCTTGATCACCTTGTCGAGGTTCAGATAGGCGACCAAATGGCCACCAAGGACCTCCAGCCGGTGCTCGATCTGGCCCTTGCGGAAGTTGGAGCGGCGGATCAGCACGTCGCGAAGATGGTCGAGCCATTCGCGCAGGCACTCCGCGAGTCCCACCACCTTGGGGATGCGGCCCTTGATCAGAACGTTGAGGTTCAGCGGAATCTTGCTTTCGAGCTCGGTCAGCCGGAACAGCGATTCCATCATCAGGGCGGGATCGACGTTCTTCGACTTCGGCTCGATGACGAGACGGATGTCTTCGGCGGATTCGTCGCGGACCTCGCCAACCAGAGGCAGCTTCTTCTGGTCAAGCAGCTCGGCGATCTTCTCGACCAGCCGCGACTTCTGCACCAGCCACGGGATCTCGGTGACGACGACCACCCAAGTGCCGCGAGCGCCCTCTTCCTGCTGCCACTTGGAGCGCACCCGGAACGAGCCGCGGCCGGTGGTGTAGGCCTCGGCGATCGCCTGCTTGGAATCGACGATGATGCCGCCGGTCGGGAAATCCGGACCCTTGACCCATTTCAGCAGGGCCTTGGATTTCGCGTCGGGCTTCTCGATCAGATGCAGCGCAGCGTCGCAGAGCTCGGCGGCGTTGTGCGGCGGGATCGAGGTCGCCATGCCGACCGCGATGCCCTGCGCGCCGTTGGCGAGCAGGTTGGGGAAGCCGCCGGGCAGCACGACCGGCTCTTTCGACTGGCCGTCGTAATTAGCGCGGAACTCGACGCCGTCTTCGTCGATGCCCTCGAGCAGAAGCCGCGCGACGTCGGTCATGCGCGCTTCGGTGTAGCGGTAGGCGGCGGGGTTATCGCCGTCGATATTGCCAAAGTTGCCCTGGCCGTCGACCAGCGGATAGCGCGAGGAGAAATCCTGCGCGAGGCGCACCATGGCGTCATAGATCGCCTGGTCGCCATGCGGATGGAACGAACCCATCACGTCGCCGACGATCTTGGCGGACTTCTTGAAGGCCGTGCCGGGGTCGAGCCTGAGCAGCCGCATGCCGTAGAGGATGCGCCGGTGCACCGGCTTCAGGCCGTCGCGCGCGTCCGGCAGCGCGCGGTGCATGATGGTGGAGAGCGCATAGGCGAGATAGCGCTCTTCCAGCGCTTCACGCAGCGGCACCTCGTGAATTTCGGCCGGCTCCTCCGGCGGAATCAATCGTTTTCCCATGCCGCCCGGTTAAACCGTGGAAGCGAATCGGGCAAGGATGGATTGGTTCCCTGTGGGCCGTTAATGCCCGGCCCAACCAGCGGTCACAGGCGGGGTGGTTTGCGGATTCCTGGCCTGCGCGGGCGCCGGCGCGTTGGTCAGACAGCGGCGCGCAACGTCGATTTCGGCCTCAGTCGCGCCATGGGACCGCGCCCATGTCTCTGCGGCTACAGCGGAATATTTCGCCACATAGTACCTGACCACCGTGCATGAGGCGCGACGGAACAGGCCCGGTTGCGGCTCGCCGGCCATCGCGTCCGGCACAAATGCAAGCAGCGCCGCCGACAGCGCAAATCCTCTTATCAACATGTGGACTGTCCCCGATGTGGAACCTGCTCCCCCCTAACACGAACAGGGCGATTCCGTTCCGAGGAACTCCATGCCTGTGGACAAGGCAGTGGCGCAGTCAGGTCATGGCGCTGATACCGCCGCCCTCGCCTGCTGGCGCGTCAAGGCATTGATGAAGCCGGCACGCGCATCGGAATGGCCCTGCCCACGCGGCTCCAGCACATGGCGCAGCAGGAACAGGCCGGTGAGGCGAAAGCCATCCTGCAGGTCCTCGTCCGTGAGCTCGCTCGCTGTTTCGCCGTGGCGCAGGAACGGCGGCAGACGTAGCAGCCGGTCGCGCCACGGCTCGCCGGCGGTGCGTGACACCGCGCCGCCGGATTTCGGCGAGACGTAGATGAGGTCGGTGGTCTCCCCGGTCACCGCGCAATTCTCCAGCGCCAGCCCGAAGCCGAGCTCGGAGAGCATCGCCAGCTCGAAATGGATGAGATGGACGGCCGCACCGCCGATGTCGTCGAAATCGTCGAGCGAATGTTCGAGCAGCGCAAAAATCTCTTCGTGCGGGTCGCGCTCCGGCAGCAGCCGCGCAATCGAGGCCAGATGGGTGACGCCGTAGACGCCATGGGACGAGGCAAGCAGCGCCGCCGCGCGCAGTTTCAGGCCTTCGATCGCGTAGGTTCCGAGATGCTCGTCGAGCCGCGCCCGCCAGACCGCGCTGACGCTGTTCCCCGGCTGCAGAAGGGGCCGCATCCGCGAGCTGGCACCGCCGCGCACGAGCCCGAGATGACGCCCGTGCTCGCGCGTCAGGAGCTCGACGATGGCGCTGGATTCGCCATGCCGCCGCACGCCGAGCACGATGCCTTCGTCGGTCCATTCCATGGGGTGAGCCTAACGCATTTCGAGGGATCGTAGGGTGGGCAAAGCGAAGCGTGCCCACCAATTTTGATCCACTGCGCACTGGCGATTGCGGTGGGCACGGCGCAAGAGCGCGCCTTTGCCCGCCCTACGGCATTGCGTGAAACGTCACGCGTTGAACCAGCCCTGGGCATCCCCGGTGAACGAGAAGTAAAGCCCGATCGTCGTCAGCACGCAGGACACGATCTCGATGGCGCTGTCGAGCTCCATCCCCTTCTCGCCGATGATCTGGCCGAGCGAGATCACCGACAGCACCAGGGCCGCCGCCAGCACCCAGCGTGGCCAGTTCTTCCGCCATCTCGCCGCGAGCCAGACGAAATAGACCAGAAGCAGGATCATGCCGCCGGCGAGCAGCGTCGCCGTCATGATCATCTGCTCGGTCATCTCCGCATTCGGCGTGCGGTCCTGCACCGCGACCGACAGGGCATCCAGCATCAGCGATGCATATAGCAGCGCTTCGAAGCGCAGGACGTTGCGAGGCACGCTCATCGGATCCCGGTCATGTCTTATTCTTTGGGGAATTCCAGGCCCATCTCGCGATAGCGATCGGGATCGTCGCCCCAGTTCTCGCGCACCTTGACGAACAGGAACAGGTGCACCGGCACATCCAGGATCTGCATCAGCTCTTTGCGCGAGTCCGCGCCGATCGACTTGATGGTGGCGCCGCCCTTGCCCAGCACGATCTTGCGCTGGCTTTCGCGCTCCACGAAGATCGTCTGCTCGATGCGCACCGATTTGTCCTTGCGCTCCTCCCACTTGTCGGTCTCGACCGTGGACTGGTACGGCAATTCCTGGTGCAGCTTCTGATAGATCTTTTCGCGTGTAATCTCTGCCGCAAGCTGCCGCATCGGCGCATCCGACATCTGGTCCTCGGGATAGAGGAACGGGCCGGGCGGCACCATCTCCGCAAGGGTCGTGCGAATGTCGTCGACGCCATCGCCCGAGATCGCCGAGATCATGAAGGTCCTGGCAAACGGCATGCGCTCGTTGGCGGCCTGCGCCAGCGCCAAAAGCTTCTCGCGCTGGACCAGATCGACCTTGTTGATCACCAGTATCTTCTCGTGATTGACGCTGGCTGCCTTGGCAAGGATCGCCTCCGCCTCCTCATCGAGACCGGTCTTGGCATCGAGCAGCACGCAGACGAGATCGGCGTCATGCGCCCCGCTCCAGGCGGTCGAAACCATGGCGCGGTCGAGCCGGCGCTTGGGCGAGAAGATACCGGGCGTGTCGACCAGGATGATTTGCGCGTTGTTTTCGATGACGATGCCGCGGATCAGCGCGCGCGTCGTCTGCACCTTGCGCGAGACGATCGTGACCTTGGCGCCGACCAGCGCATTGACCAGGGTGGATTTGCCGACGTTCGGCGCGCCGATCAGCGCGACGAAGCCGCAGCGCGTCGCGGCAGGCGCTTCGCCGCTTGCTTCAGCCGTCATTGCCGCCGCCAACGCCTTCGCGTTCGATCATGACGGAGGCCGCCACCTTCTCCGCCGCGCGCTTGCTGCCGCCGATGCCTTCGGCCGGCGCCAGCCCCGGCAGGTCGACGGCGACGCGGAACTGCGGATCGTGATGCGGGCCGGTGCGCTCGACCTCGCGGTAGACCGGCGTCGGCAGTCCCTTGCCCTGCGCCCATTCCTGCAGCACGGTCTTGGGATCGCGCAGCGGCCGGCGCGGCTTGTGCATGCGTTCGGTCCAGTTGCGCTTGACGAACTCCGCCGCGGCCGCGTGGCCGCCGTCGAGGAAGATGGCGCCGATCACGGCCTCGCAGATGTCGCCGAGTACGCTCTTGCGCAGGCGGGCGTCGGCGCTGGGGCCGACCGAGCCGAGCTTGACGTCGTCGAGCAGACCGAGCGACTTGGCGACGTCGGCGCAGCTTTCCTTGCGCACGAGTTCGGCAAGCCGCTTGGACAACTCGCCCTCGTCGGCACTCGGGAAGGCGTGATAGAGCATGTCGGAGACGACGAGCCCGAGCACGTGATCGCCGAGAAATTCGAGCCGCTGGTAGCTGTCGCCGCGCTTGCGCCCGGACTTCAGCGCCGAGACATGCGTGATCGCCTGCATCAGCAGGTTCGGATCGGCAAAGCCGTGTCCGATGCGCGCTTCGAGCGCCGCGTTCGCCCCCTTGGCCTTGGCGCTCCGTGCCCGCTTCTTCTTCGCGGGTGTCTTGGGAGCAGCTTCGCCTTCAGGGCTCACTGGCGCCTCGGTCGGTTGGATCGCGATGTCCTTGGCTTCGTCTTTCATCGGACGATTTTGAAGAAGCGGTTCCATCTCACCGCCCACGGCCAGCGCCAGAACATCCAGGCATGCTCGCCTTCGGCGATGGAGAAGAAGATCATTTGCGCGCGGCCGATCAGATTTTCCGACGGTACATAGCCGACCTGGCCCAGGAATCGGCTGTCAGTGGAGTTGTCGCGGTTGTCGCCCATCATGAAGAAATGGCCGGGCGGCACGTTGTAGACGTTGGTGTTGTCCATGTAGCCGTTGTCGGCGCAGTCCAGCGTCTCATAAGACACGCCGTTCGGCAGCGTCTCCTTCCAGCGCTTCACCCGGGAGATGCCGCCGCCTTCGGAGCCGCACGGATCCTCGCCGACATACTCGCTCATGCGCTGCCGCTCGACCGGCGTGTCGTTGATGTAGAGCAGCCCGTCCTTCATCTGGATGCGGTCGCCGGGAAGCCCGATCACGCGCTTGATGTAGTCGGTCGAGTCATCCTTCGGCAGGCGAAACACGACGATGTCGCCGCGGTTCGGGTCCGAGCCCCAGATGCGCCCCGAGAACAGCGGCGGCGAGAACGGGATCGAGTAATGGCTGTAGCCGTAGGAATATTTCGAGACGAACAGATAGTCGCCGACCAGCAGCGTCGCCTTCATCGAGCCGGATGGAATGTTGAAGGGCTGAAACAGGAAGGTGCGGATCACCAGCGCAATCAGGAGAGCGTGGATCACGACCCGGATGGTTTCGCCGAGGCCGCTCTCAGATTTTGTTCCCGAAGTCACGCTCATTGCTCTCTCAATTCCGGCCGGCGGTCACAGAGCGCCCTCCTCCCGCGCATGGCCCATCGGTTCGCGGCGTAAGGAGATTGTCCTGATTCTGATAGTGAGGGCCAATTCCGGCGTAAAGCCGAATTCACCCAGGCTGATTTGCGTCCGCGGACTTTTAGACGGTTGTCGGGGTCCACGCAATCAAGGATCGCATCAAAACTGCATAAGATATTGATTTTTAATGCGAATTATAAAATGACCACCGAACCGTCAGGACTTCGCCAGCGGGACCGCGGAAATGATCACAAAGGCCTGCGCCAGGGGCCAGTCGTCGGTGATCGAAAGGTCGATGCGCGCCTCGAAGCCCTCGGGCGTCAGGGCCTGGAGCCGGGCCAGTGCCCCGCCGGTCAGCAGCATGGTCGGCCGCCCTCCCGGCATATTGACCACCCCCATGTCGCGCCACCAGACGCCGCGCCGGATGCCGGTGCCGAGCGCCTTCGAGCAGGCCTCCTTGGCCGCGAACCGCTTGGCATAGGTCGCCACCACCATCTTCTCGTTCTTGGCGCGCCGCTCGGCCTTGGCGCGCTCGGTCTGCGTGAAGATGCGATCGAGGAAGCGCTCGCCGTGGCGCTCGATCACCTTGGCGACACGCGTGATGTCGATCAGGTCGGAGCCGATGCCGATGATCATGCCCGGCTCCGGCCGCGGTCCATCGCCGCGCGCATGCCGCGGACCGTCTCGGCGAGGCCGACGAAGAGCGCTTCGCCGATCATGTAGTAGCCGATGTTGAGCTCGACGATCTCCGGCAACGCCGCGATCTTCTCCGCGGTCGCATAGTCGAGCCCGTGGCCGGCATGAACTTCCAGCCCCGCAGCCCGCGCGAGCTTCGCCCCCGCCACGATCCGCTGCCATTCGGCCTCGGCCTTCTCGGCGTGGCCGTCGACCACGGCATCGCACCAGGCACCGGTGTGGATTTCGATCACGGGCGCGCGCAGCCGCGCCGCCATCTCGATCTGCTGGGGATCCGCCGCAATGAACAAGGAGACGCGGATGCCGGCATCGTTCAGCCGCGCGATGTAAGGCGCGAGCGCGTTGTGCTGGCCGACCACGTCGAGCCCGCCTTCGGTCGTCACTTCCTGCCGGCGCTCCGGCACCAGGCATACCGCGTGCGGCTTGGTGGCGAGCGAGATGCGCATCATATCGTCGGTCGCCGCCATCTCGAAATTGAGCGGCTTGGAGATCTCGGCCTTCAGCCGCGCCATGTCCTCGTCGCGGATGTGGCGGCGGTCCTCGCGCAAATGCGCCGTAATGCCGTCGGCACCGGCCTCGATCGCGAGCAGTGCCGCGCGCACCGGATCGGGATTGCGGCCGCCACGCGCGTTGCGCAGGGTCGCGACGTGGTCGACATTGACGCCGAGGCGAAGCGGAGGAGCGGGCATTGCAGGGCTCACTTAAGTGACATTCCTCAACTCGTCATCCGCGGGCGAGCCCCGCGCATCCATCCTCTTCGAAAGATGAGTTGCCGGGTCAAGCCCGGCAACGACGAGCCTTATCCATTAACACGTTCGACGCGGGCGACGACCGCCTTCGCGCGCAACTGGGCTATGATCGCGCTCAGGTGCTTCAAATCGTAGACCTCGAGGTCGATCGTCGTCTCCGTGAAGTCGGGCGAGCGGCGCTGCATGCTGATATTGTCGATATTGCCGTCATGTTCGGCGATCACGGTGGCGATCTGGGCCAGCGCGCCGGGCTCGTTGACGTTCTCGACCTTGATGCGGGCAGGAAAGCGCTGCGGAGTGCTGTCCTCGATGTCCCAGCGCACGTCCAGCCAGCGCTCCGGCTCCTCCTCGAAATCCTTCAAGGCCGGCGACTGGATCGGATAGATCGTGATCCCCTCACCCGGTGTGACGATGCCGACGATGCGATCGCCGGGCACGGCGCCGCCATTCGGCGCGAACTTGACCGGGAGGTCGGAGTTGATGCCGCGGATCGGAATGGCGACCGGGCTGCGCGGCGCCTCGGGGACCACCTTCTCCTTGAGCTTGGCGGCGAGACCTTTCTTGCCGGCATAGCGCGCGACGCGCTCCTCCTTGTAGTCGGGATACATCGCGCGGGCGACGTCGGAGGCCTTGATCTCGCCGCGGCCGACTGCCGCCATGACGTCATCGATCGAGGCGCGGGCGAGCCGCGGCAGCGCGCCTTTGAGCTTGTCGTCGGCATATTCGATCTTGGCGCGCTCGAACAGGCGCTCGACGATGCGCCGGCCGAGGCCGGCATATTGATCGCGCACAGCCGTGCGCGTGGCACGCCGGATCGCGGCGCGCGCCTTGCCGGTGATCGCTAGCGATTCCCAAGCCGACGGCGGCGCCGACTGCGCTTCCGAGGTCAGAACCTCGACTTCGTCCCCATTCTGGAGCTCCGACGACAGCGGCGCGAACTTGCCGTTGATCTTGCAGCCCACCGCGCTGTTGCCGACGTCGGTGTGCACGGCATAGGCGAAATCGATCACGTTGGCGTGGCGCGGCAGTGCGATCAGCTTGCCTTTCGGGGTGAAGCAGAACACCTGATCGTGGAACAGCTCGAGCTTGGTGTGCTCGAGGAATTCCTCTGGATTTGCACTCTCCGACAGGATGCCGACGGTGTGGCGGAGCCAGGCAAAAGCGTTGGACTCGCGCTTGAGGAATTCGGTCGGCGAACCGGCCCCTTCCTTGTAGAAGACGTGCGCGGCGATGCCGCGCTCGGCGATCTGGTCCATCTCCTCGGTGCGGATCTGGAGTTCCACGCGCTGGTTGCCGGGGCCGATGACCGTGGTGTGGATCGAGCGGTAATCGTTCTGCTTGGGCGTCGAGATGTAGTCCTTGAAGCGCCCCGGAACCACCGGCCAGGTGGTGTGGACGATTCCGAGCGCCCGATAGCAGGCAGCCACGTCCGTCACCACGATGCGGAAGCCGAAGATGTCGGACAGTTGCTCGAAGCCGACCGACTTGCGCTCCATCTTGGTCCAGATCGAGAACGGCTTCTTGCGCCGGCCATAGACCCGCGTGCCGAGGCCATTGTGGCGCAGATTGTTGGAAAGCTGCGCCTCGATTTCGCCGATCAGATTGCGGTTGCGTTCGGCGAGCGCATCGAGACGCTGCATCACCACCGAATAGGCTTCCGGATCGAGCATGCGGAAGGACAGATCCTCCAGCTCCTCGCGCATTTGCTGCATGCCCATGCGGCCGGCTAGCGGCGCATAGATGTCGAGCGTCTCCTCGGCGATGCGGCGGCGCGATTCCGGCGGCACGAATTCCAGCGTGCGCATGTTGTGCAGGCGGTCGGCGAGCTTGACCAGGAGAACGCGGACGTCGTCGGCAATCGCAAGCAAGAGCTTGCGCAGATTCTCGGCCTGCTTGGCTTCGCGCGACACCAGCTCGAGCCGCTTCAGCTTGGTCAGGCCCTCGACCAGCGCGCCGATCTCGGGCCCGAACAGCTGGTCGATCTCGGCGCGGGTCGCCTCGGTGTCCTCGATCGTGTCGTGGAGCAGCGCCGCGACGATGGTCGCGTCGTCGAGCTTCAGGTCGGTGAGAATCGCCGCCACCTCGAGCGGGTGCGAGAAATACGGGTCGCCCGAGGCGCGGGTCTGCGAACCGTGCGCCTTCATGGCGTAGACGTAGGCCCGGTTCAGCAGGTCTTCGTCGGTGTTGGGATTGTAGGATCTGACACGCTCGACGAGGTCATACTGACGCATCATGCGCGCGCGCGGCTTCGCCGGTCGCGCTCCTGCCGGCGCCGTCGGGGCCACGGCAACCGATTCGGTTGCGGCCAGCATCTGCGTGTGTCTCCGGCGCCGATACACCATGCCTTCCTGCCTTCAGACGGGCCACCAAGACGCCCGTTGTATACACCTTAGCCCCGATCCCGCGCGGTTCCGATCAATTCGATGACAGGAAACGGCGCGATCCGCCAACGCCATGGTAACCACGAAAAGGTCAACAAAAGCAAAGGCCCGAACGCGGGTTCGGGCCTTTGATCCGATCACAAGAATTCGACGACAGCGACGGAACGATTACTCGTCCTCCTCGGGCTGCTCCTCCGGCGGTGCGAGACCCTCGAGGCCCTTCAGGAGCTCCTCTTCGGTCATGCGCTCGACGGCAACTTCGGTATCGTCGGCATCGACGCTCGCGCCCGCGGAACCGATCAGCGGCACCGTATCGGGCTCGGGCTCGTCCACCTCGACGAACTTCTGCAGGGAATGCACCAGCTCCTCGCGGAGATCCTCCGGCGAAATGGTCTGGTCAGCGATTTCGCGCAGAGACACAACAGGGTTCTTGTCGTTATCGCGGTCAACCGTTAGTTGTGAACCGGACGAGATCATGCGGGCCCGGTGGGCGGCCAGCAGGACCAAGTCAAACCGGTTGTCGACCTTGTCGATACAATCTTCTACGGTGACGCGAGCCATGGACTGTCGCTCCGCTCTGGGTGGGACCAAATATGTGGATGATGCGGGCTAGTTATAGGGGCCGGGGCGGTTTCGCAAGATCATTTTGTGATTTGGCCTCGCCAAACGGCTCTGCTACCCCCAAATTGGGGCTGGGATGGGTGGTTTTTCGGGCTACCATTGATGGCGGGCCCGGACTTATGCACCGCCGCCATAACTATACCTTGATTGCCCCGACTTCTCCGGATTTGTTTTCGACGGGACTCGGCAGCACTCTAGAACCGCGCGGACTGCCGCCGCGCCAACAATAAACGATTAATCACAACACTACGCGAGCAACTGAATGTCACCTTCTCCTACCAACAAGATCGCGCTCTTCATCGACGGGGCCAATCTCTACGCGACGGCCAAAACGCTAGGCTTCGATATCGATTACAAGCGCCTGCTGAAGGAATTTCAGAGCCGCGGGACGCTGTTGCGGGCGTTCTACTACACTGCGATCATCGAGGATCAGGAATACTCCTCGATCCGCCCGCTGATCGACTGGCTGGACTACAATGGCTACACCGTCGTCACCAAGGCGACCAAGGAATTCATCGACGCCTCCGGCCGCCGCAAGGTCAAGGGCAACATGGACATCGAGCTCGCGGTCGACGCCATGGAGCTTGCCGAGCACATCGATCAGATGGTGCTGTTCTCGGGTGATGGCGACTTCCGCTCCCTGGTCGAGGCCGTCCAGCGCCGCGGCGTGCGCGTGACGGTGGTCTCGACGATCGCCAGCCAGCCTCCGATGATCGCCGACGAGCTGCGCCGCCAGGCCGACGTCTTCACCGACCTCGTCGAGCTGCAATCCAAGCTTGGCCGCGACCCGTCCGAACGCCCCGCCCCGCGCGATCGTAGCGAGCGCGAGGCACGCCACCACGCCCCGCAATTCCTGCAGCGCGCAACCACGATGGCGCCGAGGGGCGATGACGACTTCGACGAGTGAGGCGGCCCGGTTAAGCCGCCAGGCCCCCACCGTCGTTCCCGACCGTGACTGTCCGCTCTGTCCGCGGCTGGTCGCCTTTCGCGAGGCGAACCGCACGCGCGAGCCGTCATGGCACAATGCGCCGGTCGCGCCATTCGGCGACACCAGGGCGCGCCTGCTGATCGTCGGTCTCGCACCGGGGATGCAGGGTGCCAACCGCACCGGCCGACCCTTCACCGGCGACTATGCCGGCGACCTGCTCTACGCGACGCTGATCGAATATGGATTTGCCAGGGGAACCTATCAGGCGCGGCCCGACGACGGCCTGAAGCTGGTCGGCTGCCGGATCGCCAATGCGGTGCACTGCGTGCCGCCGCAGAACAAGCCGCTGCCGGCGGAGATCAACACCTGCCGCCGCTTTCTCGCGGCGAACCTCGCGGCGATGCCGAACCTGCGCGCGATCGTCGCGCTCGGGCGCATTGCGCACGACACCGTGCTCAAGCCGCTGCAACTGAAGGGCTCGCAGGCCCCTTTCGGCCACGGCGCCGTGCATCAGGCCGGCGCGATCAGGCTTTACGACAGCTATCACTGCTCCCGCTACAACACGAACACGGGCGTGCTGACGCCGGACATGTTCCGCAAGGTGTTCGCGCGGCTGAAAGCCGACCTCGACTAGGCCCTGACCGGATCTTTGGCCGGATTGGCCTTCAGCCAGTCCAGGACATCGCCGGCGTTCCGGTCCGGCGGGAACACCGGATAGAACACTTGCGTGATGCGCGCTTCGTCGATGATGAGCGCGAGGCGCTTGATCAGCGTGAGCCCCGCAACCTCCATGGTGGGCAGATCGAGGGCGCGCGTGAGCTCCAGCTTCTCGTCCGACAGCACCGGGAACGGCAGATGCAGCCGTGAGGCCATCTCGATCTGGTAGTCATTGCTCTGCGTCGACAGGCCGAACACCTGCGCCGCACCGGCGGCCTTCAGCTCGGCGAAGAGATCGCGGAACGCGCAGGTCTGCGGCGTGCAGCCGCGCGCCCCTGGAATCATGTCCCAGTCGTCGACCAGCGCGATCTTGCCGGGCTCGCCGGTGCGCGGATAGGCGAACACCACGGTGCGCCCGCGCAGCGTCGACAGCGTCACCGAGGTATCGTCGGTCGCGAGCAGGCTGACCGGAGGCAATGCCATACCCTTCAGATGCGCGGCGCCCCCATCGTCGGCGGGTGCGGGAATCTTGCTCCAGTCGACCTCGGTCAGGCTTCTCTGATTCATCTCGCTAACCCCTCGCCCGCATCAGCCGGCCCTTCTCCCGGCCCCAGTCGCGCTTCTTCACGGTCTCGCGCTTGTCGTGCAGCTTCTTGCCCTTCGCAACCGCGAGCTGCAGCTTGGCGCGGCCGCGCTCGTTGAAGTAAAGCTTGAGCGGGATCAGCGTCATGCCTTCGCGGTCCACCGCGCCGATCAGCTTGTTGATCTGCCTGCGGTGCAGGAGCAGCTTTCGAGGCCTCTTGGGCTCGTGGTTGAAGCGGTTGCCCTGGAGATATTCGGGGATGTTGGCGTTGATCAGCCAGATCTCGCCGTTCTTCGAATCCGCGTACGATTCCGCGATCGTGCTCTTGCCGTTGCGGATCGACTTGACCTCGGTTCCGGTCAGCGCAATGCCGGCCTCGACCGTGTCCTCGATCGCGTAATTGAAGCGGGCTTTGCGATTCTCCGCCACGACCTTGATAGGACGTTCGTTCTTATCGGCCATGGCAGACAAATCCGATCGAGATGCGCATCAACGCTAACAGTTTGGACGAAGCGCGCGCGTCAAGACTTCTTGAGGAGATCGCGGATCTCGGTCAGCAGTTCGACCTCCGCGGATGGCTTCGGCGGCGCTGCCGGCGCGACCTCCTCCTTGCGCTTCAGCTTGTTCATGGCACGGATCACGAGGAACAGCACGAAGGCGATGATGATGAAGTTGATCGTCAGCGTGAGGAAGCTGCCCCAGGCCAGCACGGCGCCTTGCTTTTTCGCATCGGCCAGGTTGGCGGCGGTGACCTTCGCCGACAAGGGGGTGAAGTAGTTTGAGAAGTCCAAGCCGCCGGTGGCGGCGCCGATGATCGGCATGATCACGTCGCCGACCAGTGAATTGACGATCGCGCCGAACGCCGCGCCGATGATGACGCCGACTGCGAGATCGACGACGTTGCCCTTCATGGCGAATTCGCGGAACTCCTTGAGCATCTGCATGCCCCTCTCCTCGACGCCCATGAAAAGCTCTCCCCAAAACGCGAATGCGTCAGTTGATCAGTCCGGCGTGGACCATGGCGCTGCGCACCGCAACGCGCGTCGGCTCGGAGACCGGCACCATCGGCAACCGCAACGTCTCGTCCATCTTGCCGAGCAGAGACAACGCATACTTGATCGGCGCCGGATTGCTCTCGATGAAGAGGTTGTTGTGCAGCGGCATGAGCTTGTCGTGCAGCTTCAACGCGGTGGCGTGATCGCCCTTCTGCCAGGCTATGTGGAATTCCGAGCACAGCCGCGGCGCGACGTTGGAGGTCACCGAGATGCAGCCGTGGCCGCCATGCGCCATGTAGCCGAGGATGGTCGCATCCTCGCCCGAGAGCTGGTTGAAGTCCTCACCCATCGCCGCGCGCTGCTGCGACACCCGCACCATGCTGGCGGTGGCGTCCTTGACGCCGGCGATGTTCTTCAGGTCCCACAGCCGCTTCATGGTGTCGACCGACATGTCGATCACGGAGCGCGGCGGGATGTTGTAGATAATGATAGGAATTCCAATCGCATCATTGATCGCCTTGAAGTGCTGGTAGAGCCCTTCCTGGGTCGGCTTGTTGTAGTAGGGCGTCACGACCAGCACGGCGTTCGCGCCCGCCTTCTCGGCGTGCTGCGCGAGCTCGATGGCTTCCTTGGTCGAGTTGGAGCCAGCGCCGGCGATCACGGGCACGCGCCCCCTGGCCTCAGCAATGCACCATTCGACGACCTTCTTGTGCTCGTCATGGCTGAGCGTCGGGCTCTCGCCGGTGGTGCCGACCGGGACGAGACCGTTGGTGCCCTCGGAAATCTGCCAGTTCACCAGCGAGCGAAACGCGGCTTCATCCAGAGAGCCATTCTTGAACGGCGTGACCAAGGCGGTGAACGACCCCCGGAATTTCGACTTGGCTGCCATGGACTTCCTCCGTACGCGGCTGGCTTTAGAGCAAGCCCCATACATATCGGGTCTATCCCGCCCGTAAAAGGGCCGCTTCCGCGTGACGCACCGTTTAGGCCGCGATTTTGCCGCGGTGGTGGTGCAAACCCGCCCAAAGTAAGCGGCTGTTGGTGATTTGTCCGCATATTCAATCGAATACTGCTAGGTCTTGAGCCACTTGACTGATTCGGGGCGACGAAACGCCGTGACTTTCTTTCCTCGTGCCACATGGCGATCCGCCGGTCTGGTCGCATGCCTGATGGCAGGGCTCTCGGTCGGTTGTGCCGCCTGGGCCAAGTCCAATGAGGCGCCCCCTGACGGGGCCAAGGACACCGTCAAGGAAACCGCGAAGCAAACCCCTAAGGAAACCACGAAGGGGCCCTCCAAAGGATCGGCCAAGGGAACAGGCAAGGGAACAGGCAAGGACGCAGCGAAGGGAACGAGCAAGGGAGCCGCTAGCGCCCCCGCCAAGGATGCCGCGAAGAAGCCGGCCAAGGATGCCGGCAAGGAACCCGCAAAGGACAAGCACAAGCCTACGGCAGCGGCCCCCGCGCCAAAATCACGACCGACCGCCAACGGTTCACCCCCCCAGGCCACTCCTGCGACGGCCACCGTCCGACCTGCCGCCCCGACCGCCGTCAGACCTGCCGCTGCCCCTGTGCTGGCTCCGGCGACCCGCCAGCACGCGGCGCCGCGCAAGCCGGTGCTGCCGGCCGCGGTCGCTGCGACGTCGTCGACCTCGCAAGGTGACAAGGACACGCTGGAAAATGTCATCGAGCTCGTGCGCAAGCGCCGGTCGGGCGATGCAACCAACGCCGAAGCGGCCATCTCCGACCCCGTCGCGCGCAAACTTGCGGAATGGATCATCCTGCGCAGCGAGGACAATGGCGCGAGCGTGGAGCGCTACCGCGTCTTCCTCTCCGCCAATCCGAGCTGGCCGTCGCAGACCTTCCTGCGCCGGCGCCTCGAGGCCGCGATGTGGGACGACAGGCGCGACGATTCGGTTGCGTGGTCGTGGTTCGAGAACGAGTCGCCAATCTCCGCCAAGGGCCGCTTCTCGCTCGCCAAGGCGATGCTGGCGCGCGGCGACCGCGCCAACGCCGAGCGGCTGGTGCGCGAGGCCTGGCGCAGCGATCCGATGTCGGAGGACACCGAGAACAACGCGCTCGACCAGTTCGGCGCCCTGCTCACGCCGGGCGACCAGAAGGCGAGGATGGACTCGCTGCTCTACGGCAGCGAGCACGAAGCCGCGCTGCGCGCCGCCAAGCGCCTCGGCGCCGGCTATGTCGCGCTCGCCAAGGCCCGCATCGCCTCCTACAGAAAGGCGCCCAACACGCGCGCGCTGCTCGAGGCGGTGCCGCGCGAGCTGCACGGCGATCCCGGCTACATCTTCAGCAAGATCCAGCTCCTGCGTCGCGAGGAAAAGTTCGCGGAAGCGGCCCAGCTCATGCTGTCGGCGCCGAAGGATCCGAACCGGCTCTACAATCTCGACGAATGGTGGATCGAGCGGCGCCTGCTAGCGCGCAAGATGATCGACACCGAGGAGTTCCGCAGCGCCTATCTGATCGCGCGCGACGCAGCGCTGCCCTCGCGCGACATCTACAAGACCGAGCAGGAATTCACCGCGGGATGGATCGCTCTGCGCTTCCTCACCGATCCCTCGACCGCCGCCCAGCATTTCGCGCGCATCGGCGTCGGCAGCGTCAACCCGACCACGCTGGCGCGCGCCGGCTATTGGCAGGGCCGCGCGGCGGAAGCCATGGGTCGCCAGCAGGAGGCGCGCAACGCTTATGCGCGGGCGGCCGAGCAATCGACCAGCTATTACGGCCAGCTCGCCCGCGCCAAGCTCAGCCTGCCGCAGATCGCGCTGAACAGCGCACCGCACGGCCGCGGCGCCGAGCGGCTGGAGATCGTGCGCGCGGCGCAATTGCTCTACGAGCTCGACGAGCGCGAGCTCGCGGTACCGATGCTCGCCGACATGGGCGAGAACGGCGACCCCGAGGCGCTTGCCGGCCTCGGTGAGCTCACCCAACGCTACAGCGACGCGCGCGGCATGCTTCTTGTCGGCAAGGCCGCGCTCAATCGGGGCCTGCCGTTCGACTTCTACGCCTACCCGGTCAACGGCATTCCGCAGTTCTCGCAGATCGGCCCTGAGGTCGAGCGCAGCATCGTCTATGCCATCGCGCGGCAGGAAAGCGCGTTCAATCCGTCCGTGGTCTCGCCAGCGCAGGCGTATGGGCTGATGCAGGTGACGCCGGATGCCGCGCGCTATGTCTGCAAGCGGCATGGCGCGACCTACGACCTGTCCCGGCTCAAGAACGATTCGGCCTACAACGCAACGCTCGGCGCGGCCGAGCTCGGCGGACTGCTCGAGGACTATCGCGGCTCCTACATCATGTCCTTTGCCGCCTACAATGCCGGCCGCGGCAGCGTGAAGAAGTGGATTGACCGCTACGGTGATCCGCGTGACCCGAAGGTCGATGCGGTCGACTGGGTCGAACTGATCCCGTTCTCCGAGACGCGCAACTACGTGCAGCGGATCATGGAGAATCTTCAGGTCTACCGCGCCCGCTTCGGCGGCGGCACGCGCCTGCAGATCGAGGCCGATCTGCGCCGCGGCACCGGCAGCGTGGAGTAGCGCCGCCCTACCCTATATGCGCCGCCCCGGGCCGATAGGGGGCCGCCCCGTGGAAGCGGCTGCCGCTCCCGGTCCGAATGGTTGAGCCCGGTCGAACGCGATCTTCACGCCGCCCCTGGAAGCGAGGGATTTGAGAGCGGCGAGCTGTTGCCCGGCAGATCGGCGACCGCGGCCAGGCCGCCCATCGAAGGGCCAACGCGTTGATTCTCTCCAGCCACGACGGTCGCAGCCTCAGTCGTTCGCAGGCAAATATCGGAACGGCCCGCAGATGGACGATCGCCGTCGTGGATTCAGGAAGCCTCGACTGTACGCAGAGCGAGGTGGCTCGACATGCAGCCCCGTCGGAAGACCATGTTCCGGCAGCGCCTGCGGATAAAGGTAGCTTCGGGCGCGATCCAAACCGGCAAGCCTGCGCCTTCCGCAGCGATCGAAGATACCGCCTCATCTCTGAGCGCGTTCGGCCCGCGACGGGCTCTCGGTGCGGTCCTGCGCAACCCGGCGAGGGCATCAACCTGGTGCGCATCTTCGCGGTGCCAGCAAGCTCAGACCGGCAAAGAAAAACCCCGGCGGTTTCCCGCCGGGGTTCTCATTCAGATCGTTAGACCGGAATTACCAGTTGCGCTGAGCGCGGAGGAGCAGGGTGAAGGTGTCCTGGTCCTTGAGCTCGTACGTAGCGACCGGCTTGGCCGGGACAGCGGCGATCGCCTGCGGGGTGATGAAGCCCGAGTACTTCTGGTCCAGATGGCTCCAGGTGAAGTCTGCCGAGAAGGTCAGGTTCTTCACAGGAGTCCAGCGGGTGATGATACCAGCCTGGCCGATGTTGAAGTCCGGGTTACAGGTCGAACCAACCGAGGCGATCGTCCCGAAGACAGTAGCGCCGCAAATCGTCGACTTGGCCAGCGTGCCGAACTGAGCCGCCGCGTAAGCACCGTAGACCGAGGTGTTCCAGTACGGATCCCAGTTATGGGTGTAAGCACCACGGAAGCCCCAGGTCTTGACCGTCTCCTGGCTGCTGCCGTTGATGAACACCGTGTCAGGGGCCGACGCAAAGCCGACGCTCTGATAGGCCGAACCCGAGCTGCCGAACATCGCGAACGTGCTGCCCGCGAGGTTCTGGAAGTTGTAGCGGGTCGCACCATCCGTGTAGACGCCCGACACGTTGATCGTGTCACCCGCGCCGGTCGGGATGTTCTTGATCGACAGAGCGAGCTGGACCGCCCAACCCCACTTGTCGTCGGGGTGGCCAGAGATTTCGGTCTGCTGGTAGTAGGCAACGTGGTTGTCCTTCGCGGCCACCGACGCCTGGAACAGACCCCAGGCCTGGTCGACACGAACCATACCGACGAGGTTCGGCGAGCGCGTGCCGCCGATGCTGCCGGTGTTGCCGATCGAACCCTGGAACAAGCCGAAGCCGCCAGTCGCACCTGGAGTGATGTTGATGTTACCAGCCTGATAGTACTGGGTGACGTCTTCAGCCGAGAACGAGGCCGTCACGCCCTGACCGAAGTCAGCGGTGTAGGTGAACTGGTTGACACCAGTGACCGTGCCGGAACCACCGACGAGACCGTCGAAGTTGTTGCCCGGATAGTTGGTCCAGGGAGCGTCGAACTGCGACACCGCCTTACCCATCGTGAAGCCGGCGAACTGGATGAAGGCGTAGTACACGCCGAGCGAACCGCCCGAGGTGTTGCCGTCGGTGCCGTTGACCGAGCCCGAGCCCGAGCCGAACAGCGACACCGGGCTGGCAGCCGTGCCAACCGGGTTCGGACCAACGCCGAGCGTGCCGCTATACTGGGTCGCGCCAGAGCCGCTGTTGGTGCCGACGTAGTTGCCGGTGGTCCAGGAGAACACGCCGTCGAAGAAGGTACGGACGACGCCGTACTCGGTCGCGGTGCGCGTGTCGATGTTCAGATCTTCACGAGCGCGCATGGTGTAGTAGTTCGTCAGACGGTTGCGTGCACCGTTCGCACCCTGAGACGAGACGTTGAACTGGCCGCTGATGTCCGAGTTGGTGTTCAGCGCGACTTCAGCGCGCAGATAACCACCCAGCTTGATGCAGGTGTCAGTGCCCGGGATGTAGTAGAATCCGGCACCGTACAGGGAGCAGATCTTCACGTATTCGACCGCTTTGGCCTTCACGGGGAGATCGGCTGCCTGTGCTCCGCCAACGGCGATCAGACCCGCCGCTGAACCGAGCAAAAGGCTCTTAACCAACTTCATGTTAAACCTCCAAGTTGCTCTATAGGGAAGGTTCCGGATCCGCTGGGTGAAACACCCTAAGGTAGGTTCCCTTGTCCCTTTAACTCACCGCTTAGTCGCTTCGCGCCTTCGGACACACCCGCATGAACGCGAGGGACTGAAGCGAACCACCTAAAACGGGACGACCTCGGGATGCCCCCCTCCGTCGCTCAGTCACAATTACCGAACGTCCTTGCACACACAACAACAGAACGCTCCGAAACGGGCCTATGAAGCGTGTTTTCCGACGGGTGTTGCACAAATAACACGCGGTTGTGATCGAAGCACCTCGCCAACGTATTGGTCTTACTCATCTTTTTCAGACGGTTCCATTTGTCGCCAAAATTCCGACGCACCGCTCCATAGGCGGAGCCACCACCGTATTGCGGTTCTGGCGCGATCGAATCGTGGAATCGATGAAAGGACTCAGCAGAGCGCGGAAGGCCCCAAAGACGGCCGCGATGAACGCGCGGAGTTCCCGGAACGCACAAGGTCACGCGCGGCAGGACATCTCTATACGGACCGGGAGGATGCGATATCGACCGGAAGGATGGGCCGGGATGCCGCGAGATCGATTCGGGGTTCAGACTTGGCATCTTGTCTGGCGGAGACAGAGTTCGCTCGACGAAGCAAATTTCTCGAAGAATTCAGCTATTTCTGATCTTTACCCACACTTTGACTCATACAACGCCGAGGATTGGCGCGACCTGCCCCTTCCAGACAGCGGACCGCGACTGGCTCAGCCGCCGGTTCGTCACGGGCAGGTGCTGAGGACCCTTAGGCTGTTTGAGGCGGACTCCCCTAGCGGCCCCTACCCGCGGGATACATCCTGGTAAACATCACCGCGCATCTCAAGCAGCGGGCTCGATCCGAAGATCGGCGGCAATGAGCAATTTCTGTTCGGGATGCTGATCGGCGCGGTCCTGACGGTCTGCGCCTATTGGGCCGCATTCTCGCCTTGCGGTTAGCTGCTCGACGGCACCCTTGAGCCTCCATCCGCATTTCTATTCATTACCAATTGTGCGAATCTGCAATTGACTACCCGCGCCGGTTGAGTATCGATACTCTGGGGCTGGGGCGCCATCTTTCGTTTTTGTGAGTGCGATCTGTTGTTTGGCTGTCCCGGCTTCGTTTTTCTGGAAGCCAGCGGGACATTCATGCTCAAGGAATTCGTTCAGGCCTCTGAATCACTGATCTACAACGACGCCACCATGTACAGTGTTGCGGCCGTCGGGCTCTGCGCCTTCGTCGGCCTCTATTATCTGGGCGACTACCTCTTCTGCGATCGAGAGCCCGAAGGATCTGCGGCATCGGAGACCGGCGACGGCATTTAGGCCGGCTAGCTCACATCGCCGGATAGATGCACATGAACGTCACGACGGCCCAGACATTTGGGCATTGGTCACACCTGCGCCTTGCGTGGTGAGCACCGCAGCGCTGGTCGAGTTCTGCACCGGCTGGAGCCGCTGACCGTTCGCCGAGCTGGGGCGCCAACATCGCTGGCGCGCGGGATTAGTGTATATTCAGGAGACACTCTAGGCAGAGCAAGACCAGATTGATGAAGTGCGCTGAAAAGGAATTGCCGCTTGAGATATTACGTTGCTGGGGTGGGAATCCTGATTGCCGGATTGACCCTTTACTTGGCATCCCTCCCGCCCCCGGTGATGCCGACTTGGAGCTCTCAAGGTTCGTTGGTCTGCCCGGCCGGGTACCACTTCTACCCCATGCGGCGCCTTTGTAGCGTGATCAAGGAGACGCCTGCAATTATAGCTCTCACATGGGCGCTCGCAGCAGCAATCGTATTTCCGCCTCTCTTGGTCATCTATCGCGGTTTGTTGTCTCTGGTTGACGAAACGTCGAACTGAGAGCTACGCGCCATAGTGCTCGGGCGCTTGAGGCCAACGGGGAGCTTCGCTCGATCTCAAGTCGCCGGGTACATGCAGGTGAAGGTCACCGTCAGGCCGGAGCGATTCTCCTCGGTTCGGCACGCCGACGCACGAGAACCGTGTGCCGCAGCCGTTGGCCGCTCGCTTCTGTATGTTGGTCGGGACATTCTCGAGGAAGATGAAAACCGACTTGCCCTGGACTGGCGCGGTAGTATCGCCACCGAAGTACAAGCCATCGCCGCGCCAGTTGATCGACCGCATGTCGCGCACACGAACGCGCGTCGCGCTGATGCAGTAGAGTCCTGCGCAGCTCCCGAGGCTGGTGGGCTGGTCGGCGCGATTGCCGTCGAGCGTGCCGCCATAGATGTTGACCGTGTCGATTGGACCGCCGAGTTGCCTGGTCGGGCCGCAGACCAGACCGGAAGTCGAGGAGTTGACGCTGCTGGCGGGCCCACTCACGGCTTCGACGAGCGTCCAGGTTTCTAAAGGAGCCCAGACCCATCTCCCGCGCCAACGGCTTCCCCAGCGAGCTCGTGTGCCCGTTGAAGCGATACCGGAAGATCCACGACTTGGAGATGCGCTCCTTGCCGTGTCCCCCTTGACCTGCAGATAGAGCCCACCGCCGTCGCCCTGCATCCCGGGCTCTTTCGCCTTGGTCACTTCAAGGGCCGTAAGCTTTACCCCCTCCTGCACCCACACTGGAACCGCGAATTTAGGCGAATGACGCAAATGATCAAGAATGACCTTTGCCAGGAAATGCTATAGATTCAGAGGGTTGGCGAAGGATGGCGAACAACGCGCTGGCGGAGACGGAGGGATTCGAACCCTCGATAGGCCTTTACAAGCCTATAACGGTTTAGCAAACCGCCGCCTTCAGCCACTCGGCCACGTCTCCAATACGGCGGGTATGCCCGACACAGCGGCGAGCCGCAAGCGGCAGATTCGCATCGGCGGATTTCTTTCACCTGAAAGCTGGCTGTGCGCCTTTCAGCCCGGGAGCTGCGCGCCAGTCCGGCCGCGCATTGCCCTGCCCCATATGGGATGTCGGAATCTAGCGACGGGATCGCCAGATGCGCCAATACAAGGGTGAGATCAGCACCGCCTCGCCGGCCCAGACATTGAACCACACGCCGGATTTGCGCCGGCATGGAAAGGTCCAGGGCACGACGCCCGTCTTCAGCCGCCCAAGTTCCAGATCGCAATCCTCTGGCGCGATCTGAATCGGCAGCCATCGGCCGCTGGTGTCGGTATCACCCATGCCACCCGATCTAGTCGGCGGCACGCGCCTTGAACTTGATTCAGGGCAACGAAGTCAGCCCGTGAAACCACGGACCTCCGTGCGTTTCTCCAGATCAGTGCATGGAGACCCACGCCCTCGCCTCGCGCTGAGCCGCGGAGATTTCGGCTTCCGACATCTGCCCGGCGACTTCCTGGCGCAGCGCGATGGCGTCCTTGCGGCCCTTCAGCGCGGCAAGGTTGAACCATTTGTGCGCGGCGACGAGGTCGACGAGGCCGGAACGGCCGCTCGCCCAGTACAGTCCGCGCTCGAACAGCACGTCCGACAACGCGCTCGCGTCGATCGGCGTCGCCGTCTCCAGATCGAAAGTCCCCTGAAACATGTCGCATCCCCTTTTATCATTGTGCCGCCTCGTTCCCCCGAGCGCGGCTCCCGTCCAACTCTGATTTGCATGATCCTTCCCGGAAAACCGGAAACCCACTTTTCCGGGATCATGCGCTGTTCAACTCGTCCCCATGCCGTTTGCCGGCTTGTTGGAGGCGATGATGACGGGCAATTTTGAATGGCAGTTTAAGTATCGCGATGAAGGGGACGTAAACGCGAGCGCGCGAGACCCTTGAGGCGAATGCAAGAAGTCCGCGATTCGCAGGCACTTCTGCGATTCGTCAGACTTGGTTTACCCTGCGATGTTCGGATAACGATAACCATCGTGCGCGGTCGGAAGCGCGAGAGGCAACCGCGCAGCGTGTGCTCATTGCCGGCGAAAGCGGGGAATCCGCGACGCCGAGGCGCTTCAGCGAGACAACGACCGAATTCTGGAAGAATGGGACGCCCGGCCCGGGCGACAGCGCCAGCACACGGGGCGCGACGATCATGAGGCGACGATCGCCTGCTCACTGGCAAGCGGTACCGCGCGTCGTATCGAGATGTCGGGAAATGAAATGCCGGCAGGATCCCGGCTCAGGGGAACGAGGGCGTCGGCGAACACGTCAGGACCAGATTCCACTTTGGCCCGAAGGCCGCTTGTGAAATTGCGGAGCCCCTTGAGGGAAACCGCACCGAACGAAGAAAACTCGTTTCTTCTGCCGGGCCGGACTTTTGCGAGCGAACTCGCAAGAAGCGAACGACCCGACCGTTGACCTGATGTCTCGCCGACACCCTCTATCGTCGACCAGAGCCCGCTAGAGAGCGCTGATGACGTGCCGGCTATCTAGGAGCCGGCAACTTCAGAAGCGAAGTTACTTCTTCTTCTTCGCGACCTTGCGGGTCTTCTTCGCAGTCTTCTTCACTGCGCTCTTCGCCTTCTTCGCCTTCTTCGCTTTCTTGGCCATGTTGCCCTCCGATGTGTGAGATGGCTTTAATCGCTGCGTGCATTCGGGGATCGAATGCACTTCATCCCGAATACACCAACACAGCGAAAAAAACAGCTTCCCGCTTAAGGAAGTGTTGACGCAGCAAGCCGCGTGCGCCTTGCGCGCTCGGTGCGAACGCTCCGCAAGACACGCGCTTGCGATTGCAGGCAGCGCTC
Source organism: Bradyrhizobium sp. Cp5.3 (assembly GCF_000426265.1). NCBI lineage: Bacteria > Pseudomonadati > Pseudomonadota > Alphaproteobacteria > Hyphomicrobiales > Nitrobacteraceae > Bradyrhizobium > Bradyrhizobium sp. Cp5.3. Next base: position 158,515 of record NZ_AUFA01000012.1, on the reverse strand, counting down.
GCAGCTTCACTCTCGCCGCGCGTCGCGATTGCACGAAAACCCTATGCAGCAAGTATTTTCCTGCATGCGTGCTTCGCGCGCGATCACCGCGAAGATGCGCGCTGCGACTCGCTCGAAGGCGCGCAACAGCCCTTGCGCGGACTCTGAGTCGCGACTTTTGGCAACGAAAATATTTTCATGCTTAACGGCGCCAGCGTTCGCCGTCGCGCGCTCGAAGCACCTTTTGGCGCGAATCGAAGATGGCGATTCGGTTGGGCTTGAAGGCTGCGATCGAGCCGGCGATCGCTGTCGTCGCGTGCGTGCGACGGATGCGCGGCGGGTTGATCGCGGTGACGACGCGCGCCGTCACCGCGACATGTCAGATGCCGAGCTTCGACTTGAGCAGGTCGTTGACGCTCTGCGGGTTGGCCTTGCCGCCGGACGCCTTCATCACCTGGCCGACGAACCAGCCGAGCGACTGCGGCTTGTCCTTGACCTGCGCGGCCTTGTCGGGATTGGCCGCGATGATGTCGTCGACGACCTTTTCGATCGCCGAGAGGTCGGTGACCTGCTTCATGCCGCGGCTTTCGACCAGCGCGCGGGGATCGCCGCCCTCGTGCCAGACGATCTCGAACAGATCCTTCGCTATCTTGCCGCTGATCGTGCCCTCGCCGATCAGATCGACGATCGCCGCAAGCTGCTCGGACGTGACCGGAGAGTCCGTAATATCCCGGCCTTCCTTGTTGAGACGGCCGAACAGCTCATTGATCACCCAGTTTGCCGCCAGCTTGCCATCGCGCGCGCGGTTGGCGAGCCTGTCCAACACCGTCTCGTAGAACACCGCGCTCTCGCGCTCGGCAACCAGCACGCTCGCATCATAGGCCGACAGGCCGAAGTCGGCGACGAAGCGCGTCTTCTTCTGGTCCGGCAACTCGGGCAGGTTCGCCTTCAACTCATCGACGAATTGCTGCGAGAACTCGAGCGGCAGGAGATCGGGATCGGGGAAGTAGCGGTAGTCGTGCGCCTCCTCCTTGGACCGCATCGAGCGCGTCTCGCCCTTGTTGGGGTCGTAGAGACGGGTCTCCTGGTCGATCTCCCCGCCGTCCTCGATGATCTCGATCTGGCGCCGCGCCTCGTACTCGATCGCCTGGCCGATGAAGTTGATCGAGTTCATGTTCTTGATCTCGCAGCGGGTGCCGAGCGGCCCGCCGGGCTTGCGCACCGAGACGTTGACGTCGGCGCGCAAGCTTCCCTTCTCCATGTCGCCGTCGCAGGTGCCGAGATAACGCAGGATCGCGCGCAGCTTCGTCACATAGGCCTTGGCCTGCTCGGCGTCGCGGATATCCGGCTTGGAGACGATCTCCATCAGCGCCACACCGCAGCGGTTGAGGTCGACATAGGTCATGGACGGTGACTGGTCATGCAGCAACTTGCCGGCATCCTGCTCCAGATGCAGCCGCTCGATGCCGACGGTGACGCTGCGGCCGCCGTCGAGCTCGACCAGCACCTCGCCCTCGCCGACCACCGGCGACTTGTACTGGCTGATCTGGTAGCCCTGCGGCGAGTCTGGATAGAAATAGTTCTTCCGGTCGAACACCGAACGCAGATTGATTTTTGCGTTGAGGCCGAGTCCGGTCCGGACAGCCTGCCTGACGCATTCCTCGTTGATGACGGGCAGCATGCCCGGCATCGCGGCATCGACCAGCGACACATGACTGTTAGGTTCGCCGCCGAACGCGGTCGAGGCGCCCGAGAACAGTTTTGAGTTCGAGGTCACCTGGGCATGAATCTCCATGCCGATGACCATCTCCCAGTCACCGGTGGCGCCCTTGAGAAGCTTGTGCGTGGCCGTGCTCATATCTTGCTCCCGAGCAGCGTGGCAGCAATCCGCTCCCACTCCGCCTCCAATGAATCCTTTGCCGTGGGCTGGCCTGCCTGGCGATACCAGTAGCCGGCATTGCCGAGATCGCCTTCGACGCGGTGCAGATAGGCGTGCACCCAGGCGGCGTCGCGGCTGTTGTCGTCCTGAACGATCCTGTGCGCCTGGTCCCAGTCGCCCTTGGCGGCCCACCAGAGACCGGCGAGCGGCGCGTTCAGGTCCGGCGCGGGCGTCGCGCCGTCGAGGCTCGCGATGAATGCCGCGACATTCACCACCACCTCGCGGGCGTGAAGCGGCCCGCCACCTGCTCGATCACCTCGCCGAGCGAGAACAGTGTCTCCTCGTCGAAGGGCCGACCGATCAGTTGCAGGCCGAGCGGCAGGCCTTGCGCGTCCTTGCCAGCGGGCACGGCGATACCTGGCAGGCCCGCCATGTTCACGGTGACCGTGAAGATGTCATTGAGATACATCTCCACAGGGTCCGCGCCGCCCTTCTCGCCGATGCCGAATGCGGCGGAGGGCGTTGCGGGGGTGAGGATCGCGTCGACGCCCTTGGCGAAGCAGTCCTCAAAGTCCTTCTTGATCAGCGTGCGGACTTTTTGCGCACGCAGGTAATAGGCATCGTAGTAGCCGGCCGACAGCACGTAGGTGCCGATCATGACGCGGCGCTTCACCTCGGCGCCAAAGCCTTCGGCGCGGGCGTTCTCGTACATCTCGATGATGTTCTTGCCTTGCTCGCGCAGGCCGTAGCGCACCCCGTCATAGCGCGCGAGGTTGGACGAGGCCTCGGCCGGTGCCACGATGTAATAGGCCGGCAGCGCATATTTCGTGTGCGGCAGCGACACCTCGACGAGCTCTGCGCCCGCGGCCTTGAGCCACGCCGCGCCCTCGCCCCAGAGTTTTTCGATCTCGGCCGGCATGCCGTCGAGACGGTACTCCCTGGGAATGCCGATCTTCATGCCCTTCACGGATTTGCCGATCGCGGCCTCGTAGTCGGGTACGGGAATGTCGACCGAGGTCGTGTCCTTCGGGTCGTGACCGGCCATCGAGCGCAGCAGCATCGCTGCGTCGCGCACGCTGCGCGCGATCGGGCCAGCCTGGTCGAGCGACGAGGCAAAGGCGACGACGCCCCAGCGCGAGCAGCGGCCATAGGTCGGCTTGATGCCGACGGTCGCGGTGAACGCCGCCGGCTGGCGGATCGAGCCGCCGGTGTCGGTCGCAGTCGCCCCCATGCAGAGCAGCGCCGCCACGGCCGAGGCCGAGCCGCCCGACGAGCCGCCCGGCACCAGCGTGGCGTTGGAGCCATCGCGCCGCCAGGGGTTGCCCACGGGGCCGAAGCAGGATGTCTCGTTCGACGAGCCCATCGCGAACTCGTCATTGTTGAGCTTGCCGAGCATGACGGCGCCGTCGCGCCAAAGCTGCGAGGTGACGGTGGACTCATAGGTCGGCACGAAATTGCCGAGGATGTTTGAGCACGCCGTGGTGCGCACGCCCTTGGTCGCGAACAGATCCTTGATGCCGAGCGGAATGCCGGCGAGCGGGCCGGCATCGCCCTTGGCGATCTTGGCGTCGGCCTCGCGCGCCATGGCGCGCGCCTGGTCGGGCGTCTCCATCACGAAGGCGTTGAGCACGCGCGCGGCTTCGATTGCGCCGAGGTGCGCGTCAGTCAATTCCAGCGACGTGAAAGATTTGTCGGCGAGACCCTTGCGGGCCTCGGCGAGCGTCAGCGATGTCAAATCGGTCATTTATTGATCGGGCTGCAGAAGAACGGAGACAGGGTCTTGTCGTTGGCCGGGTCGTCTTTTTTGGCGGAGGCTTTCGCCGCCGCTTCGATCTCGTCGAGCACGGCATTGACGGCGACATTGGGATCGGCAGCCTTGCCCTGCCGCTCCATGGCGTCGAGATAGTTCATATAGGCCTGGTAGGCCTTCTCATCGTCGCATAGCAGGCACATCGGACCTGGTGTCCTTAGTTTGACGCGTTTTCTTCACGCGAACCGGCTTCCACTTCGCTCGAAAACGCTATGCAAATTACTCGACGACCTTCGGCACCAGGAAGAAGTGACCTTCGATCGCCGGCGCATTGGCAACGATATCGTCGGCGATCTCGCCGTCATTGACCACGTCCTGACGCTTCTTCATCTGCATCGGAGTCACCGAGGTCATAGGCTCGACGCCCTCGACATTCACCTCCGAGAGCTGCTCGACAAAGGCGAGCATGGCGTTGAGCTCGCCCTGCAAGTGCGGAACCTCGTCTTCGGAAACCGCAATGCGCGCCAGATGCGCGATGCGGCGGACGGTAGCAGCGTCGACGGACATTATATAAGGCCTCTAACGGCAAAACCTAACCGCCGTATAGCAGAGGCCCCTTTTGCGCTGCAACCGGCGCTTCCCGCCTAGCCGGCCAGCGCTTTCAGGCGGGCCTGCGCCGATCTGGCCAGATCCCGGGTCAGTTCTGCCGCCGGCACCTCGCGGCCCATGGCGATGGCCTGGCCGGCCCAGAGGTTGGTGAAATCCACCCTGCCCTGCTTTTCGGCAGCGGCCTTGAGCGGCCCCAGCGCGGTCGCGGCATGGGGAAAGACCGGCGCGTCCGGCGATATCGGGCCGACTTCGCGCATCAGGCGGTTCTGCACCCCGCGCGCCGGCCGTCCGGTCATCACGTTGGTGATGACGGTGGAATCGTCCCCCGCCTCGGCGAGCGCCTTGCGGCCACCGGGCGTGACCTTGGATTCCGGACAGCGCAGATACGCGCTGCCGATCTGCACGCCGGACGCACCGAGCGCAAAGGCAGCGGCAATGCCGCGCCCATCGGCGATGCCGCCGCAGGCGATCACCGGTACCTTCACGGCATCGACGACCTGCGGCACCAGGGCGAAGGTGCCGGGCTGCTCGCTGATCTTCTCCGTCAGGAACATGCCGCGATGACCGCCCGCCTCCGCGCCTTGCGCGATTACGGCGTCGACGCCGCGCTGCTCGAGCCAGACCGCTTCCTTCACCGTCGTGGCCGACGAGATGACGATGCATCCGGCCGCCTTGACGCGCTTGAGCAGCGCCGCCTCCGGCAGACCGAAATGGAAACTCACGACCTCCGGCTTCAGCTCCTCGACCACCTCGCAGAAGGCCGCATCGAACGGCGCGCGGTTGGCGGCATTGATCGGTGCGGCCGGATCGAGGCCGTGCTCCCTGTAGTAGTCCGCAAGCCGCTGCTTCCAGCGTGCTTCGGCCTCGGCCGTAAGATCGACCGGCGTGTGGCAGAAGAAGTTCATGTTTACTGGCGCGGAGACGTGCTTCCGGATGGCGCCAACCTGCTCCCGCGCCTTCTCCGCTGACAGCATCGCACAAGGCAACGAGCCCAGTGCGCCACCTCGTGCAGCGGCAATCACGAGTTCCGCATCCATCACGCCCGCCATCGGCGCCAGCACGATCGGGAATTCGGTCTTGAAGAGGTCGATCAGTCGACGGTCAGGCCACATTGTTTGGTCTCTCTAGTTGGCTCGCTGCAACCCCTCTCCCCTTGTGGGAGAAGGGAAAGAAGCACCGGAATTGCGCCGGCCAGCAAGAAGCTGCTCCGCTTCGATTGCAATCCGCTCGACGATTTCGGCCGCGGGCGGAATATCATGGATCAGGCCGACGGCCTCGCCGGCAAAGACCGCCGCGACCTCGAAATTGCCCGCGGCTTTCGCCGCGGCATACCCAACGGCCACCTCGCCGGCTCTTTGCATCAGCTCGATCTCGCGGCCGGTCCAACGCCTGATATGGTCGTTGACCAGCGTGCGTGCGGTGAACGGGGCTGGCCAGAACAGACCTCGCGACCAGTCGACGATGACGCCGCGCACCGTGTCATTGCTGTTCGCCGCGCGAATGCGCTGCTTCGCCTCCTCCGCGCCATCGGCCTCCACGCTCGCATAGAAGCGCGTCCCGATCAGCACGCCGGATGCGCCCAGCATCATCATTGCCGCGAGGCCGCGACCATCCGCAATCCCTCCGGCCGCAACGACCGGCACGCGTCCGGCCGCAAGATCGACGATCGCCGGTACGATGTCGACGGTGGTGCGCGATGCGCCATGGCCGCCGGCTTCGGTGCCCTGCGCGATCAGGATCTCTGCGTCGGCGTCCAACGCCTGTTTTGCCATGTCCTCGCTCTGCACCTGGCAGATCAACCGTGCACCGTGCGCCCTGACGCGCGGTGCAAACGGCGCGGGATCGCCGAATGAGAGCATGACGGCCTGCGGACCCGCCTCGAGCGCAACATCGAGGAGCTCGGGTTGCCTGGCGAGGCTCCAGGTGATGAAGCCGATGCCGAACGGCGCAAAGCCTTTCAGCCGGGCCGTCTCGGCCTCCAACCGGGCGCGGTCGCCGTAGCCGCCGCCCAGGATCCCGAAGCCGCCGGCCTCGCTCACCGCACGCGTCAGCCGGCTGCCCGCGATCGTATCCATGGGCGCGGACAGGATCGGATGCGTGATCCCAAGAAGCTCCGTCAGCGGCGTCGCAATCGGCATGGCTCCTCCCACTCTGGACAGCAACGTTAAGCGCGAATAGCATTCTCGAAAATTGAATTCTTTTGAACGCTGCCATCTCGGAAACGAAACGACACCATGGAACTCAGCGATATCAAGACCTTTGCCGCGGTGGCCCGCGCCGGCGGTATCACCCGCGCCGCCGAAGAGCTCAACACCGTGCAGTCGAACGTCACCCAGCGCATCAAGGCGCTGGAGGCCGAGATCGGCACGCCGCTGTTCGAGCGGCACAGCCGCGGCATGACGCTCACCGCCGCCGGCAAGCGTCTCCTGCCCTACGCGCGAAAAATGGCCGCGTTGTCGAACGAGGCCGTGCTTGCCGCGCGAGACGATGGCGAGCCGAAGGGCCCGCTGGCGATCGGCTCGATGGAGACAACCGCCGCCGTGCGGTTGCCGCCGCTGCTTGCCGATTTCCACCGCCGCTTTCCGGCGGTGCGGCTGACCTTGCGCACGGCGACCACCGCTGACCTCGTCGCTTCGGTGCTCGATGGTGTCCTCGACGGCGCTTTCGTCGCCGGACCGATCGAGCACGCCGACCTTGTGGCCACCAGCGCGTTTCGCGAAGAGCTAGTGCTGGTCAGTGCGCGCCGCTGGACCTCGCTGAAGGAGCTGCGCGCCGCGACGCCGGAGTCAGGGCCGACCGCGCTGGCGTTCCGCACCGGCTGCACCTATCGCCAGCGCCTCGAACAAATTTTCGTCGAGTTCGGCTGGCCGTCGGCAGCGCGCTTCGAGCTCGGCACGCTCGATGGCATGATCGGCTGCGTTGCCGCCGACATGGGCGTGACACTGTTGCCGCGCGCCGTGGTCGAACGCACTGCGATGATCGGCAACGTGTCGATCCATACGCTGAACCCCGCGCATGCTCGCGTCGAGACGCTCTTCATTCAGCGCCGCAGCGGACATCAATACAGCGCGCTCAGCAGCTTCATCTCCTGCCTGAAGAAAGAAGACGACGTCATCGCGGCCTGACCCAGCGCGTCGTTCCACGACGCGAAATTCATCGACACAAATCTGTCGATTTTGAATCGATCGACGCTGCGTGTTCCGTTCAGCCATCGCAGCGCAGCAGTTCGAAAAGCTTTGAAGCGCGCGGCCATTCTACGTTAGGGTGTGTCACTGGCCGGCGCGAAACCATAACGAAGCCAAACATCGGGAGGACTATCGATGCGCAATACGCACGTGTTGTGCTGCGTCGCTGCGTTGTCGGCGACGATCGGAACTGCAAGCGCACAGGACTGGACGAAATCGAAATGGGGGCCGAACGACGAGATCGGCGCCGCCAACTACATGACGCCCGAGCTCGTGGTGAAGGCCGCGTCACTGGTGAAGACCGGCAAGACCTATGCACTTGGCATGCCCGTCACGCCCAATACGCCCGCCTATCCGCCGCGCACGTTCAAGCTCACCATCGTGCAACCCGGGCAGGCAGGCAGCTCGGGCCTCGGTCCCAACAAGGCAACCTACAATGACGACATCCTGGATACCTGGGTCGGCATCGGCAGCCAGCTCGACGGTCTTGGACATCTCGGCGTCGAGCACGTCTATTACAACGGCAACAAGCTCGCCGATTTCGCCGATCCGACCGGGTTGAAGAAGCTCGGCATCGAGAAGGTGCCGCCGATGGTCACCCGCGGCGTCCTGCTCGACATGGCGGCCTACTACAACACCGACGTGGTCAAGGAAGGCACCGCTTTCAACGTCAAGGAGATCGACGAGGTCGCCAAGAAGCAGGGCGTCGAGATCCGCCAGGGCGACGTCGTCATCTTCCACACCGGCTGGCTCAGCCTGATCGGCAAGGATGACAAGCGCTATTCGGCCGCCGAGCCCGGCCTCGGCGTCGAAGGCGCAAAGTACCTGACCAGCAAGGGCGTCGTCGCGATCGGCGCCGACACCTGGGCGCTGGAGGTGCTACCCTTCGAGTCCAAGAACGTGTTCGAGGTGCATCAGATCCTGCTCGCCATGAACGGGACCTACATCCTGGAGAACATGGATACGGCCGCGCTCGCCCGGGACAAGGGATATGAATTCCTGTTCGTGCTCGGGCAGCCGCGCTGGACCGGAGGTGTGCAGGCGATGATCAACCCGATCGCGATCCGCTGATCGGCAAGCTCGACCCGGGCGAGACTCCGCCTGCTCCCGGCAGGCCTCGCCCGGATTGCGCTGCCATCACCGCGGCCTGAGATGCCATCGCCGCAATGCGACGATGGCCCAGATCGCCTCGACCACGCCAAACGGCCAGGCGCCCTGGAGAAAGCCATAGGCCGAGCCGAGCGCGCAGGACGCGGCGAACAGCAACACGAACCAGTGGCTGCGGTCTTCCAGGGCATAGCAGACCAGCATCGCGGTCACGGCAAACAGGCCGAATAGTGTCAGCGCATCCATTGTCCAGGGTTCACTCCGCGGCGCGACGCATGCTATGCGCTGATGCCATGCCGGCTCCTATCCTATCCCTGGTCGATGCTGCAACCCACTGGCCCGCGCGCGGCGCGTTGATCGGGCTCGACCTCGGCACCAAGACGATCGGCGTCGCCGTCTCCGATCCCGATCGTCGGCTCGCGACCGGCGTCGAGACCATCCAGCGCAAGGCGTTCAAGCAGGATGCGGCGCGGCTGCTTGCGATCGCGACCGAGCGCAAGGCAGCCGGCTTCGTGCTCGGCCTGCCCATCAATATGGACGGCAGCGAAGGCCCCCGCGCGCAATCGACCCGCGCCTTCGCCCGCAACCTCGCCGGCCTCACCGCGCTTCCCATCGGCCTCTGGGACGAGCGCCTGTCGACAGCGGCGGTGGAGCGCGAGCTGATCGGCATGGACGTCAGCCGCGCCAGGCGCGCCGAAGTCATCGACGAGCACGCGGCGATCTTCATCCTGCAAGGCGCGCTCGACCGGCTCGCCAATCTGCGTGCAGCACCCGGGATGGACTGACCCATGGCGGTCGTGATCGCGGCACTGCTGCCGGTCTTCATCCTCATCGTGCTCGGAATCGTGCTCAAGCGCACCCTGATGCGGCTCGACACGCAATGGCACGGGCTGGAGCGGCTGACCTATTTCGTGCTGTTTCCGATGCTCCTGATCCAGACTCTGGTAAGGGCCGACCTCTCCAAGGTGCCGGTCGCCGGCGTCGGCGGCGCGCTGCTGTTGTCGGTGCTCGCGATGTCGCTGCTCTGCCTCGCGGTGCGGCCGGCCCTGGCGCGGCTCGAGATCGACGGCCCCGCCTTCACCTCGATCTTCCAGGGCGCGACACGCTGGCAGACTTTTGTGGCGCTCTCCGTCTGCGCCAACATGTTCGGCGATGTCGGGCTGGCGCTCGCCTCGGTCGCGATGGTCGCCATCATCCCGCTGGTCAACGTATTCAGCGTCGCCGTGCTCGCGCACTACGCCTCACCGAACAAGCAGTCCATGGGCGCGATCGTTATGACGGTGGTGCTCAATCCCCTGATCTGGGCCTGCATGATCGGCATCGTCATCAACCTCGCTCACCTGCCCCTGCCGAAGATCTGGCACGAGGTCGCCGATGCGCTCGGCCGCTCCTCGCTCGCCATCGGCCTGCTCGTCACCGGCGCCGGTCTGCATCTCGAAGGCCTGCTCCGTCCAAGCGTGGGCGCCACGATCGGCGTGGTGCTCAAGCTGGTGCTAATGCCCATCCTCGCGCTGCCGCTCGCCCTCTGGTTCGGCCTTTCCGGCGACAGCCTCGCGATTGTGGCAATCTGCGCCGCGGTGCCGACGTCCTCCAGCGCCTACGTGCTGGCCCGCCAGATGGGCGGCGATGCGCCGCTGCTGGCGCAGATCATCACGCTGCAGACGATCTTGGCGGCAATCACGATGCCGATCGTGATCGCGCTGGTGGCTGTGCGCTAGACGTAGCGCCCCAATGTAAAAAGGATGAAGGTGTTGCAGGCCGAGTGGGCCACCACCGTGGGCCATGTGGAATTGCCGGACCATCGAATGTAGCCAAGAACAAGTCCGAAAGCGAAAATGAGTAGGCGTCCGAACCAATCGTACTGGGTATGGTTCATTGCCCACACTGCGGATGTAAGGACAATGGCTCCGATCGGCCCGAGAGAAGATTGCGACCAGCCGCGGAACAAGAAGCCGCGAACAACAAACTCTTCGACGAGAGGTCCAGCGATACAGCCTCCAATGAGCCACGCCAGCAATCCCGCGGCCCCACCGACAACGAGCATGGGATCGGGTTGATATCCCCCTCCGCCCGCCCCCATCTTCGACAGCACGAATCCCTCGATCGACAAAAAGATTGTCGTGATGGCGAGGGCGCGCACTATTTCGCCCCCGGTTGGCCAATTCAGCGCGAGATACTCGCTAAATTCTCTGCCGGCCATCCGGATCGCAATCCAGAGCACAGCGATAGCTGGCGGCGTTCCCGAGATGATGGCGACTCCATACCAGCGCCCCTGTGACGCCAACGCGTGGAGTTCCCCTGGAGCTGGTGTCTTCAGGCCGGCATTGACGGCCAGGATGATACTCACGACAATTCCGCCCGTCAGGACGAAAGCACCATCTGCAATCAAGGCAACTAGCGTTGTCTCCCAAAAGTCCCAGGTCCGACGCACCGGTGGGACAGAACCGCTCGCGCTTTTGAGATCCGTCATAAAGGATTTTCGTAACAACTTTTCAGATACGCGCAATATTCACTCTACCCAGAGTATCGGACCAACTTGCTCACCGTCAACAAGGAATGGTGCGCGTGGCGAGCGCCGAGCTAGCTGCCCAGCCACATCGTCAGCACCACCGCGGTCATGTTGTTCAGCGCGTGCAGCACGATGGTGAGCCAGAGCGAATTGGCGCGATAGCGCATGTAGCCGAACCAGACGCCGATGGTGAAGACCTCGGCGAGGAAGTACATGTCGTACTGCAGATGCACGACCGTCCAGACCAGCGACGACAGCAGGATCGCGCCGGGCACGCGCAGGAAGCTTGCCGACCAGCCGCGATAGAGGAAGCCGCGCGCGAGCACTTCCTCGGACATCGGCGCGGCCACGCTGAATGCTAGCAGCAGCATCGCTGCGGCGCCCTTGTCGCGGCCCGATTTGAGCAGATCAGTCATGAAGCCCGGCGTCGCCTCGCGGCCGAGCGTCCGCGACATCGTCTCCCACGCCACCACGAGCAGGACGAGGCCGACGGCGCCGAACAGGAGCTGCCTCCAGGACGGCCAGCGCAGCGCGAGGTAATCGGCGAACGATGCTCCCTTCAGGCGAACGGCAAGCCAGACCGCCGCCAGCGTCGCCGGCAGACCCATGATCACCGACAGCGCCAGCGCCTGAGGCTCTTGGCCGACGAGCTGGATCGAGGCCAAGTCGACCGGGAGACCGCGAAGCACCACCAGGAAGACGATCGCGCCGACCTGTCCGACGAACATCGCGGCGAAGATGAGCAGCCCCCACAGCGCCGTGCCCCAGAACTTCCAGACGCGCGGGGCGACTTCCGCTGGCGGCACGATGAGCGGCGGATGGTCGGGATTTAGGGAGTCCATCAGGGAGCTTTCGTTAGGTGCGAGTAAGCAATGGAGCACTCACGGCAGCGCCCGCTCCAGCAGGCCGCGCACATCCCCGCTCTCCAGCTCCACCGCGCCATACATGCTGGCATGATTGGTCGCGAGGCGCGTGGCGGCAAAGAGCTCGGCGTGGCGAGGCGACACGCCGTTGAGCGCAGCGGCGGCGGCAAGCAGTGCGAGGCTCTCGACCGCGAGCCGCGCGACGCGCTCGCCATCGGCGCGGCGAAAAGTCTTGCCGATGAAAGCAATTGCCTCACCTGCGCCTGACAGACCTTTTGTCTCGGCAGCAAGAGCTTGCAGCACCGCCATCGCGGCTTCCGGCTCGCGCGAAAGCGCGCGCAGCACGTCGAGGCACATCACGTTGCCCGAGCCTTCCCAGATCGCGTTGACCGGCGACTCCCGATAGTGCCGCGCCAGAATGCCCTCTTCGACGTAGCCGTTGCCGCCGAGGCACTCCATCGCCTCGTAGAGGAAGCCTGGCGCGCTCTTGCAGATCCAGTATTTGATCGCGGGTGTCAGCAGCCGCATGTAGGCGGCCTCAGCCGGATCGTGCGGCGTGCGGTCGAAGGCGCGGCAGAGCCGCATCACCAGCGCGACGCTCGCCTCCACGTGCAGCGCCATGTCCGACAGCACCGCCTGCATCAGCGGCTGATCGGCGAGATGCTTCTGGAACACGCTGCGGTGACGCGCGTGATGCAGCGCATGCGCGAGCCCCGAGCGCATCAGCCCGACGGAGGCGATCGCGCAATCCTGCCGCGTGAGCTGCACCATCTGGATGATGGTGCGGACGCCCTTGCCCTCCTCGCCGACGGCCTCTGCATAGGCGCCGACGAATTCCACTTCCGAAGATGCGTTGGAGCGGTTGCCGAGCTTGTCCTTCAGCCGCTGGAACTGGATCGCGTTGACGGAGCCGTCCGGCGCAATGCGCGGCATGAAGAAGCAGGTCAACCCGCCCTCGGCCTGCGCCAGCACCAGAAACGCATCGCACATCGGCGCGGACATGAACCATTTGTGGCCGGTGATGCGATAGGCGTTCCCATCGCGCACGGCGCGGCTCATGTTGGCGCGCACATCGGTGCCGCCCTGCTTCTCGGTCATGCCCATGCCGAGCGTCATGCCGCGCTTCTCCCACCACGGCGCGAAGGCGGGATCGTAGCTTGTCGTCGACAGCACCGGCATCACGCGCCCCAGCAGATCCGGCTGCAGCGCCAATGCAGCGACGGAGGCGCGCGTCATCGTGATCGGACAGAGATGGCCGGTCTCGACCTGCGCGGCGATGTAGAATTTGGCTGCGCGAATAACCTCGGAGGCACCGCCCGCGGGATTCCCATCCGCGGTCCAGGTGGAATTGTGCACGCCGGCATGCGCGCTGTGCGCCATCAGCTCGTGATAGGCGGGATGAAACTCGACCCGGTCGCAGCGATTGCCTTTCGAGTCAAAGGTGCGCAGCTTCGGCGTGTTCTCGTTCGCCACGCGCCCGCGCTCGGCCATCGCCGCCGAGCCCCAATGCTTGCCGAACGCTGACAGCTCCTGTTCTGCCGCAGCGCCGCCATTGGCCTTCACCGCCTCGACCAGAGGACGGTCAGCCGCGAAGAGATCGACATCCTCGAAGGGCGGTGACTGGTTGAAGACCTCGTGGGTCGCGAAGGTTGGCTGGGTCATGACATGTCCTCGGACCGGAATCAGTTCCGCCGCGGCTGGATCGGGAAATCATAGGCCGCCCCGCCCGCCCCCGGCAGGGAAAAATGCCACCACTCCTTCGAATAGTTCACAAAGCCTTGCCGTCCCATGGCAGCGACCAGCCGCTTGCGCCAGGCGCGCTGCTCCGGCGTGATCGACGGTGTCGCGGTGTGGCCCTTCACGTCCGTGCAATCGTAACCGGTGCCCATGTCGACGCTGCCTTCCGGCGGCCGGGCCCCGACCGGCGCCGTGCAATCGGCATAGGCATTCGATGGATCGAATTTGGCGGAATTGTCGGCTTTGAGATCGACCAGCGTCAGGTCGAGCGCGGCGCCGGTGGAATGCTGCGAGCGGCTTGCGATGTAGCCGAGGCGAAACAGCTCGGTCTTGGGGATTTTTGGATTGTAGCGCCGCTCGGCGGCGGTCTCGCGACCATTCTGCGACCACGCGACCATGTCGAGAGAGGCACGCGCCGGCCGGTAACAGTCGAACATCTTGAGCGAAAGGTTTTGGCTGGCGAGCTCCAGCTGAACCGCCTTCAGCCGCATCCCCACCTCCCGCTTCACCACGCATTCCCCGGCGCCATAGCCGCTGAGCGGGCGGCCGACGAAATTGTTTGATGTGGCGTAGCGGATGTCCTGGATGATGGTGGGATCGATGTCGCGCAAATAGACGAAGCCGCCGGGGAGCGATTGGGCATGGGTTTCGCCAGCGAGTATCGCAACCAAGAGCACTGTTAGAATCGTCTTCAACGGAAGCCCCCACATCGTCATGGCCGGGCCTGTCCCGGCCATCCACGATCTTCTATCGCATTTGACGCAAAAAGGACGTGGATGCCCGGGACAAGCCCGGGCATGACGGAGAAGACTGCAGCACCTCGGATTATTGGGGCGCGGCGTAACGGCAAACGGACAGATCAGGGGATAACTCACTTCCCCAGCATTGGCCCTTGCCCCCTCACCCATCCCCGCCTATAGCTCTGCTTTTAATGACATCGAAATCGACCTTCGTCCTCGGCCACCGGCATTTGCTGGGCATCGAGGGCCTTTCCGCGGCCGACATCACCGGCCTCCTCGACCTGTCCGAAGAATATGTCGAGCTCAACCGCCAGGTTGACAAGAAGCGCACCGTCCTGCGTGGACGGACGCAGGTGAACCTCTTCTTCGAGGCCTCCACCCGGACCCAGTCCTCGTTCGAGCTCGCCGGCAAGCGCCTGGGCGCCGACGTCATGAACATGTCGGTGTCCTCGTCGTCGATCCGCAAGGGCGAAACCCTGATGGACACCGCGGTGACGCTGAACGCGATGCACCCGGACATCCTGGTGGTGCGCCATCACGCCTCCGGCGCGGTGGAACTGCTGGCGCGCAAGGTTGACGGTTCCGTGATCAATGCCGGTGACGGCGCGCATGAGCATCCGACGCAGGCCCTGCTCGACGCGCTGACCATCCGCCGCAACAAGGGCCGGATCGAGGGCCTCGCAATCGCGATCTGCGGCGACGTGCTGCATTCGCGCGTGGCCCGCTCCAACATCATCCTGCTCAACACGATGGGCGCCCGCGTCCGCGTCGTCGGCCCCTCCACGCTGCTGCCGCCCGGGATCGAGCGGATGGGCGTAGAGGTCGCGCGCGACATGCGCGAGGGCCTCGAGAGCGCCGACATCGTCATGATGCTGCGGCTCCAGCGCGAGCGGATGAACGGCTCCTTCGTGCCGTCATCCAGCGAGTACTTCAACTATTTCGGGCTCGACCAGAAGAAGCTCGCTTACGCCAAGCCGGACGCACTCGTGATGCATCCCGGTCCCATGAACCGCGGCGTGGAGATCGACTCGGCCGTCGCCGATGGCGCGCAGTCCCTGATCCGCGAACAGGTGGAAATGGGCGTTGCCGTACGCATGGCCGTGCTCGAAGCGCTCGCCCGCAACTTGCCGAACGCGTGATGCCGATGTTGATCGACCGCCGCCCAGTCCTGCTCGCAAATGCCCGCGTCGTCGATCCCTCTCGGGATTTCGACGGCATCGGCGACGTCCTCATCGCCGACGGCATCGTCCGCGAGACCCGCCGCGGCATCGGCGCCGCCGGCGTCCCCGAAGGCACCGACATCGTCAACTGCTCTGGCAAGATCGTCGCCCCCGGCCTGGTCGACATGCGCGCCTTCGTCGGCGAGCCGGGCTTCAGCCATCGCGAGACCTTTGCCTCCGCGAGCCAGGCGGCCGCGACCGGCGGCATCACCACCATCATCTGCCAGCCCGATACATCGCCCGTCATCGACAATTCGGCAACCGTCGATTTCGTGATGCGCAGAGCCCGCGACACCGCGATCGTCAACATCCAGCCGATGGCGGCGCTGACAAAAGGACTGCGCGGCGAAGAGATGACCGAGTTCGGCCTCCTGAAGGCCGCCGGCGCGGTTGCCTTCAGCGACGGCGACAAGAGCGTCACGAACGCGCAGGTGATGCGCCGCGCGCTGACCTATGCCCGCGATTTCGGCGCGCTGATCGTGCACCATACCGAGGATCCCGATCTCGTCGGCGAAGGCGTCATGAACGAGGGCGAGTTCGCGACCCGCCTCGGCCTGATGGGCATCCCCAATGCCGCCGAAGCTGTGATCCTGGAACGCGACATGCGGCTCGTCGCACTCACCGGCGGCCGCTATCACGCGGCCTCGCTGTCGTGCACCGACTCCCTCGACATCCTGAAGCGCGCCCGCGACGCCGGCCTCGCCGTCAGCGCCTCGGTCTCGATCAATCATCTCGCGCTGAACGAGAATGACATCGGTCCGTACCGGACCTTCCTGAAACTGTCGCCACCGCTGCGGACAGAGGACGATCGCCGCGCGCTGGTCGCGGCCGTGGCCTCCGGCCTCGTCGACGTCATCATGTCCGACCACAATCCGCAGGACGTCGAGGTCAAGCGCCTGCCGTTCGCGGAGGCCGCCCCCGGTGCCGTCGGGCTCGAAACCATGCTGCCGGCGGGCCTCAGGCTGGTGCATAATGGCGAGATGGAACTGAAGACGCTGATCCGGGCGATGTCGACCCGTCCCGCCGAGCTTCTCGGCCTGCCCGGCGGAACCTTGCGCACCGGAGCTCCGGCTGATGTCATCGTGATCGACCCCGATACGCCCTGGATCGTCGATCCCGCCGATCTCAAATCGCCCTGCAAGAACACACCGTTCGACGAGGCCCGCTTCACAGGTCGTGTGGTGCGCACCATCGTCGGTGGGCGAACGGTCTTTGAGCATGTCTAACGTTGCGTTTTCAGGCGAAGTGGATACCGGTTCGCGTCAGGAAAACGCGTCAGGAAAAGACCATGCGCGGGAAATATGCCGGACATGGAGATGCGGCGATGGGACTTGAAGCCTTCCTCCCCGTAGCCTTCGTCATCGGCTATCTCCTCGGCTCGATCCCATTCGGGCTGGTGCTGACCAAGCTTGCCGGCACGCAGGATCTGCGCTCGATCGGGTCCGGCAATATCGGCGCCACCAACGTCCTGCGTACGGGACGCAAGGGGCTCGCCGCGGCGACCCTGCTGCTCGACGCGCTGAAGGGCACCGCGGCCGTGGTGATCGCCGGTTACATCGCGGGCCCCAATGCCGCGATGCTGGCGGGGCTCGGCGCCTTCCTCGGCCACCTCTTCCCGGTCTGGCTCAAGTTCAAAGGCGGCAAAGGTGTAGCGGTCTATATCGGCATCCTGATCGGCCTGTTCTGGCCGGCTGCGGTGGTGTTTTGCCTGCTGTGGCTCGCGACCGCCTTCACCACCCGCTACTCCTCGCTGTCGGCGCTGGTCGCGGCCTTCGTCACGCCGCTGTTCCTGTGGTGGTTCGGCCACCCCGCCCTGGCCTCGCTGTTCGCGGTGTTGACGCTGCTGCTGTTCTACATGCACCGCGAGAACATCAAGCGATTGCAATCGGGCAATGAGAGCCGGATTGGACAGAAATCGTAAGTCCGGAAAAAGTACGGATACCGCCGCACCCCTTCCGCATTATATGCCAAATTCTGTTCGCAACTTCCGGCCTGTTTCTGGCCGGAGTGGCCAACGATATCCAGGCCTGTCATCCTGACGGCGGAAAATGGCGTTACGCGGTAGCTCAGAATGAGCGAGAAGATTGTCGGCGCGCATGACGAAGGTGGCTCGCTGGGTGCTGCGCGCACCGCGGCAAGCATGCTGCTCTCGGCAACGGATATCTGGTCCGATACCCCCTCACCGGCCCCTGAGCCTGTGCCCGTTTCGCCGCCACCGCAGGCGCCGGTCCCCGTCCCCCAGACAGCTCCCGAAATCGAGCCTGTAGCCGCCGTCGCCACCCGCGTGCCGAAGCGAGTCCGCTCCGAGCAGTGGCCACCGCAAAAACTGTCGCTTGCCCTCCAGGGCGGCGGCACGTTCGCCGCCTTCACCTGGGGCGTGCTGGAGAGACTGCTGGAAGAGCCGGCCATCGAGATCGACACGATCAGCGGCGCCAGCGCCGGCGCCATCAACGCGCTTCTGCTCGCTTCCGGCCTCGCCGAAGGCGGACGCGAAGGCGCCCGCGCCCGGCTGAACCGGTTCTGGGTTCGGCTGATGCACGAGGCCTCGTTCCGCTCGCTGATGCTGGTCGGCGGCTTCTCGCCGGCGGGAAGCTCGGTCGCCTTCGGGCCGACGCTGCGCTCCGGACAGTTCGATCCGTTCGACCTCGATCCGCTGCGGCAGGCGCTGTCGCGCGACATCAACTTTGCGGCTTTGCGCGAGGCAGGATGCCCAAAGCTCCTGATCGCGGCGACACGGATCCGCGACGGCCAGCAGCAGATTTTTGGCAATGACGCGATCACCGCCGATGTCGCGCTGGCCTCGACCTGCCCGCCTCTGGTTCACTGCGCCGTCGAGATCGACGGCGAGGCCTATTGGGACGGCGGCTTCGGCGGCAACCCGCCGCTGCTGCGGCTGGCGCAGCTATCGACGGCTTCCGACCTCCTGCTGGTCCAGGTCACGCCGACCCGCGACAGCTATGTGCCGATCACACTCGCGGCGATCGACCGCCGGCTCGATCAGATCGCGGCAAACGCCGCGCTCAATGCGGAAGTCGCTGCGCTGGACTGGGCGCAATCGCACACTGCGTCGGACTTGCGCCTGTTCCGACTTGCGGCGGAAGATGCGGTCGATGGCCTGGCGCAGCGCTCATCGACCGATCTCGGCCGCGGCTTCATCCGCCTGTTGCACCGGAGCGGCCGCGAGGCCGCGGAGCAATGG
This sequence comes from Bradyrhizobium sp. Cp5.3, assembly GCF_000426265.1. Lineage (NCBI taxonomy): Bacteria > Pseudomonadati > Pseudomonadota > Alphaproteobacteria > Hyphomicrobiales > Nitrobacteraceae > Bradyrhizobium > Bradyrhizobium sp. Cp5.3. The sequence continues at coordinate 139,738 of NZ_AUFA01000012.1, read as the reverse complement.
CTCCGGAAAGGCGAAGGCGTCAGTGCGCCCTCGCTCGCCAAACGCGATCAACAGGCCGCTCGCGTCGAGCCGGCGCTGGTGTTGTGACTCCGACAGTCCATTCCGTCATTCCGGGGCCCGAGCGGAGCGAGGGAGCCCGGAATCCATCGGGCACAGAGTACGCGGGTGAATGGATTCCGGGCTCGCGACTTCGTCGCGCCCCGGAATGACGTCCAGGAATGACATTACGTGAATCAGACGTAAGAGACACAGCGCTAGCTTGATTTCGCCAGCGCCTCTTCCAGGAAGCGCGCAACCGCGAGCGCGCCGGGATCATTGCCGAAGCGCGCAATCACTTGCACGCCGATCGGCAGGCCATCGACCTTCAGCACCGGCACGTTGACGCAAGGATTGCCCATCAGCGTCCAGAGCCGGTTGTAGCGGGGGTCGCCCGTGGTGGCGAGCTCCTTGGCCGGCGCTGTGCCGGGCGCTGAGTAGGTCAAGAGCACGTCGACGCCCTCGAAGACTTCACCGAGTTCGCGGCGGCCGCGCCGTCCGATCCGGCGCGCCTCGTCATATTCTTTCGGCGTCAAGCCGACCGTTGCATCGAGACCGGCGCGCAGCAGCGGCGCGATCTCGTCGTGACGCTCCGAAAACTCCCAGGCGAGCGCGCGATGCGCCTCGAAGTCCTGGATGATCGGGTGAATGCGCCAGGCCTCCCGCACCGCCTCCGGCATGTCGACGGTCTCGACGCTGGCACCGGCGCGCTCGGCCGCCTTGATCGCGGCCTGCAGCCCCCGCTCCGCCGCAGGCTCCACGGGCCCGGCAAAATCCTGCCTGACCACACCGATGCGCGGCGACTTGGCGGCGACAATGTCGGAAAATTCGCTGCGACCGGTCATCGCCAACAGCCCGCGCGCAAGATCCTCCGCGCGGGCGCCGAACAGGCCGACCGTATCGAGCGCCCACGAGTAGCATTTGACGCCGACCGTCGGCAGCATGCGGAACGACGGCTTGATCGCCGCGACACCGCAATAGGCGGCGGGGCGGATCACTGAGCCGCCGGTCTGGGTGCCCAGCGCCAGCGGGATCATGCCGGCGCCGACGGCCGCGGCCGAGCCGGACGACGAGCCGCCCGGCGAGTGGCCGGAATTGTGCGGGTTGAGCGTCGGCGTCGGGTCGCGCGAGGCGAATGCCGTGGTCGTGGTCTTGCCGATGATGGTGGCGCCCGCGCGCTTGAGCATCATCACGACCGGCGCGTCGCTGCGCGGCTGCCAGCCGCGATAGATCTCTGAGCCCATCTCGGTCGGGAAATCCGCGGTGTCGATGATGTCCTTGATGCCGACCGCAATGCCGCGCAGCGGACCGGACGCCTGCGCTCTTCCCGACTTGTCGTGGCGGACGAAGGCGCGGACATCCTTCTCCAGCGTCTCGATCGCCTCGAGCGATTGCGCAATCGTTGCATCGGGCGAGAGCTCGCCGGCTTCGATGCGGCGCTGGAGGTCGGCGAGTGAGATCATGGCAAAATCCTTCTTATTGGGATCGCTTTTAGCATCGCGTCGAGGTCGCGCAAGCTTAAGCCCGCTGTTGCTCACGCCCTCAGGTTGTTCCATGCTGTGCCTGCAAGGAGACGCCGTGGACGCCATCAATTCAAACGTGGAGCTGACCGAGACTGAGCGGATAGACCGTCTGCGGCTGATCCGTTCCGACAATGTCGGCCCGCGCACCTTCCGTTCGCTCGTTGATCATTTCGGCACCGCACGGGCCGCGCTGGAGCGGCTGCCGGATCTGGCGCGCCGCGGTGGCGCGTCGCGATCGGGGCGCATCTGCACCGCGGCTGAGGCGGAGGCCGAGCTTGCCGCAAGCCGAAGGCTCGGCATCGCCTGGCTCGCGCCCGGCGAGAACGGCTATCCGTCCCGGCTTGCAACGCTCGACGATGCGCCGCCGCTACTGGCTGTGCGCGGCGCCGTCGCGACCTTGATGCGGCCGATGATCGCGATCGTCGGCTCGCGTAACGCTTCCGGCGCCGGGCTGAAGTTTGCCGGTCAGCTCGCCCGCGAACTCGGCGAAGCCGGGTTCGTGATCATCTCGGGGCTCGCGCGCGGCGTCGACCAGGCCGCGCACCGCACGAGCATTGCGAGCGGCACGGTTGCGGTGCTGGCCGGCGGCCACGACTGCATCTATCCACCCGAGCACGGCGATCTGCTCGTCGCAATCCTCGACCAGAATGGCGCTGCGATCTCCGAGATGCCGCTTGACCATGAGCCGCGCGCCCGTGACTTCCCCCGCCGCAACCGGCTGATCTCCGGCGCTTCGTTCGGCGTGGTCGTGGTGGAGGCGGCGCATCGTTCGGGTTCGCTGATCACCGCGCGCATGGCGGCCGAACAGGGCCGCGAAGTGTTTGCGGTGCCGGGCTCTCCGCTCGACCCGCGCGCCGCCGGCACCAATGATCTGATCAAGCAAGGCGCGACACTGGTCACCGAGGCTGCCGATATCATCAATGCGGTGCAGCCGATCATGGAGCGGCCGTTGATGCATCCCGCCGGCGAGCCCGACAGCGAACCGTTCGAGAGCGATCCTCAAGGCCACGACCGCGATCAGATCACAGGCCTGCTCGGCCCCACCCCGATCTCGATCGACGATCTCGTGCGGATGTCCGGCGCCTCGCCTGCCATCGTGCGCACCGTGCTGCTCGAGCTCGAGCTCGCCGGAAAGCTCGAGCGCCACGGCGGCGGATTGGTGTCGCTAATCTAAGTATCGTTGCGCCCATCGAAGCGCGTACGTGCCGCCTCGATCTGCGCCAGATGCTCCATCGCCCATTTGCCGAGCGCTTCCACGGGCCGTGACAGCCCGCGGCCGAGATCGGTCAGTTCGTAATCCACGCGCGGCGGAATGGTCGGGAAGATCGTGCGCGTGACGAGCCCGTCGCGCTCCAGCCCGCGCAACGTCAAGGTCAGCATCCGCTGCGAGATGCCGTTGATCATGCGCTTGAGCTCGTTGAAGCGCTTCGGCCCGTCACCGAGCATCATGATCACGAACACGCTCCATTTGTCGCCGACGCGCGACAGCACGGAGGCGACCCCGCGGCAGTCCGCATGGTCGGGATCCGGCCTCGGCGCGGCAGGCAACTCGATGTGTGTCGGTTTCAATGATGTGCCCATGGCTCAAAAAAGTGCGTTCTTGCGGGGATTTCGATAGTCACTCATGTAGCGCTGGTTACAAACCTATACCATGGGTGACCCAAATGAAACTCCTCCATATCGACTCCAGCGTGCTCGGCCCCCACTCCGTCAGCCGGCAGGTTTCCGCCGCCATCGTCGACCGGCTCAAGCAGGCGACGCCGTCGCTCGACATCGTCTATCGTGACCTGACGCAGACCCCGCTGGCCCATCTTTCCGGATCGCACCTCGCGGTCGCGCAGGGGGCGCCCGCGCCGGCCGAACTCGGCTCCGACTTGGCAGCAGGCGCGGCCATGCTGAACGAGTTCCTCGATGCCGACGTCGTGGTGATCGGCGCGCCCATGTACAATTTCACGCTTCCGAGCCAGCTCAAGGCCTGGATCGACCGCATCATCGTACCAGGTAAGACCTTTCAATATGGCGCGGCTGGCCCTGAAGGGCTCGCCGGTGGCAAGCGCGTGATCGTGGCGATCTCGCGCGGCGGCTATTACGGCGCTGGCATGCCCGCCGCATCGTTGGAGCACCTGGAGACCTATTTGCGCGGCGTGCTTGCCTTCATCGGCATCACAAACCCGGAATTCATCACCGCCGATGGCATCCAGGTTGGCCCGGAACATCGTGAGAAAGCGCTGGCGGGCGCGCTCAAGGCCGCAACCAGCCTGCGCGCGGCCTGACACCACACCGGCATCATCAGCCGCCGCCAGATCTCCTCCGGCGGCTGATGGACCGGCGCGCATTCGACAAAGCTAAAACCAGACTCCCTGCATGCCGAGGATGACGGCAATCAGCGAGACGAGCAGGCCGACCCCGGAGAAGATGGCAACCGCCACCAGTTCGGACCTGTCGGAGCGCTTGGCCGGAATGGCGGATTTTTCGGTGTAAATACGTGGTGCTGAAATCGCAGAAAAAATACGGGCTGCTTTTGACATAACGGGCTCCCTTAAATGGAATGGGTCTTATGACCCCGCCCGTAAAAATGTCTTGGCAGCTTGCGCGAAGGTTCAACCTCATCACGTAAGGTTCAGCAAATACACCTCGCAGACGCAGGAACCGGCCGGTGCAACCACGTCATGGCAACCGACCGGTTCAATTTTCGTCAGAGCTGATCAACCGCGATAGATCGGAGCGCCACTCGGCGAGGCAACCGCGCCGCCGTCGACGAAGATCTCCTGGCCCTGGATGTGCGCGGAATCATCCGAGGCGAGGAACAGCACCGTCTTCGAGATGTGATCCGGTTCACCGATGCGGCCGAGCGGCGTCGACAGCGCGATGCGCTTCTCGAACGCCTTTTCGGCTTCGGGCGTTGCAATCGCGGCGCCCCAGATCGGCGTGCGGATCGCACCGGGCGCGACCACATTGACGCGGATGCCGCGCGGCGACAGCTCCGACGCCATGATCCGCGCCATCGCCCGCACGCCGGCCTTCGCGGCGCCGTAGGCCGAGTAGCCGGGAATGCCGAGCACGGAAATCACCGAGCCGTTGAGAATGATCGAGGCATTGTCGTTGAGGCAGGGCAACGCCGCCTGAACGGTGAAGAAGACGCCGGTCAGGTTGGTGCTGATGACCTTCTCGAAGGTCTCCAGCGTCGCTGAACCGAGCGGCGTGCTGCCGGGTATCCCGGCATTGGCGAATACGATGTCGAGCTTGCCGAACTTTTCGGCCCCCTTCCTGATCGCGGCTTCGGTCGCGGCGATGTCGGTCGCATCGGCAGCGAGCGCGAGCGCGTTCGGACCGAGTTCTCTCGCGGCGGCCTGCAGCGTTTCCTTGTTGCGTCCGGTGATGATCACCTTGGCGCCCTCGGCGACGAACAGCTTTGCGGTCGCAAGGCCGATGCCGCTGTTGCCGCCGGTGATCAGTGCCGTCTTGTTCTTCAGTCTCACGCTCGCCTCCAATGGTTGCATAATGAAACTAAATTGCCATCTAGGCCAAATGGTTTTATAATGCAACCACACAAGCGCGTGATCGATGTTGAAACCGGCGGACGCGACGGGACCGAGACGATGGTGAAACGAACGAGCTTTGAAGGTGACGCCTGCCCGATCGCGCGGTCGCTGGAAGCGATCGGCGACTGGTGGTCGCTCCTGATCATTCGCGAGGCGCTGTTCGGCCTGCGCCGCTTCGGCGAGTTTCAGAGCAAGCTGGGTATGGCGAAGAACATTTTGGCGGTGCGGCTGCGCGCGCTGGTCGACCACGGCATCCTCGCAACCGCCCCCGCCTCCGACGGCAGCGCCTATTCAGAATATGTACTGACGCCGAAAGGCCGCGGCGCCTTCCCGATCCTGGTCGCGCTCCGGCAATGGAGCGAGGAGTTCGACGACCACCCCGAGGAGATCGCAACCATCCTGGTCGATCGTGACAAGGGCCGCCCGGTGCGAAAGCTCGAACTGCGCGCGGAGGATGGGCGCCTGCTCAGCCCTGCGGACACCACGCTGAAGCCGCGGCCAGCGCCACGGCGGCGGGCGGCCGGATAAGACCGAACTGCTACCACACCCGTCATTGCGAGCGTAGCGAAGCAATCCCCGCGGAAAGATTCTGGATTGCTTCGCTACGCTCGCAATGACGGCTGGAGGGACTTGTACAAAAGTTAGACGGCGTCAAAGATCGTCAGACAGCCAAAGCGGCACCGCCATGCCCCTACTCGCCATCGTGTATTTTTCCATCTCCGGCACCACCGAGACGCTGGCGCATGCGGTGGCGCGCGGCGCGGCTGGGATGGCGGAGGTCGCGCTTTGTCGGATCGCCGGCGACGACATCGTGTCGGGCCGTTTTCAGAATGAGCGATTGTTAGAGACGATTGACCGCGCCGACGCAGTTGCATTTGGCAGCCCGACCTACATGGGCGGGCCAGCGGCCCAATTTAAAGCCTTCGCAGACGCCTCAAGCGACCGATGGACCCAGCAGCGATGGGCCAACACGATTGCGGGCGGCTTTACGACAGGTGCGTGTGCAAGCGGCGATCAACTGCATACGTTGAGCTACTTTTCCATTCTGGCCGCACAGCACGGCATGCTTTGGTGCGGGTTGGATATTCCGGGCGGAGAGGATCCGAGCGGCCGCAATCGCCTGGGCAGCCAGCTTGGACTGGCAACCCATTTGATCGACGGCGCCTTGCAGCAGAGCGATTTGAGCACGGCCGAATATCTCGGCCAACGATTGGCGAAATTGGCATGCCGCAACGGCTAACCACACCGTCATTGCGAGCGCAGCGAAGCAATCCAGAGTCTTTCTGCAGCGGCAGTCTGGATTGCTTCGCTGCGCTCGCAATGACGGAGGATAGAGCAGCGCACTCAACTCACTCGCCGTCATCCTGAGGTGCTCGCCTCTTCGGCGAGCCTCGAAGGGCGACCGCCCGGCTGCGTCCCGGCCGTTCATCCTTCGAGGCTCCCCATGCGCCGCATGGCTCTCACCTCAGGATGACGGGGCCAACAACGCCATCAATGAAAGAAAGAGAGACAGCATGAGGCCCCCTACGACAGCTTCCGCTTCGTCCGCAGCCTCAAATGCTCGTCGGCTTCGAGCTGCGTCATGCCCAGGAGATAATGCAGCACGTCGAGCTTGTGGCGCTCGGCGAGCTTGCGCAGCGCTGCCACCTGCTCGGCGATGAAGGCAACCGCCTCATCCGCCCCACCCTCGCCCGGTTCCTCGTGACGCGAGCCTCGTTGCGCGCCTGTTACGGCGCGCGCCCGTTTTCTTGCTGGCTTGGTCACCAGTCCCCACCCGAATCCATGCCCCGCGCAAACTTTACGCCGACATCGATCGCAACTCCAGGGTGGTATTTTACAACTTTTTCGATATGAAACTTTTCCCATCGGGACGCCTTTCAACACCCCTCGATTTGACAGCGGGGGCCTCACCACCCATGTTCGGGTCGAAACGGCCGATGCGAGTCCTTTCGAATTCGGCCCAAGATTTTCCCGTAAGTTACTGGAACTACATGAATATCGTCATTGTGGAGTCGCCGGCGAAAGCCAAGACGATCAACAAATATTTGGGCTCGTCCTACGAGGTTCTGGCCTCGTTCGGCCATGTCCGCGACCTGCCTGCCAAGAACGGTTCCGTCGATCCGGACGAAAATTTCAAGATGATCTGGGAGGTCGACCCCAAGGCGGCCGGCCGGCTCAACGACATTGCCAAGTCCCTGAAGGGTGCCGAGCGCCTGATTCTCGCCACCGACCCTGATCGCGAGGGCGAGGCGATCTCCTGGCACGTCCTGGAGGTCCTGAAAGAGAAGCGCGCGCTGAAGGACCAGAAGATCGAGCGCGTGGTGTTCAACGCCATCACCAAGCAGGCGGTCTCGGAAGCGATGAAGCATCCGCGCGAGATCGACGGCGCGCTGGTCGACGCCTATATGGCGCGCCGCGCGCTGGACTATCTGGTCGGCTTCACACTCTCCCCCGTGCTGTGGCGGAAACTGCCGGGCGCCCGCTCGGCCGGCCGCGTGCAGTCGGTGGCGCTGCGCCTCGTCTGCGACCGCGAGCTCGAGATCGAGAAATTCGTGGCTCGCGAATACTGGTCACTGATCGCGACTTTGCTGACGCCGCGCGGCGACGCCTTCGAGGCGCGCCTGGTCGGCGCCGACGGCAAGAAGATCCAGCGGCTCGACATCGGCACCGGCGCGGAAGCGGAAGACTTCAAGAAGGCGCTGGAACTGGCCACCTACGCGGTGACCGCTGTCGACGCCAAGCCGGCCCGGCGCAATCCGCAGGCCCCGTTCACCACCTCGACCCTGCAGCAGGAAGCCAGCCGCAAATACGGTTTTGCGCCGGCGCACACGATGCGCATCGCGCAGCGGCTCTATGAGGGCATCGACATCGGCGGCGAAACCACCGGACTCATTACTTATATGCGTACCGACGGCGTGCAGATCGCCGGCGAAGCAATCACCCAGGCGCGCAAGGTGATCGGCGAGGATTACGGCAACGCCTACGTGCCGGATGCGCCCCGCCAGTACCAGACCAAGGCCAAGAACGCCCAGGAAGCGCACGAGGCGATCCGCCCGACCGACCTCTCCCGCCGCCCGGCCGCCATGGCCCGCAAGCTCGATGCCGACCAGGCCAAGCTCTACGAGCTGATCTGGAAGCGCACCATCGCGAGCCAGATGGAAGCGGCCGAGCTCGAGCGCACCACCGTCGACATCACGGCGAAGGCCGGCGGTCGCACGCTGGAGCTGCGCGCCACCGGCCAGGTCGTCAAGTTCGACGGCTTCCTCGCGCTCTACCAAGAGGGCCGCGACGACGAGGAGGACGAGGACTCCCGCCGCCTGCCCGGCATGAGCGCGGGCGAAGCCCTGAAGCGGCAGTCGCTCGCCGTCACCCAGCACTTCACCGAGCCGCCGCCGCGCTTCTCAGAAGCCTCGCTGGTCAAGCGCATGGAAGAGCTCGGCATCGGCCGGCCCTCGACCTATGCCTCGATCCTCCAGGTCCTGAAGGACCGCGGCTACGTCAAGCTCGAGAAGAAGCGCCTGCACGGCGAGGACAAGGGCCGCGTCGTGGTCGCGTTCCTGGAGAGCTTCTTCAGCCGCTACGTCGAATACGACTTCACCGCCAATCTGGAAGAGCAGCTCGACCGCATCTCCAACAACGAGATTTCCTGGCAGCAGGTGCTGAAGGAATTCTGGCGCGACTTCATCGGCGCCGTCGACGACATCAAGGATCTGCGCGTCGCGCAGGTGCTTGACGTGCTCGACGACATGCTGGGACAGCACATCTATCCGCCCCGCGCCGATGGCGGCGACATCAGGCAGTGCCCGAGCTGCGGCAGCGGCCGGCTCAACCTGAAGGCCGGCAAGTTCGGCGCCTTCGTCGGCTGCTCGAACTATCCGGAATGCCGCTACACCCGCCAGCTCGCTGCCGACAGCGAGGCGAGCGCCGACCGCTCGCTCGGCCAGGATCCCGACACCGGCTTCGACGTCTGGGTCAAGGCCGGCCGGTTCGGGCCCTATATCCAGCTCGGCGAGCAGAAGGATTATGCGGAAGGCGAGAAGCCGAAGCGCGCGGGCATCCCGAAGGGCACGTCCCCTGGCGACGTCGACCTCGAGCTCGCACTGAAACTGTTGTCGCTGCCGCGTGAGATCGGCAAGCATCCGGAAACCGGTCAGCCGATCACCGCAGGTCTCGGCCGCTTCGGGCCTTTCGTGAAGCACGAGAAGACCTACGCCAGCCTAGAGGCCGGCGACGAGGTCTTCGACATCGGCCTCAATCGCGCGGTCACGCTGATCGCGGAAAAGGCCGCGAAGGGCCCGAGCCGGCGCTTCGGCGCTGATCCCGGCAAGGCGATCGGCGATCACCCGACGCTCGGCACCGTCACCGTGAAGAGCGGCCGCTACGGCCCCTACGTCACCGCAGGCGGCGTCAACGCCACGATCCCGAACGAGATCGAGAAGGACGCGATCACGCTGCCGCAGGCGATCGCGCTGATCGACGAGCGCGCGGCCAAGGGCGGCGGCAAGACCAAGGCAAAGAAGGCCAAGGAGCCTAAGAAGGCAACCAAGGCGGCGAAGAGCGCCGATGGCGAGGAAGCTGCGCCTAAACCTAAGAAACCGGCCGCGAAGAAAGCCGCGGCCAAGACCAAATCAGAATCCACCAGCAAGGCGCGCGCAGCCGTGTCGTCGACCGCAAAGACGTCGCCGACCAAGGCAAGTGGCGCCAACAAGGCTCCGGCCAAGAAGAGTGCCGGCAAGAATTAGAGGTTAAGTGAAACGCAAGAATGACCGTGGCTTTCCCGATCGGAATGCCATCGTCGCCTTCATCAAGGCAAATCACGGAAAGGTCGGGACCCGCGAAATTGCGCGCGAGTTCGGCCTGAAGAACGCCGATCGCGTCGAGCTCAAGCGCATGCTGCGCGAGCTCGCCGACGACGGAATCATCAAGAAGAAGCGCCACAAGGTCTCGGAACCGGAGAGCCTGCCGCCGACGCTGCTCGCCGACATCACCGGTCGCGACTCCGATGGCGAGCTGATCGCCTCCCCCGCCGAATGGGACGAGGTCGAAAGCGGCGAGCCGCCAAAAATCCTCATTGAGATGCCGCGCCGGCCAAAGCCGGGTACGGCGGCCGGCGTCGGCGACCGCGCGCTGCTGCGCGTGGAGCGTTCGGACGAGGAGGAAGGCCCTGCCTATCGCGGCCGCATCATCAAGGTCATCGACAAGGCCAAGAGCCGGATCCTCGGCGTCTTCCGCAGCCTTCCCGAAGGTGGCGGCCGGCTGATCCCGGTCGACAAGAAGTTCGCCGATCGTGAACTCAATATCGCGAAGACCGAAACGCAAGGAGCAGAGGATGGCGACCTCGTCAGCGTCGACATCGTCCGCTCGCGCGGCTTTGGCCTCGCCTCAGGCCGCGTCAAGGAGAAGCTCGGCTCAGTCAAGTCGGAGAAGGCGATCAGCCTCATCGCAATCTACGCCCATGACATTCCGCTGCAGTTCACGCCCGCGGCCGAGCGCGAAGCCGAAGCGGCGGAGCCGGCCAACCTGAAGGGGCGCGAGGATTGGCGCGACGTCCCGCTCGTCACCATCGATCCGCCCGACGCCAAGGATCACGACGACGCCGTGCATGCGCAGCCCGATGACGATCCGAACAACAAGGGCGGCTTCATCGTCAACGTCGCGATCGCCGATGTCAGCTTCTACGTCCGGCCGGGCACCGCGCTCGACCGCGATGGGCTCGACCGCGGCAACTCGGTCTATTTCCCCGACCGCGTCGTGCCGATGCTGCCGGAACGCATCTCCAACAATCTCTGCTCGCTGGTGCCGGGCGAGCCGCGCGGCGCGCTCGCGGTGCGGATGGTGATCGGCCCGGACGGGCGCAAACGCTCGCACACCTTCCATCGCATCCTGATGCGCTCGGCAGCGAAGCTGCATTACGCGCAGGCGCAGGCCGCGATCGACGGACGGCCGGACGACACCACCGGCCCCCTGCTCGATCCGATCCTCAAACCGCTCTATGCCGCCTATGCCTGCGTCAAGCGCGCACGCGACGAGCGCGATCCGCTCAATCTGGACCTGCCCGAGCGGAAGATCCTGCTGAAGAGCGACGGCACGGTCGATCGCGTCGTCGTGCCGGAGCGGCTCGATGCGCACAAGCTGATCGAGGAATTCATGATCCTCGCCAATGTCGCGGCGGCCGAGATGCTGGAGAAGAAGTCGCTGCCGCTGATCTACCGCGTGCATGACGAGCCGACGCTGGAAAAGGTCCATGCGCTCCAGGAGTTTCTGGAGACGCTGGACGTCCCCTTCGCGAAAGCAGGCGCCCTGCGCCCGACGCTGTTCAACCGCGTGCTGGCACAGCTCGAGGGCCATGATTACTACCCGCTCGTCAGCGAAGTGGTACTGCGTGCCCAGGCACAGGCTGAGTACTCCTCGGAAAACTACGGCCATTTCGGCCTAAACCTGCGCCGCTACGCGCATTTCACCTCGCCGATCCGCCGCTATGCCGACCTCGTCGTGCATCGCGCTTTGGTTCGCGCTCTCGGCCTCGGCGAAGGCGCCTTGCCCGACAGCGAGACGCCGGAAACGCTGGGCGAGGTCGCCGCCCATATTTCGCTGACCGAGCGGCGCGCGATGAAGGCGGAGCGAGAGACCGTCGACCGGCTGATCGCCCATCACCTCGCCGACCGCATCGGCGCGACGTTCCAGGGCCGCGTCTCCGGCGTCACGCGCGCCGGCCTGTTCGTCAAGCTGAGCGAGACCGGCGCCGACGGATTGATCCCGATCCGATCCCTTGGCACGGAATATTTCAACTATGACGAGAGCCGCCACGCTCTCGTTGGCACGCGCAGCGGTGCCATGCACCAGCTGGGTGACGTCGTCGACGTCCGTCTGATAGAAGCAGCTCCAGTTGCCGGTGCGCTGCGCTTCGAGCTGTTGTCGGCCGGCGAGAGCGCGCCGCGCAGCCGCAGGGATTTTCGTTCCCAGCGCAAATCGTTCAAGGCGCATCCCGGACGCAGTCCGAAGCAAAAGAAGCGCAGGCCCGAGAAGCAGAAGAAATCCGGCAAGGCGAAGAAGGGCCAAGGAAAGAAGGGTAAAGGCGCAAAGGGCAAGGCATGGACGCAATGAGCACGGCCCCAAAAATCTGGACGCGCGAGACCGGCCTCGTCGAGAAGCGCGATGTCTGGAGCGCGATGAAGCGCGGTTTTCGCGGGCGCTGCCCGCGCTGCGGCGAGGGCAAGCTGTTCCGCGCCTTCCTCAAGACGGCCGATAATTGTTCGTCCTGCGGCCTCGACTTCACGCCGCATCGCGCCGACGACCTGCCCGCCTATCTCGTGATCGTCATCGTCGGCCACATCGTGGTGCCGACCATTCTCTGGATCGAAACCAATTATTCGACTCCTGTGTGGCTGACCTTCGCGGCCTATCTGCCCTTCACCTTCTTCGCTTCGCTCGGGCTGCTGCAGCCGGTCAAGGGCGCTGTGGTCGGCTTGCAATGGGCTCTGCGCATGCACGGCTTTGACGACAATCCTCCGGATGGTATTCCGCCGGTTTAAATCAAGAATAAGCAAAACAGTTCGGGTGAGGAAATGACGGAAGCGGCGCAGGCGGAAAAAGAGAAGGTTCACGACGAGAAGGAGCCTGATCATCATCCCTATTTCCGGCCCAGGGATGCCGCGACGCTGATCCTGGTCGATCGCAGCGGCACGATTCCAAAAGTCCTGGTCGGCAAGCGCCACGACAACGTCGTGTTCATGCCCGGCAAATTCGTCTTCCCCGGCGGCCGCGTCGACAAGGCCGATTATCGCGTGCCGTGCGCGGCACCAATCACTGCCGAGCTGGAAGCCAACCTCGCCAAGGGCAGTCCGAAGACGCCGGCGTCACGCGCGAAGTCGCTGGCCGTTGCTGCGATCCGCGAGGCCTGCGAGGAGACCGGGCTCTGCCTCGGGCGCAAGGCCGACGGCAAGGTGCCCAAGCTTGAGGGTCCATGGGCGCCGTTCGCGGACGCAGGCCTCTTGCCTGACCCGTCCGGGCTGTTCCTGATCGCACGCGCCATCACTCCGCCCGGCCGCGTCAAGCGCTTCGACACGCGCTTCTTCACCGCGGACGCCTCCGCGATCACCCACCGCGTCGAGGGTGTGATCCATGCGGATGCGGAGCTCGTCGAGCTGGTGTGGGTCGAGCTCGGCTCCAAGCCGCTCGCCGATTTGCATCCGATGACGCGCAACGTGCTCAACGAGCTCGACACGCGCCTCGCCACCGGCCCGCTCCGCCACGATGCGCCGGTGCCGTTCTTCCATTTCTACGGCGGCAAGATGCAGAAGGATATTTTGGGCTAGAGCGTTCTCAAGCGAAGCGGATACCGGTTCGCGTCGAGAAAACGCGTCAAAACAAGAATCTCAGCTCTCGGCCTCGTCATCCGCGTCCGGCTCAGTGCCGACATAGTCGCGCGCCGGAAGCTTGAGGACGCGGCCAAGCTCGTTTGCGAACCTGTTCGCCTCGTCGCGCGTCGTGAAGCTCGACAGCGTGATCGGCGCAGTCCCCTTGTTGCCGCAGAGGCTGACGTCATACGTCGTGAGCTGCGGATCGTAGTCGTCCGTGATGCTGATCAGATGATAATCGGCGAGATTGCGCAGGCTGCGAATATTCAGCGGTCCGAACTGCCTGGTGATGACAATCTGGCGCAGCGATTCGTTGAGAACGACGAAATAGCGAAACGTGAGCAGGATCAGGCCGGGTATGCCGACGAGGAGCCCGAGGCCGGTGAACACGAGGACGGGCACGAGGTCATCGGCCAATCGGCCGAAGCCAGAGAAGTCCTGCTGTAGGCCCAGGGCGACATTCCACAGCAGATAGGCGCTCGCCGCCAGGAGCGGCAGCGACAGCGGCCGGCCGACCCAGGGCATGGACCAGTCGATGCGGATTGTGCCGTCCACCGTCATTGCGCTTGCCATCGGAAGTCTCCTCACGGGCCGAAGTCATGGCTTGGTCGGACCGGGCGGCCGATCGGTTCGATGGAGGAGCCCTCTCCTCCCGTCATTCCGGGGCGCGCCTCTTGGCGCGGGCCCGGAATCCATCTCTCAACGGTCTGTGCGGCCCGATGGATTCCGGGTTCGCCGCTCACGCGGCGCCCCGGAATGACCTGCTGAGGGTGAATCCAGAACAAGATGAGCTTCTCGGCTCCGGCGATGGTGGAGTTCTTCGGACCAGTCGGCCGATAGCTTCGATGGAAGAGCCCCTCCTCCCGTCATTCCGGGGCGCGCCTCTTGGCGCGGGCCCGGAATCCATCTCTCAACGGTCTGTGCGGCCCGATGGATTCCGGGCTCGCGCTGACGCGCGCCCCCATTGCGCACTTGCGCAATGTGGAATGACGATTGTGCTGGGGAGCGACCGAAAAACGAAAAATTGTTCCGCACCGTCCCCGTGGCGCCGACGGAGGCCGCACCTATGTGATGTCGACCGACACCCCAGAACGGACAGGGCGCGATGGCACAACGGCAACTCAAGCTTGGCGCGTTCATGCGCCCGATCAGCATCCACACCGGCGCCTGGCGCTATCCCGGAGCCTGGCCGGACGCCAATTTCAATTTCGATCACATCAAGACGCTGATCCGGAAGCTCGAAGCCGGCAAGTTCGATGCCTTCTTCATGGCCGATCACCTCGCCGTGCTGAACATGCCGATCAATGCGCTGAAGCGCAGTCACACGGTGACATCGTTCGAGCCGTTCACGCTGCTGTCGGCACTGTCCGCCGTCACCGAGCGGATCGGCTTGATCGCGACGGGATCGACGACGTTCGATGAGCCCTACCATGTCGCGCGCCGCTTTGCCTCGCTCGACCACATCAGCGGCGGCCGCGCCGGCTGGAATATCGTCACCACCTCGAACCCCGACGCGGCGCTGAATTTTGGCCTCGACGACCACATGGAGCACGCCGAGCGCTACAAGCGCGCCCGCGAATTCTACGATGTCGTCACGGGCCTGTGGGACTCCTTCGCCGACGACGCCTTCGTGCGCGATGTCGAGCAGGGCCTGTTCTTCGAGCCGTCGAAGATGCATGTGCTCGACCACAACGGCAAATATCTGAAGGTGCGCGGCCCTCTCAACATCGCCCGTCCCGTGCAGGGCTGGCCGGTGATCGTGCAGGCTGGCGCCTCCGAGGACGGCAAGCAGCTCGCAGCCGAAACCGCGGAAGCCGTGTTCACCGGTGGCGGCAGCCTCGCCGACGGGCAAAAGCTCTATGCCGACATCAAGGGCCGCATGGAGAAGATCGGCCGCGCCCCCGAGCATTTGAAGATCCTGCCGGGTGCCTTCGTCGTGGTCGGCGACAGCGTCGACGAGGCCAAGGAGAAGCGCGCCCTGCTCGACAGCCGCGTGCACTACGACAGCGCCATCGCCTCGCTCTCGGTCATTCTCGGCACCGACGCATCAGGCTTCGATCCGGACGGGCCGTTGCCGGAAATCCCCGAGACCAATGCCAGCAAGAGCGGCCGGCAGCGGATGGTCGATCTGGCGAAGCGCGACAAGCTGACCGTGCGCCAGCTCGCCCAGCGTGTCGGCGGCTATGGCGGGCTCTCCTTCGTCGGCACCGCCAAGACCATCGCCGACCAAATGGAGGAATGGCTGGTCGGCCGTGGCTCGGACGGATTCAACATCATGTTCCCGTTCCTGCCAGCCGGGATTGACGATTTCGTCGACAAGGTGGTCCCGGAGCTCCAGCGGCGCGGAATCTTCCGCAAAGAGTATGAAGGGGCCACTTTGAGAGAGAATCTGGGCCTGCCGCGGCCGAAAAACCGGTTCTTTGAGGCGTGATGGGTCCGATTTGGGTGCTTTTCTAGCCCTAAAACCTTGACTTCCGGCGGTTTCTGGCTAGGTTGCCGGCCAACGCGGGCCGTTTGGCCGGCTCCAGATTCCCTTCATTTTTGAGGTCCTGAACATGGCCAAAGCGGTCACCATCAAGGTCAAGCTCGTGTCCTCGGCTGACACCGGCTTCTACTACGTCGCCAAGAAGAATTCGCGCACCATGACCGACAAGCTGGTCAAGAAGAAGTACGACCCGGTCGCGCGCAAGCACGTCGAATTCCGCGAAGCCAAGATCAAGTAAGATCGCGGAACGCTGAAGACTTTTGCGGGGCCCACTGGGCCCCGTTTTCGTTTTGCCCATCCCGTGTCCCGGACGCGGCGCAGCGTGCAACGCTGCTCCGCAGAGCCGCGACCCAGAAAGCAAAACGGTACGATGCGGAGACATGGGCCCGGGCTCTGCAGCGCACCGCTGAAGAAGCGCTGCGCTGCGTCCGGGGCACGAGAGCCGCGCAAGGCGCCATTCAACCCTCGGTTGTCCAACTCGAAATGTATGTTACCGTGCATTTACCGGCGCGGCATTTCCGTTCCGGATTTGGGAAGGACATGGTCATGAGATTGTCGTCAAGCCTTGTCGTGCCTTCAACCGTCGCTGCCTTGTCAACCGTCCTGATATGCGGCCCAGCAGCGTCGCAAATTCCAACAGGCTCCGCCGCCACGCTTCCTCCCGTCACGGTCGACGCGCCGAAGCAGCTGGCAAGGCCACATAGGCCGGAGCGCGTGGCAAACACCGGGGCATCTCGCCGGACTGCGTCAACCGGTCAAACGTCGTCGTCAGCCACACGGACGCCTTCGCCTGCACCGGATTCAGTATTAGGGAGGATTGCCAGGCTGGAGAAAGTCGCCAGCAATTGCAACGGTGGCTGTGAATCAAGCCTCCCGCACGGCAAAGATCCTTGGGTTGGATGTAGCGAGTCAGGGGGCGGACAAGCAAATGCGCCTTTCTCGCCAACATGCCGAGACAACCTCACCTACAAATCCTACGTGGATTGCGTCGAGACCAAGGTATTCTTGGGCGACTACCGAAATAGAGCCTACTGGATTTGCAGCAGCCTGTCCGCCGGCAACAAGTTTCAGGTCGCCGAAGTCAAGCGGCCAAAACGTCCGCACTGATCCAGGATAACCAAGCAGCGCGGCGTCCGCTTTAAGTTCCTAAGCGGACGCGCATGGCCCACGCCCCGCCTACGCCGCCTTGAGCACCGGCGGTTGCGCCGGGCGGATCAGCGCGAACGCGACCTGGATGATGCCGCCGGCAAGACCGAGCGCCACACCGATGCGCCAGGCCATGGTGTAGGAGCCGAGTGCGTCGTAGAGCACCCCTCCTCCATAGGCGCCGAGGAAGCTGCCGATCTGGTGGCTCATGAAGGCAAGGCCCTGGATCATCGCCTGCCAGCGAAGGCCGAACATCTCGGCGACGGCGCCCGCGACAAGCGGGCCGACACCCATCCAGAGGAAGCCCATGATCGCGCCGAACAGCAGCGTCGAGGCGGGCGTTGCGGGCAACGTGAAGTACCAGGCGAGCGCCAG
Organism: Bradyrhizobium sp. Cp5.3; assembly: GCF_000426265.1. Classification (NCBI taxonomy): domain Bacteria; kingdom Pseudomonadati; phylum Pseudomonadota; class Alphaproteobacteria; order Hyphomicrobiales; family Nitrobacteraceae; genus Bradyrhizobium; species Bradyrhizobium sp. Cp5.3. Next base: position 122,274 of record NZ_AUFA01000012.1, on the reverse strand, counting down.
CGAGCGCAGGATGTAGATGGCCCCTAACAGCGCCAGCTTGTTCCAGCGCTGGCCGGCCCAGCCGAAGAACAGCGAGCCCAGCACGTTGAAGCCGCCGATCATGCCGAGCGTCTGCGCGCTCAGCATCGGATCGAGGCCGCAGATCGCGAGATAGGACGGCAGATGCGTAGTCAGAAAAACGAGTTGCATGCCGCAAACGAGATAGGCGCAGGTCATCACGACAAAGGGGACATTGCCGAACGCTGCCTTCGCCACGGACGCCGCGGTCGCATCGCCGATATCGTCGGCCGCCGGCTCCGGCAGCGGAACCTGGTCAACGCGGCCGGCGTACCACGCGGCGGGAATCATCAGCACCGACATGATGACGAAGCCAGCGAGCCCGATGCGCCAGCCGAAACCCTCATTGAGCATCTGTCCGATCGGCGCCGACAAGAGCGCGCCGAGCGAGCCCGCACCGGATACGATGCCGAGCACGGTCGAGCGCACCGTCGCAGGGACGGCGCGTGCCGCCACCGACATCGCAATCGCCGCCGCGGTGCAGGCCAGCGACGTGCCGATCAGCACGCCGCCGCCGACCATCACGCTGATGAGGCCGCCTGCGGTCGCCATCAAAGCGAGGCCCGCAATGTACATCAGCGAGCCGACGATCATGATGGGCCGGAAGCCATAGCGCACCGTCATCGCGCCGGCGAGCGGTTGGAGGAAGCCCCAGGCGAGGTTTTGCACGGCCAGCGCCAGCGTAAAATCCGACACCGAGATGTGGATGTCATGCGTCAACGGTTGCAGGAAGATGCCGAGGCTCTGTCGCAGCCCCATGCTCAGCGTCAGCATGATCGAGGCGCCGATCAGGATGGGCAATGTCGGTCGCAGGACCTGCAACAGGGGCATTTTTGTTCTCCCTCGTGGGCGCGGCACGATAGCCGTCGTCTGCGATTCCCGTTGATTTTAGTTACACAGACCTGTTTACTTACCCTATAGAAGGCTGGTGCTGTCAAGCGAAGAGGGCTTATTCCGACGCATGGCTCCCCCGCCCACCCAACAGACGATGAAGGAGCGGATCCTCGAGACCGCCGACAAGCTGTTCTATCTGCAAGGCATCCGCGCCATCGGCGTCGACACCATCGCGGCCGAGGTCGGCATCTCCAAACGCACGCTCTACAACCACTTCCCCTCCAAGGACGCGCTGATCGCGGCCTATCTGGAACGCCGCTTCGTGCAGCCGCGCCCGTCCGACAAGCCGCCGGCCGAGCAGATCCTCGCCACCTTCGATTCGCTGGAGCGGCGATTTGCTGCGAAGGATTTTCGCGGCTGTCCGTTCGTGAATGCGGTCGCCGAGCTCGGGCCTGCGGACCGCGCGGTGAAGAAGATCGCGGCCGCCTTCAAGGAAAGCCGCCGCGTCTGGTTTCGCGAGCGGCTGAACGCGCTCGGTGTCACTGAGGCCGACGCACTCGCGACCCAGCTCGTCCTGCTGGTCGACGGCTCGATTGCGCAGGACCTCGTACGCGACGATCCCGCGATGGCCCGCGCGGCGAAGGAAGCAGCGAAGGTGCTGCTGCGGAATGCGGGTGTGGATGTGGGCGATGGTACGGCGAAGCCCGTGAAGGGCAAGCGTTCGCCGCAGTGACCACTGTCACCGCATTACGCGATGTCATCACCCGCGAAAGCGGGTGATCCAGTATCTCAGAGACGGTCGTTGGATACGGAGAAGCCGCAGCGTACTGGATTCCCCGCTTGCCGCCTACGCTGAAGCTTCGGCTACCCAACAGCGTACGCCCCGGCGAAGCCTTGGCGTAGCCGGGTCGCGGGGAATGACAGCGAGTATCGGGCAGCGGAGTTCGCCCCACGTGCCAGTGCGGGATGATGAAATAATGCCGGTGTTTTGCCCGACGTGTCAAACGGCTCTGCGGACGCACGAGGCATCCTCCGCCGGTCATCGGCTACTTTGCATGGGGTTGTTTTCGAGATTTTTTGTGACTGCCCCCGTCCGCACCAGGCCGGGACGACGGCTGAGGATGGAGGCGCGGACGACGCGCCCCCTCACCCGCCCCGCGTCACGCCGCCTGCGACACCACGCGATTGCGGCCGTCGTGCTTGGCGCGGTAGAGCGCGGTGTCGGCGCGCTTGAGGACGTCGGCGACCGCCTCGCCCTTCTTTTCCAGCGTGGTGAGCCCGATCGAGATCGTGACCTCGATGCGCTTGGTGCCCTTGTGGATCGCGAACGGCTCGCCGGCAATCGAGCGGCGCAGGCGCTCGGCGACCATGCCGGCGACGTGGAGGTCGGTTTCCGGCATCACGATCACGAACTCCTCGCCGCCGTAGCGGCAGGCGAGATCGATGCCGCGGATCGATTTGCGCACGCGCACCGCGAACTCGCGCAGCACGTCGTCGCCGGCATCGTGGCCGTAATTGTCGTTGATCAACTTGAAGTAGTCGATGTCCAGGATCATCAGCGCGAGCGGCTTGCCGCGGGTCGAGGCCTGCTCGGCGAGCGTCGCCAGATGGCTCTCCATGTAGCGGCGATTGTGCAAACCGGTGAGCGCGTCCGTGATCGCCATCTCGATCGAGTTCTGGACGTTGTCGCGCAGGTGATCGGTGTAGCGGCGGCGGCGGATCTGGGTGCGGGCGCGCGCCAGAAGCTCGTTCTTGTCGATGGGCCGCAGCAGATAGTCGTTGACGCCGATTTCGAGGCCGCGGAGCAGCCGCGTCGAGTTCTCGGCATCCGCAATCGCCAGGATCGGCACATGGCGCGTGCGCTCCAGCGAGCGCGCCTGGCTGCACAGCCGCAGGCCGTCGAAATTGTTCAGGTCGAGCGAGACAATCAGGAGGTCGTAATTGCCTTCGGCCGCGTGGAACAGCGCTTCGGTCGGATTGGGCTCGACATCGACGGTGTGCTCGGCGGCGAGCAGCGTCGCCAGCCGCTCATAGGAGGACTGGCGGTCGTCGACCAGCAGGATGCGGCCGCCCTTGCCGGTGTCGGCCACGGCGCTCCGTTCGGGCGCCTGCATGCCGATCTCGAGCGAGGTGATGGCGCGCATGCGCAGCTCATCCGTCATCATCTTCAGCCGCGTCAGCGAACGGACGCGCGCGATCAGCACGACATCGGAGACGGGTTTGGTGAGGAAATCGTCGGCACCGGCTTCCAGCCCACGGTTGCGGTCGGCGGGACTGTCGAGCGCCGTCACCATCACGACAGGGATGTGGTGCGTCGCCGGATCGGTCTTCAGGCGGCGGCAGACCTCGAAACCGTCCATGTCGGGCATCATCACATCGAGCAGGATGATGTCGCATTCGGCGCGGCGGCAGATCGCCAGCGCCTCGGTGCCGTTGGCAGCGGTCATCACGTCGAAATATTCGGCAGAGAGACGGGCTTCCAGCAGTTTGACGTTGGCAGGGACGTCATCGACGACCAGGATACGCGCGGACACTTAACTCACTCCCTACCCGATGAAACGCCGGACCGTCTCAATGAATTTGCCGACCGAGATCGGCTTCGACAAATAGGCTTCGCAGCCGCCCTCGCGGATGCGTTCTTCGTCGCCCTTCATCGCGAAGGCAGTGACCGCGACGACGGGAATGGTGCGCAGCTCCGGATCGTCCTTGATCCAGCGCGTCACCTCCAGGCCCGACACCTGCGGCAACTGGATGTCCATCAGCACGAGATCGGGACGCATCTTGCGAACGAGATCGAGCGCCTCGTAGCCGTTGCTGGTGCCCGAGGTCTGGTAGCCGTGCGCCTCCAACAGGTCGCGGAAGAGCTTCATGTTGAGCTCGTTGTCTTCCACGATCAGGACGGTCTTAGCCATCCCGTCCTCCCGTTTGGCAAGGAGACCGATACATGTGACGCCTCAGGCGCCTCTCGCCGGCGCTTCAAAAACTGGATTCAAACTAGCCTCAGATTCGCTCTAGTTTCGTTAAACCCGAGGGCCGACTTTCTGCGATGTGGTTTCCAGTTGCTTGTCTGGGTCGCAAGACAGAGCCGCGAGACTCGGGCATGATGATTCCAAATTAGAGACCGAAAGTTAACGGAAAGGCAAATCGGGCGCTTGAAAAAGCCTGTTCACACCCCCCGCGAAGTAGCTGAAATCGTTGCGATTCAGGCGCTCTCTTTCGTCGCGAGCGAGCCTGAGCGGCTGGGCCTGTTCCTGGCCGAGACAGGTGTCGGCCCGGAGACGCTCCGGAGCGCCGCCTCGAACCCGAATTTCCTGCTCAGCATACTCGATTTCGTGCTGCGCGATGACGCGACCGTGAAGGCGTTTGCGGCCGCCTCGGAACTGCATCCGACCAACATTGCCGCAGCGCGGCAGGTGCTGGGCGACGCGCTCGGCGACCGGCCCTGGGAGCGCGACGTGCCGTGAGCACCCTGGAGGCGGCCGGGCCCCGCTGCTTTTGCCGGGATTGTCTGGCCGATCTGGACATGGGGGTGCGGCGGTGCTCCGCCTGCGGTTCCCCTCGCCTCGTCCGCCACCGTGCGCTGTCGGCGCTGACCATCGCCCATATCGACTGCGATGCCTTCTACGCAACGGTGGAGAAGCGCGACAATCCTGATAACGCCGACAAGCCGGTCATCATCGGCGGCGGAAAGCGCGGCGTGGTGTCGGCCGCCTGCTACATCGCGCGCACTTTCGGCGTCCGCTCGGCCATGCCGATGTATAAGGCGCTGGAGGCCTGCCCGCATGCGACCGTGATCCGGCCGGACATGGCGAAATATGTCCGCGTCGGCCGCGAAGTGCGCCAGGCCATGCAGGCGCTGACGCCGCTGGTCGAGCCGCTCTCGATCGACGAGGCCTTTCTCGACCTCTCCGGCACCGAACGCGTTCACGGCATGGTTCCCGCAAAAGTGCTGGCGCGCTTTGCCCGCGACGTCGAGCACGACATCGGCATCACGGTGTCGGTCGGCCTGTCCTGCAACAAGTTCCTGGCCAAGATCGCCTCCGACCTCGACAAGCCGCGCGGCTTTGCCGCGCTCGACCAGGAGGAAGCGCGGATCATGCTGGCGGAGAAGCCGGTCGGCTTCATCTTCGGCGTCGGACCTGCGACCCAGGAGCGGCTGACGCAGCGCGGCTTCCGCATCATCGCCGACCTTCAGAAGGCCGACGAGATCGAGCTGATGCGGCAATTCCCGAGCGATGGCCGCCGGCTGTGGCGGCTCGCCCGCGGCATCGACGACCGCCGCGTCGAGCCTGACCGCGGCGCCAAGACGATCTCGAGCGAAACCACGTTCGAGACCGACATCCGCGACTTCGCGACGCTGGAGAAAATCCTGTGGCGGCTCTGCGAGAAGACCTCCTCGCGGCTGAAGAGCGGCGAGCTTGCCGGCACGACCATCACGCTGAAGCTGAAGACCGCCGATTTCCGCCAGCGCACGCGATCGCAGTCGATCGCAGGTCCGACCCAGCTCGCCGCAAAGATTTTTGCGATCTGCCGCGAGATGCTGGCCAGGGAGATCGACGGCACCGCCTTCCGCCTGATGGGCGCCGGCGTCAGCGCGCTGCGCACCGGCTCGGCGGCCGACGACACCGACATGCTCGACCGCCGCGCCGCCCACGCCGAGCGCGCGATCGACGGCCTGCGCAAGAAGTTCGGAAACGCCGCGGTGATCCGCGGCATCTCCTATGAGGGGCCGGAGAAGGCGCAGGAGTGACCTTGGCCAGGCCGAAGTCAGTCGTGTTCGAAGATCCTGGCGCCGGGATAGACGCGCCGGGCGTATTGGACCACCAGATGCCGGTCCTGAGTTGCCAGGAACGGCGTTCGGATCTGACAAGACCCGACGATGAGGTGCCACAAACCGTTGAGCTGTCGAATGATGACGTTCATTGAGCCTCCCCGCAGGAACCCGAGTTGGCTCAGAGTTTAAGAATCGCCCGCCCGTCGCTCAATTGTACGAGCGTTAGAGCAGCGCATGCGAAGGATTAGAGGGGATATACAAAGGTATGTTGGCAAGAGCTCTGTTAGCTTTTACGCGCTGAGAGGCTGACGACCGTGACAGGCGAACGTGATCTCGACGCGCTGTTGAGGGATATGAAACCGCAGATGCAGCGGGGCACTTTCGTGTTTTGCACGATCCGGCCGAACGAGCGCATTCCGGCTGCGATCACCCCACTGCTGACGTTCCGCGAGCAGGAAGGAACCACGCTCGTGATCCAGCGTGAAGAGGCCGAAGCGGCGGGACTACGCTACGCGTTCGCCTCGCGCCTGATCACCTTGACGGTACATTCCGCGCTGGAGGCGGTCGGGTTTCTGGCCGCGATCACGGCCCGCCTGGCCGAGGCCGGCATCAGCGTGAATGCCGTTTCAGCCTTCCATCACGACCATCTGTTCGTGCCTGCTCACAGGGCCGACGAAGCGCTGGCAGTTCTGCGAGCGATGTCGAAGCACACGTAACCCATCTCAATCCGCGACCGCGACCGCTTCGATCTCGATCATCCATTCAGGCGCGGCGAGTGCGGTGACGCCGACCAGGGTGCTCGCGGGCGGGTCCATGCCTTCGAAGAAGACCGAGCGGGCCTTGCCGATGATGGGACGGAGCTCCGGCTTGTAGTTCACCACGAAGGTGGTGATCTTCACGATGTTGGCGTAGCTCGCACCGGCCGCCTTCAGCGCCAGGCCGAGATTCTGCATCACCTGCGTCGTCTGCGCGGCGAGATCGCCCTCACCGACCACACGCCCCTCCTCGTCGACGGACACCTGCCCGGAGATGTAGATGGTGCGCGCACCGGAGGCCGTGACGACGTGGGAATAAGCCGGATTGTGATGCAGGCCGCTAGGACGGAGATGATCGAGCTTGGGCATGATGCTGGTTCCCTGGCATTTTTTAGTTGGGTGCAAGCTTATCCGGATCGCGACTTCCGGACCAGCCGGAAGATGCGACGGACCGCGCCCTCGCGCTGCTATCTCTCCCGCATGCTTTCGTGCCGATACCGCGCCAGCGGCGACAAGAGATAGCTGATGATCGTACGGGTCCCTGTCTTGATCTCGACGCTCACGGCCATGCCGGGTGAGAGACTGACGTATTTGTCCTCGATCAGCATTCGGTCCCGGCTGGGGGATATCCGGGCCGAATAGACCAGCTCCTGCCCCTTGGGTTCGCTGCTGTCCTGCTCGGTGCCCGCAGACTTTTCACCGCTCTTGTCCAGCGGCTTGTCGCGCGTGATCGCATCGTGCGACACGCTCGAGACCTTGCCGTCCAGCAGGCCATACCGGGTGAAATTGAAGGTATCGATCTTGAGCGCCACGTCCTGGCCGACCTCGATGAACCCGATGTCGCGGTTCGACACCATCGCCTCGATCTCTAGCCGGCTCTCCAGCGGCACGATCACCATCAGCGCCTGCGCAGGCGTAACGACACCGCCAACCGTGTGGATCGCAAGCTGCTGGATGACACCATCGACGGGAGCGGTCAGGCGCTGAAAGCTCTTCCTCTGCTCGGCCTTGACGACATCCTGCATGAGACCCGCAGCCCTCTGCTCGGCTTTTGCGAGGTCATCCGACAGCGAGCGCTGATATTCGGCCGTCGTCTTCGTGCTGGTCTCCACCAGCGCGGCCAGAGCTGCATCAGCCTCCTTGTAGCGGCTCTTTTGAACCAGAAGCTCCTGCTGCTGGCCCACCAGATCCTGAAGTTCCTGGAGATAGAACAGCTTCGATCCCAATTCCTTGTCGAACAGGAGCTTGCGCATATCGACCCGCTGTTGCAGCAGAGGGATGGTTGCCTCGAGCTTGCCGATCGAGGCCGTGATCGTCGCCCGCTCGGCTTCCTTCTGCGCGACCTGATGTTCGATCGATGCGAGCTTGGCGTTCTGTTCGACAGTCTGGCTGGACAGAAGCCGTCGCTGGACCCGCACGAGGTCGGCGGGAGCGTTCTCGGGTGGTTGGAAGTTCGCAACTGGATCACCGGCATCGGAAAGAGCCGCGCGCAACCGCGCCGCCTCGAGCTGTGCGCCTGCAAGATCGCTCCTGAGATGCCCAAGCTCAGCCTCGTTCATCGTGGAGTCGAGATCGACCAGCACGTCCCCCGCCCGCACCGTCTGGCCATCGACGACCTTGATGGCGCGCACCACGCTGGTTTCGAACGGCTGGATCACCTTGGTTCGGCCGCTCGGAATGACCTTGCCCGGCGCTACCGCGACGATATCGACGGTCCCGAGGCAAGCCCAGACGATCGCCACCGAGAAGGCGGCGACGATCACGGCACCGACAGCGCGCCCGACGGGATTGGGCGGCGCCTCGACGATCTCCAGCGCGGCCGGCAGGAATGCAATCTCGTCCTTGCCCCTGGCCGGCGCCTTGATGACCGGGAACGGCACCACCCCGCTAGCTGATTTCATGCAACCCTGCCTGCAGCCGGAACAGCGTGGCGTATCGCCCGCCTGTCTTGATCAGCTCCTCATGGGTGCCGTCCTCGATCAGGCGGCCACGGTCCATCGTGATGATGCGGTGGGCCATGCGCAGGGTCGAAAGGCGATGCGCGATCACGAAGACCGTGCGCCCTTTCGCGATCTGCACCATGTTCTGCTGGACGATCCGCTCGCTCTCATAGTCGAGCGCGCTCGTGGCCTCATCGAGGATCAGGATGCGGGGATTTGTCATCAGCGCCCGCGCGATGGCGATCCGCTGTCTTTGACCACCCGACAGCGTGCTCCCCTGCTCGCCGACGACCGTGTCATACCCTTCCGGAAGTTCGAGGATGAACTCGTGCGCTCCGGCAAGATTGGCGGCTTCGATCACCCGCTCGAAGGGCATCGCCGGATCCGCGAGCGCGATGTTGTCGCGAACGGTGCGGCTGAACAGGATGTTCTCCTGCAGCACGATTCCGATCTGCCGGCGCAGCCAGCTTGGATCGACCATCGCCAGATCGGTGCCGTCCACCAGCACACGACCGCTCTCCGGCACATAGAGCCGCTGGATCAGCTTGGCGAGCGTGCTCTTTCCCGATCCCGACGTGCCGACGACCCCGACGAACTGCCCCGCCGGCACGTTCAGGCTCACGTCGCTGAGAATCTCCGGACCGTCGATGCGGTAACGAAAGGTGACATGCTCGAACCTGATGTCGCCGCGGATCACGGGCAAGGCTGCTCGCCCCGGCGTGTACACCGGCTCCGCCGCCGTGTTCAGAATGTCGCCCAGACGCTGAACCGATAGTCGCGCCTGGTGGAAATCCTGCCAGATCTGCGCCAGACGAAGGACCGGCGTACTGACGCGGCCGGCCAGAAGATTGAAGGCGACAAGTTCGCCAACGGTCAGATCGCCACCGATGACGAGCCTCGCACCGAAATACAGGATTGCGGCCGTCGCGACCTTGCTGACGAACTGGATGGCCTGGCTCGCGGTGTTGCCGAGACTGATGACGCGAAAGCTCGCCGCCACGTAGCTCGCGAGCTGCTCCTCCCAGCGCCGCTGCATCTGCGGCTCCAGCGCCATCGCCTTCAGGGTCTCGACGCCCGTGACGCATTCGACCAGAAATGCCTGGTTCTCCGCGCCACGCTGGAATTTCTCGTCGAGACGCCAGCGAAACGCGGGACTGACACCAGCCGAGATGGCGATGTAGAACGGGAACGAGGAGAGCGCCACCAGCGTGAGCAGCGGCGAATAGAACCACATCACCGCGAGGAAGACGATCGTGAAGAAGAGATCGATCGCGATCGTCAGCGCTGAACTGGTGAGAAAATTGCGGATGTTCTCCAGCTCCCGCACCCGCGCCACCGAGTCACCGACGCGACGCGCCCGGAAATATCCGATGGGAAGCGCCAGAAGATGCCGAAACAGCCGCGCGCCCAACTCAACGTCGATGCGGTTGGTCGTGTGCGAAAACAGGTAGGTCCGGAGCGTTCCGAGGATCGTTTCAAAGACCGCGATCGCAACCAGGCCGGTCACGACGACGTCCAGGGTCGTCATGCTGCGATGGACGAGCACCTTGTCGATCACGACCTGGAACAGCAGTGGGGAAACCAGAGCGAAGAGCTGGAGGAACAGCGACCCGACCAGGACCTCGCCGAGCAGCCGCCGGTATTTATGGATCGCGCCCAGGAACCACGTGATGTCGAAGCGCCGGGACAGGTCGGTCAGGGGCGCTCGCTTGGCGATCAGGATCGCCCGGCCATCCCACGCTTCCTCGAATTCGGCCCGGGTCATGAGATCCGGTTTCGGGGCGTCCGGCACCTGGACGATGATCTTGTCGTGCCCGGCCTTGCCGAGCAGCAGAAACCCGCCGTCGCGCAAAACTGCGATGCATGGCATCGGCATCCCGGCAAGCCGATCCCAGGTCGCGGAGACCGCCCTCGCCTTCAGGCCAAAGCTCTTCGCGCAGCGCAAGACCTCGGTGACGCCGAGCCTGTTGCCGAATTGATGCCGGATCCGGTCCGGGCTTGCCCCCACGCCATTCAGGCGCAACAGGGCAACGATCGCGTGAAGGCCAGGATCGGCGGGCAGTTCACGGGCTGCGCCCTCAGCCATGCGCAGCACCGTCATGTTTCAACTCCGTTACCCGCGGACACCCCGGCGGGCTCGTTGTCGGCTCCATAGATCCCCTCATCGGGCACGCTGCGAGCAACCGCGCCCAAAATCATATGATATCTTATCGATATATGTTATATACGACGAATGCGACTCACATACGAACGTCGATTCAATTACGCGGCAGACGCCGATGCCGCGATCAAGGGCGCCCTCGCATCTGCGTCAACGCCAACTGCATCTGGCTGACCTTCATCATCCATTATCGGGCTCGCGGCGCGCCTGCAGCCCTCGGGAAATAGGGGCGCGTGGTACTCATTATCGAGGACACATCGGTCAACGCCTGATGATCCACCGCGACATGACGCTGGCATCCTTCGACGGGACTCTAATGCGGCAATCCGACGCGTCAGCGCGACGCGATATCACATAACAATGGATGGGAATAAACCATTACTCACCGTGTTATGATAACAAAATTGACTTGTATATCGTAACTGGACACGCGATCGAGAACACCCCGGGCTTCGGGATGCGAGAACGGAAATTGGACACAATGAATTTTTCCAGGAGAATGCGATGACTGAGACAGTACAACCGGGCGATACCTTGGAGGTCGGCTCGGGGGCAACCGCTGACGGGACCTTGGTCCTGTGGAACGGTACGCTCGAGATCAACGCCGGTGGCACGGCCAGCGCGACGGTCGTCAACGGCGGCGGCCAGCTGGTGGTGGACTCCGGTGGAACCGCCGTCGATTCCTTCCTCGGCGGACTTGCCGTCGAGAACGTGTTCGGCACCGACATCAACGCGACGGTCGCCGGCGGCGCCGTCATGAACATTTTCAACGGTGGCAAGGCGATCGGCACCACCTTGGACGGCGCCACTCAGAACGTCCACTCCGGCGGAACGGCCAGCAACACCACGGGCGGTGGCGTTCAGGCCATCTATGACGGCGGTATCGCGACGGGGACCAACCTGAGCGCCGGCGCCCAATGGGTCTATTCCGGCGGCATGGCCAGTGGCACGACGCTCGGCAACGGCATTTACCAGGCCGTCTATGGCGGCGCGACCGCGAGCGCCACGACCATTGCAGGTGGCCAGGAGGACGTCCTCGGCACCGCGAACGACACGATCATGACCAGCGGGTGGCAGTTTATCGGAGCCGGTGGTGTCGCAAACAACACGACCATGTCCGGCGGGTTCGAATATGTGCTGGCCGGCGGCACCGCCAACGGCACGACGGTGCGCGGCGGATCCCAGATCGTATGGGACGGCCTTGCGAACAATACGGTGATAAATGGTGGCACAGGCACGCAGACCGTGCTCGGCGGGGGCGTCGCCAACGGCACGGTCGTCAACAGCGGAACGCAAAACGTGGAAGCCTACGGTCTGGCAGTGGGCACCACGGTGAACCACGGCGGCTACGTAGTCGTCACCTCAAACGGCTTTACGAGTGGCTCTGTCATCAACAACGGCGGCTACGAATTCGTCAACGCAGGAGGAACCGCAGCGGGAGGGATCATCCATCACGGTGGCTATGAAATCGTCAGCGCTGGTGGGACCTCCGAGTCGGCGACCGTCTATGCCGGCGGCTACGAGGTCGTCGACACCGGCGGCATCTCGAGAGACGCAACCGTGCTGACCGGCGGCTACGCCATGATCCAGGTCGGAGGCTTGGCAACGAACATGGTCATCAGCGCCGGATACCAGTTCGTCTACGGCACCGCGGACAACACCACGAACCTCGGTGGCACCGAATACATCTATGGCGTCGTGGACAATGCCGAGATCGGAAATCGCGGTAAGGAAAACGTCATGGGCGTCGCCAACGGCACCGTCGTGAACAGCGGCGGCCTCCAGACCGTGACGGGCGGCATCACCAACGGAACGATCGTCCACAGCGGTGGCGTTGAGCTCGTGAACAGCGGCTTGGCCAACGGCACGATCATCTCCGGTGGTCTTGCGCATATTGCCGTGGGTGGCGCGGCGATCGACGTCACGTTCCAGGGCGAAGGCGGTACGCTTCAGCTCGACGCCTCCGACCTGTTTTCCGGGCAGATCGCGGGCTTCGGCGACACCGACATCATCGACCTCCGGGACATCGCCTTTGGCGCAGGGACGACGTTGGGCTATGCGGCCGCCCCCGGCAATGCGGGTGGCACGCTGACCCTCAGCGACGGCTTCAATTCAGCTTCGCTGATCCTGCTCGGCCAATACTCGGCCGCGAACTTCGCGCTGGCTTCGGACGGACATGGCGGCACGATGATCACCGAGCACACGGCGGTGGCGTCGGCGAACCTAGCGCCCAACGCCCTGGCGGCCTGACGGCAGAACGGGCGGCGGGGCCCCGGCTCCGCTAGCTCCGAAATATCGAGGGCGCGGTCTCGCCGAGGCCGCGCCCTTATTTCTCACTGCTGGAATGTGCCAGCGCGACGGAACTTCGCCCTCAATTACAGGGCTTGCTGTCCTTCACGTCGAACTTGCCGAGCGCGCCGGAGATCACAAAATCGTTGTAATCGAGCACGAGCTGACGGGAGACGCCGTTTTCGTAGAGCTCGAACGACATCGCATAGACCGGCGTCTGCTCGCCTTCCTTCTGCTGCACGTCGCGGTCGAAATAGCTGACGGTGACGGGCCAGCGCTTGAGCGACTTCATGTGCTCGTCGGTGGTCGACGGGTCGGACGAGATGGCGCGGTCGGCGGGGATCGGCTGGCCGATCACGGTCAGCGTGTTGTAGACCTTCTGGCCATCGTCGGAGCCGTCATAGACGGAGAGCTCGAGCAGCGACTTGCCGTCCTTGGCGGCGGCGATGATGCGCTGGATCTGCTCGGTCGGAAACACGATCTTGCCGTCGAGGGTAAAGCTCTTTGGCGCCGGCAGCTTCAGCTTGACGTTAATATGGTCGCCGTCGCGCTCTGCGGAACCGTCGACCTTTGCGGCCTCCGTCTCGTTCATGCGCGTCTCGATCCTGAAGCGGTAGCTCTTGCCCGCGGCGTCCTCCCAGGAATTGGAGCGGAGATCGCTGAGCGTGACCTTGCCCTCGCCGCTGTCGAGCTCGGAGACCTGGCGGAATTCGGAGGTGTAGCCCTCGCAAGAGTTGCCGGTGAAATTGTAGAGGATGCGGCCGCGCGCGCTGTTGACCGAGTTGGAGCGCGATTTGGCGAGACTCAGATCATAGAGCGCCTGATGCGCGAGAAACGGGCCGCTCGCGGCCTGCGCCCCGCCGCCCGGGCCGAAAGTGGCCGCAGCGAGCGCCATCACACCGAGCGAAGTCCGGAAAAGGTGCACCATGTCTATTCCCTGGGGAAACGCAGATTCGACACTTTAATGACCGTCCCATTGCGTCGCAACTGCGGCCGTTTCACGTAAAGTTGCGGCCTCGCGTTGAACCTCCTGGACCGCCTCAACAAGATGCAGTTCGCCGCCGGGCTGCCCACCCGCCCGACCGGCTTGCTTGCATGTGGCTGCGCAATGGGCGAAACAGGCCCGGCCCGGCCGCAAACTGAAAGCGGCCGGGGCGGATGAATTCTCGGACACTTCCTGGACATCGAGGTCGAACATGGCGGGCACGGTCGAACAGAAACTGGCGGAACAGGGCATCAAGCTGCACGAGGCGCCCACGCCCGTGGCCAACTATGTGCCGTTCGTGCGCACCGGCAACCTCCTGTTCGTCTCCGGGCAGGTCTGCTTCGACCCCGCCGGAAAGCTGATCGCCAAGGGCAAGCTCGGGGCCGGCGTCACCATTGAAGACGGTGCCGCGGCCGCGCGGGGCTGCGCCATCAACCTGCTCGCCCAGGTCAAGGCGGCGCTCGGCGACCTCGACAAGGTCGTGCGCGTGGTGCGCCTCGGCGGCTTCATCAACTCGGCGCCGGATTTCGTCGACGGACCGAAGGTCCTGAACGGCGCCTCCGACCTGATGGTTGCGGCGTTCGGCGACAAGGGCCGCCACGCCCGTACCACCGTCGGCGTCGCTTCGCTGCCTGCGGATGCGGCGGTCGAGGTCGAAGGCATCTTCGAGGTCGCCTGATCTGAGGGAGCAAGCAGCGTGCGTGCTCCGGATTGGCTGACAGCGCGGCCGGTCGCCCATCGCGGCCTGCATGACATTTCGCGCGGCATCGTCGAGAACATGCCGGGCGCCGTGCAGGCGGCGATCGCGGGCAATTTCGCCATCGAGGTCGACATCCAGCTCACCGCCGACGGCGAAGCCATGGTGCATCACGACCATGCGCTCGGCCGCCTCACCGAGGCGACCGGCGAGCTGATCGAGAGGACCGCGGCGGAGCTGAAGGCCGTCACGTTCAAGGATACGTCCGAGCGGATGATGTCGCTGCCCGACCTCTGCACCATGGTCGCCGGCCGCGTGCCGCTGGTGATCGAAGTGAAGAGCCATTTTGCCGGCGACCGCAAGCTGGTGAGGCGGATGGCGGAGGTGCTGTCGTCCTATCAGGGGCCTGCCGTCGGCATGTCCTTCGATCCCGACCAGGTGCTGGCGCTGCGCGAGCTGTTGCCCTCGCGCCCGCGCGGCATCGTCGCGCAGCGGACCTATGAGGACGAATACTGGGCTTATCTGACGCAAGAACAGCGCGACAGCATGCTGTACCTGCGCCACGGCCTTCAGACCCAGCCGCATTTCGTCGCCTTCAAGGTCGACCACCTCCCCGCACCCGCGCCCTGGATCGCGCGGAATGTCTTCGGCTGCGCCCTGCTCGGCTGGACCGTGCGCACGCGCGACCAGCGGACGCGGGTTGGGCAATATGCCGACCAGATGATCTTTGAGGGGTTCGTGCCGTAGGGGCACGGCACACTTCCTCCATCGTCATTGCGAGGAGCCCTTGCGACGAAGCAATCCAGTAACCTTCCGCGGATGCATTTCTGGATTGCTTCGCTGCGCTCGCAATGACGGCAATTGGGCACGGTGTCTCCCCAACGTCGTCCTGGCTTTCGCTAGGACGACGTGTTGGATGGTCTTGCGCGAAATGGCGAGCGTGCCTTCGCGGCACCCCGGTTCCCGCCCCCTTGAAGTCGCTGCTGCGATGCACGATCTTTGCCTGGGACCGTTCAAGACACACGATGGCATCATCCGAAATCACGCTCGAGGCCGTACCTTCCATCGGCGAAGTCTCGCCAGAGGATTGGGACGCCTGCGCCAATCCCGCCAGACGGCGCAATGGGTCTGGCCCGGGAACCTCATCTCCCCTCCCAGGCGATTCCGCCGGCCTCTCAAGAGGCGCCTATAACCCGTTCGTCTCCCACGCGTTTTTCGCGGCGGTTGAGAAATCGGGTTCGGCGACGCCGCGCACCGGCTGGGGCCCGCGGCATCTCGTGGCCAAGATCGACGGCCGCGTCGCAGGCGTCGTACCCTGCTATCTGAAATCGCATTCGCAGGGCGAGTACGTCTTCGACCGTGGCTGGGCGGATGCCTATGAGCGCGCCGGCGGCCGCTATTACCCGAAGCTGCAAGTCTCGGTTCCCTTCACGCCGGCAACGGGGCCGCGGCTCCTGATCCGCGACGGCGTAGACCGCGACCACATCGCGGAGGCGCTGGCGAGCGGGCTGGTCGCGCTGTGCGGCGTCAGCAAGGCCTCTTCGGTGCACGTCACCTTTGCGCGCGAGGACGAATGGAAGCTGCTCGCAAGCCACGGTTTCCTGCAGCGAACCGACCAGCAGTTCCACTGGCACAACGAGGGCTTTGCGACCTTCGACGATTTCCTCAGCACGCTGAACTCGCGCCATCGCAAGTCGATCAAGCGCGAGCGGCGCGACGCGCTCGCCGCAGGCATCAGCATCCACTGGCTCAGGGGCAGTGACATCACCGAGGACGCCTGGGACGCCTTCTTCGAATTCTACATGGAGACCGGCTCGCGCAAATGGGGCCGGCCTTACCTGACGCGCGAGTTCTTCTCGCTGATCGGCGCGACCATGAGCGAGGATGTGCTGCTGGTGATGGCGCGGCGCAATCACCGCTGGATCGCGGGTGCGATCAACTTCGTCGGCTCGGACACGCTGTTCGGCCGCAACTGGGGCGCGGTCGAACATCATCCGTTCCTGCATTTCGAGGTCTGCTACTACCAGGCGATCGACTTCGCGATCAAACACGGACTCGCATATGTCGAGGCTGGCGCGCAGGGCGAGCACAAGATCGCGCGCGGCTACCTGCCGCGGACGACCCATTCCGCCCACTTCATCGCCGATCCCGGCCTGCGCCACGCCATCGATGATTACCTCAAGCGCGAACGCGCCTATGTTGCGGAAGCCGGCCGCGAGCTCGCCGAGCTCGGGCCGTTCCGGAAAGGCGCGGACGAGGCGCCTTGACGGCTTCTCCGACGTGATGACAGTAAGGCCGCAACTTCAGGAGCCGCCGCATGACCGCCTACGATCCCAACAACATCTTCGCGAAAATCCTGCGCGGCGAATTCCCTTGTTACAAGGTCTATGAGGACGAGCACGTGCTCGCTTTCCTCGACATCATGCCGCGCTCGCCCGGCCATACGCTCGTCATCCCGAAAGCCCCCGCCCGCAACATCCTCGACATCAAGCCTGACGACTATGCCCATGTCGCGCGCGGCGCGCACAGGATCGCGGCAGCGGCGATGAAGGCGTTCGACGCCGACGGCATCACCGTGCAGCAGTTCAACGAGCCTGCTGGTGGACAGGTCGTATTTCACCTGCACATGCATGTGATGCCACGCCAGGACGGCATCGCGCTGCTGCCGCCCGCGAGCCGCAAGGAAGACGGCAAGGTGCTGGAAGAGCATGCGGCGAAGCTGATCGCGACGTTGAAGGCGGGTTAGGTCTTTCCGCCCGTCATTCCGTCTCGAAATCCCCCGGCTGCGGCGCGGCAAGCGGCGTGAATTCGCAGCGATCCGGCTTGATGTCGATCAGCGGCGTGTTGTCGATGCAGTCGAGCCCGCGCACAAGGATCGTGCTGCCCTCGACGCCGACCAGCTTGACGATCGAGGTGCCGATCGGATTGGGCCTGACCGGCGAGCGCAGCGAGAAGGTGCCACGGGTATTCTGGTTGTTCTTCGGGCTCTGCAGGATGATGTCGCGGCGCGAGCGGTCGAGCCAGTAAAGCACCTCGAGATTGCTGTAGAAGTCGACGCCCTTGATCGCCGGCACGAAGGGCTCGAAGATCTCCAGCCGGCACACCGGGCCGTCGTGACGGCCCTGCCGCGGCGTCTCCAGCCGTGAGGTCCACGGCGTCCGGATGCGGCCGATGAAGACGAGGCCGGCATCCGCAGTCGGCGGCAACTCGATGGCGACCTCGCCTTCGCGGAGCTCGTTTTCGCGAACCATTTTTCACTTCCTTGCTGTTCGCGGCGGTTTTAGCCCAACCACCACTTTCCGGCCAGCATGAAGACTTCGCCGGTGACGACGCCTGCAAAAATCGAGCGGCGGGTCAGCAGGAACGCGACGAGGCCGGCCCCCACCGCGCCGTAGCGCAAGCCGTCCGGCACGCTCGCCAGCGCGCCCGGCGGCTCGACCACGATCTGGGCGATGACGCCGGCCAGGATCGCGGTCGCGACCGCCCTCACCCAGACCAGCAGCTCGGAGCCCTCGTCGATGCCGCCGCCGAACCACAGGCCCAGCATGCGCCAAATCTGGTTGGGAATAACGCCGGCGACGAACAGCACGGCGAGCGCGTGCCAGTCACCGATGAGCTGCACGATGGTCATGCGCGCACCTCGCGCCACCAATGCACGCCATAGGCGATCGTGCCGGCTGCAACGCCGCTGACGAGGATGTCGAGGCCGGAGTTCATCTTCGCCGCCAGCGGATACAGCACGATCCCCAGCACGAGCGCGACGACGTCGGCGATCTCACGGCTGTTGCGCGCGGTCGAGAATAGGAAGGACAGCGGCGTCAGCAAGAGGATCGCGCCGCCCAGCGTCTGCGTCAGGTTGGCGGCGAGGAAATATCCGACCGTGTTGGCGCAGAGGCACACCGAGACCAGGCCAAAGCCGAGCCCGTGGACGAAGGCGATACGCCGCTCGCGCGGCACCTGCGGCAGGAAGCGATGGCATTCCACCCACAGCGTCACGGCGGTGAGATGCGCGGCGAAGATCAGCTCGCGCCGTTTTGTCGTTGGCGTGCGCATCAGCGGCAGCACCGAGACCACCATCGGAAACAGCCGGATCGCGCTGACGGTGACAGCGATCGCGGACTGGATGATGGTCGCGCCCGAGCCGAGCGTGGTGATCAGAATGATCTGCGCCGGCCCCGCCCAGACGAACAGCGTCGAGGCCAGCGCCCAGAGCAGGCTGAAATGGGTGTCATGGGCGAGCGCGCCGATGCCGAGATAGGTCACGAAAAGAACGATCGTGAGGATCGTCTGCGTGATCGAGCGCAGCCCCCAAGCAAAGGCGCGCCAGGGGCTTTGCCATTGAGGTGAATCGAGCGGAGGAAGTGCCACGGGAGAGATTTGGCCGGGTGAGGAATCGTGCCTGCATAACGGGCAATGGCAGGCCCCGCGTCAAGGAAGCGTGCGGCGGGGCTGGCATGCGGGCGGACGATACTCACCGTCATTCCGGGGCGCGCCCCCTTAGGCGCGAGCCCGGAATCCATTGGGCCGCAGAGTCTGTTGTGAAATGGATTCCGGGTTCGCGACTTCGTCGCGCCCCGGAATGACGAGGGGAGAGATCCCTACCCTGTCACGCCCCGGTTCTTCAGCACGAAACAGGCGCCGCCCGCTTTGCGGATGCGGTTGCAGAGATCGTCCGCCTCGCTGCGCGTATCGGCGCCGATGCGCACCTGGTAGAAGGCGTGCGTGCCGCGGCTGCGCATCACCGAGCTCAGAAGGCTCGGATCGCGGTTGCCGATCACGGCGCTGAGGCGCGTCACGGCGCGGGAATACATCGCCAGCGCCCTGTTGCGGTCAAAGCCGGCGGCGAGCTGCACGCCCCAGACTTTTGCGGCGGCAAGCTCGACATGCTGCTCGAGCTCGGCGACGAAGGGGTTGGGTGCGCGCTTGAGCAGCGCCATCAGATCGCGACAGCTCGTCGGCGGCCCGCTCGGCGGACCCTTGCCGGTGCTGCCTGCCTTGGCCCAAGCGTCGACCGTCGCGCCGGTGATGGCGAAGACGTAGTGGCGCGTCTGCTCCGGCATGCCGCCGGTGCCGG
This sequence comes from Bradyrhizobium sp. Cp5.3, assembly GCF_000426265.1. NCBI lineage: Bacteria > Pseudomonadati > Pseudomonadota > Alphaproteobacteria > Hyphomicrobiales > Nitrobacteraceae > Bradyrhizobium > Bradyrhizobium sp. Cp5.3. The sequence continues at coordinate 102,708 of NZ_AUFA01000012.1, read as the reverse complement.
CGAGCCACTCCTGCACCCGCCGCGGACCGGCATTGTAGGCGGCCGCGGCCAGCCCAAGATTGCCGAACTGGTTGCGCAGCTCGTTGAGAAACTCCGCCGATTTGGGCAGCGCCTGCACCGGATTGAAGGGATCAAGCAGCCCGCGTTCGCTCGCCGTGCCCGGCATGAACTGCGCGATGCCCTGCGCGCGCTCGCCGCTCCGCGTCACGGGCCCCACCGCGTCGGTCTGGAAGCGGCTCTCCTGCCAGATCACGCGGGCGAAGAATTCCAGCGGCAGATTGGCATCGCGCGCCGCCGCCTCGATGATCAGGCAGATCGACTCCCGCGTGTCGCTCTCGCGTGCACTGACCGGCTTTTCCGGCGGCCATGCAAGCTCCTCGACGCTCGGGACGGCGACATTGGTCTTTGCGGGAGTTGAATCCCACGCCGCCGCCTGCGTCGCCGACAGGAGCAATGCGGCCAACATGCGCAGCGGCCTGCGCGCGGCGGAAAGACGTGGCATGCGCGCGGTCCCGAGAGCTGCCAGCCGGAGTCAGCGGCCGAGGAAGAATGCAACCCGCCTCGACGCAAGGCAAGCATATCGGTGGCATACGCCGGTCCGGCGTGCCACAACGTGCTGTGCCAAACTGTGGCATCGCGACATGGGTTAGAGACTTCGCCGATATGTTCCCTGGTCTGCCCCTCCCAATGCTTTTCCTCGCCAAACGGATCCGCACCCTCCTCGTCCTCGCCGTCTGGGCCGTGTTCGTGCTCAGCGTCGCGCCGGCCACGGCACAGGTCACCTGGCGGATGACCACGGAATACCCGCAGAACAACATTTCCGGGATCGGGCTGACGACCTTCGCGAGCCGCGTCGCCGAGCGCACCCACGGTTTCGTGACCGTCAGCAACGCCTTTGACAATGAGCTCAAGATCAGCTCCGGCGAGATGCCGCGCGCCGCGCAGGATGGCCGGATCGCCGGTGGCGATGCGTTTGCCGGCGCCCTCTCCGGCATCAACCCCGTGCTCGGACTGTCCACCCTGCCTTTCCTCGTGCAATCCGTTGACGTCGCCCGCGCCACCAATGTGCGGGCCCGCCCGCTCTATGAGAAGGCGCTGGCGGCGCGCGGCCTCAAGCTGCTTTATGTGACGATCTGGCCGGCAACAGGGCTGTGGTCGGAGCGTTCGCTCGAAGGCGCCGGCGACCTGCCGAAGCTGAATTTGCGCGCCTATGATGCCAACTCCAGCGAGGTCATGCGCGCGTCCGGCGCGAATGCGCAGTTCCTGCCGATGGACACGGCGATCGCCGGCCTGAAGGAGCATCGGCTGAACGCGTTCCTCACCTCCGGCGATGGCGGCGCGGGACGCAAGCTCTGGGACTTCCTGCCGCATTTCACGGCGATCAACTACGCGATGCCGGTTTCGATTGCGTTCGTCCGCAGCGACGCATTTGCCGAGCTGTCCGAACCGATGCAGCGCGAAGTATTGGCCGCGGCTGAAGAGACCGAGCAAAGCCAGCTCGCGCTGCTCGCCAATCGCACCTCCGAAAACTATGCGCGGATGCGCGACAATGGGGTCCGCATCACTGAGCCGGCGCCACCCTCACTTGTCGCTGCGCTCCGGAAGGCGGCGACGAGCGCGATCGCCGCCTGGGAGACCCAGGCCGGCACGGATGCCGCCGCGATCGTCGAATGGGCCCGGCAGCAATGACGCTTCGGCTCTTGACTTGAGAGCCGATCCAACTAGCAACGGGGCGGTATCAACGCAGGCTCGGCCCGGATGCAAACCATCTATTTCGATCTCGACGGCACGCTGACCAATCCCAAGCCGGGGATCACCCGCTCGATCCGGTACGCGCTGGAGCGGCTTGGCGCGCCTGTTCCGAGCGAGGACGAGCTGACCTGGTGCATCGGGCCGCCGCTGCACGCCAGCCTGAAGAAGCTCACGGGCACCGACGAGCTCGCCGATCGGGCGCTGCTGCTTTACCGCGAGCGCTTCAGCGAAGTCGGCCTGTTCGAGAACGAGGCTTATGACGGCATCAAGGAGACGCTGGGGGCCATTGCTGCGACCACGCCGCGCATGTTCGTCGCGACCAGCAAGCCCGCGGTTTACGCCAACCGCATCATCGATCATTTCGGCCTGCGGCCCTATTTCGAGCGCGTGTTCGGCTCCGAGCTCGACGGCACGCGGGTCGACAAGCGCGACCTGCTCCGCTACGCGCTCGACGAGGCGAAGGTCGATCCCAACAGCGCGATCATGATCGGCGACCGGAGCCACGACGTGATCGGCGCCAGGACCAACGGCATGACCGCGATCGGCGTGCTCTATGGCTATGGCAGCGAAGCCGAGCTTAAGGAGGCCGGCGCGCATCACATCTGCGCCGCGCATCCCGAATTGCTCGGCCACTGCGTGACGTGAACCTCAGGCGCTGACGGTCGCAACCGCCGTCAGCACGCGGCGGATCAGCTCGCCGCCGCGTCGATCTCCGTGGGCTCGACGGTGTCGACCGGCAGCGCGAACTGCTCGACGCGCTTGTACGGCTTCCTGTTGAGCAGGAGCCGCGTCACATCGGGCCGCGAATAATGCCCGGCAGGATCGGCGGCGTTCTTGGCAACGCCGATGGCACCGAGATCGATCTCGGCAATCAGAAGCCCCTCCTGATCGGGCGCAAGCTTCTCCCCGATCTGGCTGCCATCGGGCCCGTAGATCGCGGCAAAGCCGCCGCCGGCATGCAGCAGCGCGTGCTTGTCGGGCCGGTCGCAGAGTTCGTCGATCATCGCCTGCGACACGGTCGCGCAAGGCGCGAGCACGAAGCAGGAGCCCTCCACCGCATAGACGCGCGAGGCGGCATTGTTCACCTCGGCGCCGAGCGCCGGCGCGAAGGGATCGTAAAGCGAGAAGCTCGGCCAGGCGGCAACATGGACCTGCTCGTTCTGGGCATACATGGCGTATTTCGACAGCGGCTGGAGATGCTCCCAGCAGCAGAGCGCGCCAAGGCGCCCGATGTCGGACCTGGCGTGGACAGCAAGGTCGCTGCCGTCACCCTCGCCATAGACCGTGCGCTCGGCATGGGTCGGGCGCAGCTTGCGGCGCTTTGCGATCGTCTCGCCGTCCGGACCGATCAGCCATTGCGCGAGATAGAGGCTGCCGCCGTCGCGCTCGGAGAGGCCAAGCACCGCCGTGAGCCCGGCCTTGCGCACCGCATCGCGCAGCTTCTCGGCCTGCGGACTGTCATAGGATAGAGAGTTGTCGAAATAGCGCTGCACGAAGCCGCGGCCGATCGCCCAGGCCGGCGAGTCCAGCCAGATGTGCCAGGGATAGCCGGGGATGAAGGCCTCCGGAAACGCGATCAGCTTCGCGCCCTTTTCGGCCGCCTCCCTGATCAGCGCAATTGACCTGTCGATGGACGCGTCGAGATCGAGCCAGGCCGGTGCCGCCTGCACCACTGCGACCTTGTATTTCGGATGTTCGATGCCCATTCCCGCCTCCTATGGTCCACTTGGACAAGGCCGCTTTCCGGTTGATCACGGCACACGCCCGATGCAGTCTATTGGGCCACGGCCGGAGGGCGCCCGCTCGACCGCCACGGCACGAAAATTCGACCGGAACGGCGGTCCGGACTTTGCAGCCGGTCGATCTCGGCGCCTGAATGCTGTTTTGGCGATGTGAAAGGGAGGCCTGCTGATGACCATCCAGTTCACGACGGACGGCAGCCCCGGCCACCGGCGCCTCGCCCTCTGGCAGGACATCGTATGCGACGTCTTCGTCGGGCTCGACTGCAAGTCCGACCTCGGCAGCGCGTTTCACGGCTCGGTCACGCGAGGCATGCTCGGCAAGGCCGTATGCTCAGAGGTCCGCTCCGACCGTCAGCACGTCTACCGCACGCCCTCCCGCATCGCGCGTTCGGATCAGGATTTCATCCTGATCGCGCTCGGCGACCGCGGCGCCGGCGGCGTCGTACAGGATGGCCGCGAGACCGTAATCCATCCCGGCGAGTTTGCGCTCTATGACACCACGCGCCCCTACGAGCTGAAATTCGACCACGCCTTCACGCAGACGATCTTCATGGTGCCGCGACAGATGCTGCAGCGGCGGCTCGGCGCGAGCGAGACGCTGACCGCGATGTCGTTCGGCGCCGACGCACCGCTGGAGCGGCTCCTACGACTTCATCTACAGACTGTGCCGGAGCGCCGACCGGATCGATCCCGGCAACGCCGCTATCCTCTCGGAGCAGGCCGTAGACCTGCTGGCGATGGCGCTGAGCGGGCGGCTCGGCAAGAGGTCACTGCCCTCCTCGACCCACCGCTCGGCCCTGCTCTACCGGCTGAAGGCGCACATCCGCGCACGTCTCGCCGATCCCGAACTCTCGCCGTCGGAGACCGCGGCCGCGCTCGGCATCTCGCCGCGCTATGTCAACGATCTCCTCGCCGACGAGGACACCTCGTTCCAGCGCTACGTCCTCGCCGAACGTCTCGCCCAATGCAGGCGAGACCTTGCTTCGCCCCTGCTCAGCCATCGCCACGTCAGCGAGATCGCCTTCGCCTGGGGTTTCAACGACCTCTCGCATTTCGGCCGCGTCTTCCGCGAACATTTCGGCATGTCGCCGCGCGATTTCCGGCAGAGCCAGTTGCGGCACTGAGCCATCAGCGCCAGCCTTCGTCAGGGACGAAGGCAAGGCTTGGGAATTCCAGATTGTCTTGTCCATGCGCGTGCCTCAAGCTGGCGCGCATGAAGACCGACTCCACGATAAGCGGATCGGAGATGTTGCTGACCGTGATCGCGATCCGGCTCGCGGTGCTGGTCCTGGTCGGCTGGAGCCTGCTTCTGCTGCCGCGGCAGGCTCACGAAAGTGTGCCCGCTTGCACCGCCGCCTTGGCAACGACGGCGACATCGAACGCAGCCGGCTCGCAACATGTCAGCGATGCCGCGTTCGACGACATGCTTCTGCACGACTAGCGCCAGTCTTGAGCAAGTGCGCAGCGATCGACATTCCGCTGATCATCCAGCGAAGCTGGCCCTGACCTATGCCCGCAGCGCCGGGAGGCCTGCGGTCGGAGCAGGAACTCACGGTGTCCTGCCGGGTTACGATCGAGCTGACAATTTCCTAATCCGGGGATGAATCACGGCCCACGTCAAGCACGCATCCCCCATGTCGTCCGCCTCGATCGAGCATGCCGACGGCCTGCCGCAGCCACAACGCAATCAGGCGATCCTCACCATCGCGCTTGGCATCATCATGGCGGTCGTCGACAGCGCGATCGCCAATGTGGCGCTGCCGACGATCGCGGCTGATCTCAATGCGAGCCCGGCCTTCTCGATCTGGATCGTCAACGGCTATCAGCTCGCCATCACGATCTCGCTGCTGCCGCTGGCGTCCCTTGGTGAGATCGTCGGCTATCGCCGCGTCTATCTGGCGGGGCTTGCACTGTTCACCCTCGCCTCCGCCTTCTGCGCGGCGGCGCATACGCTTCCGCTGCTGACCATCGCGCGCATCGTCCAGGGTTTTGGCGCGGCCGGCATCATGAGCGTGAATGCCGCGCTGGTGCGCTTCACCTATCCACGCAGCCTGCTCGGCCGCGGCATCGGGCTCAACGCGCTCGTGGTCGCCTGCTCCGCCGCAGTCGGGCCGACGCTCGCCGCCGGCATCCTCGCGGTGGGAAGCTGGCCCTGGCTGTTCGCCATCAACATCCCGCTCGGCGCGCTGACACTCGCGTTGGGTTTGCGCAGCCTGCCCCATACCAGCCCCGCAAGCCATTCCTTCGACTGGCAGAGCGCCGGGCTCAGCGCGATCACGTTCGGCGTCGGCATCGCCGCGATCGACAGCGTCGGCCATGACGAGGCGCCCGTGATCTGGCTCTTCCAGTTCGCGGTCGCCCTCGTCGCAGGCGCGCTGCTGGTCTACCGCGAAACCCACATGACCTCGCCGCTGCTGCCGGTCGATCTCCTGCGCATCCCGGTCTTCGCGCTGTCGATTGCGACCTCGATCGCCTCCTTCTGCGGTCAGATGCTGGCCTTCGTCGCGCTTCCCTTCTACCTCCAGAGCCGCTTCGGCTATTCGGCCGTGCACATGGGTCTGCTCATCACGCCCTGGCCGATCGCGGTGGCCTTTGCCGCGCCGCTTGCCGGCCGTCTGGTCGAGCATTATCCGGCCGGCCTGCTCGGCGGCATCGGGCTGACGCTGTTTGCCTGCGGCCTCGGCGCGCTCGCCTTCCTGCCCGCCGCGCCCACGTCGCTCGACGTGATCTGGCGGATGGCGCTCGCAGGCCTCGGCTTCGGCCTGTTCCAGACGCCCAACAACCGCACCATGATCGCAGCCGCTCCGCGCGAGCGCTCAGGCGGTGCCAGCGGCATGCTGGGCACCGCGCGGCTGCTCGGCCAGACCACCGGCGCGGCACTGGTGGCGCTGTTCCTCGGCCGCTATCCGCTTGAGGGAACCAGGATCGCGCTCCTCACCGGCGTCGGCTTCGCCCTGTGCGGCGCCGTCCTGAGCATGTTGAGACTATCGTCCGCCGGCGCCCGCGGCGCGGAGCACGTGCGGGTGCAGGATGCGCAGCGGATGAAGGGCGATTGATGCCGTCCAACGGGCCGTGACAGCGGACAGCAAAAAGGCCAGCTTTGCAGCCGGCCTTTTCGATTTCATGGCGTTCGGGTCAGGCTTTGACCAGCGGGCCCTTGGAGGTCGGCCCCTTGGAGCCGCCGGGGCCGCCCGGCTTGTTGGACTTGCCCGGCGGGCGCTTGCGGGTGCCGGGCAGCTTCTCCTGCTTCGGCGTGACCGGACCCTCGACGAATTCGAAGCCGATCTTGTCCTTGGTCTCGTCGGCCTCGTCCTTGACCACGACGACGCGGACGTGGCCACCGCCCTTCAGCTTGCCGAACAGCACCTCGTCGGCCAGCGGCTTCTTGATGTGCTCCTGGATCACGCGGGCCATCGGCCGCGCACCCATCTGCTCGTCGTAACCATGCTGAATCAGCCAGACCTTGGCGGGCTCGGACAGCTCGATGGTGACGTCGCGGTCGCCGAGCTGGGCCTCGAGCTGCAGCACGAACTTCTCCACCACCGTGCCGATCACCTCGACGCTGAGGTGGCCGAACGAGACGATGGCATCGAGGCGATTGCGGAATTCCGGCGCGAACTGCCGGCTGATCGCCTCGTGGTCGTCGCCTTCCCGCTTGGAGCGGGTGAAGCCGAACGCCTGCTTGGCGAGATCGGACGCGCCCGCGTTCGTGGTCATGATCAGGATCACGTTGCGGAAATTGACCTGCTTGCCGTTATGGTCGGTGAGCCGGCCGTGATCCATGATCTGGAGCAGCACGTTGTAGAGGTCGGGATGCGCCTTCTCGATCTCGTCGAGCAGCACCACGCAATGCGGATGCTGGTCAACGCCATCGGTGAGCAGGCCGCCCTGGTCGAAGCCGACATAGCCGGGAGGCGCGCCGATCAGGCGCGACACCGTGTGCCGCTCCATGTATTCGGACATGTCGAAGCGCAGGAGCTCGACGCCGAGCGTCGCTGCGAGCTGCTTTGCCACCTCGGTCTTGCCGACGCCCGTCGGACCCGAGAACAGATACGAGCCGATCGGCTTTTCCGGCTCGCGCAGGCCAGCCCGCGACAGCTTGATCGACGCAGCAAGTGCTTCGATCGCCTTGTCCTGGCCGAACACCACACGCTTCAGCGTCTGCTCGAGATGCTTCAGCACCTCGGCATCGTCCTTCGACACGCTCTTCGGCGGAATCCGGGCCATCGTGGCGATCGTGGTCTCGATCTCCTTGATGCCGATGGTCTTCTTGCGCTTGTTCTCGGCGACCAGCATCTGCGCCGCACCTGACTCGTCGATCACGTCGATCGCCTTGTCCGGCAGCTTGCGGTCATGGATGTAGCGCGAGGAGAGCTGAACCGCCGCCTCGATCGCCTCATTGGTGTATTTCAGCCGGTGGTAGTCCTCGAAGTAAGGCTTGAGGCCCTTGAGGATCGCGATCGCGTCCTCGACCGTCGGCTCGTTGATGTCGATCTTCTGGAAGCGCCGCACCAGCGCGCGGTCCTTCTCGAAGTGCTGGCGGTATTCCTTGTAGGTGGTCGAGCCCATGCAACGGATGGTGCCCGAGGCGAGCGCGGGCTTGAGCAGGTTCGACGCGTCCATCGCCCCGCCCGACGTCGCACCCGCACCAATCACGGTGTGGATCTCGTCGATGAACAGGATGGCGTTGGGATGCGCCTCGAGCTCCTTCAGCACCTGCTTCAGGCGCTCCTCGAAATCGCCGCGATAGCGCGTGCCCGCGAGCAGCGTGCCCATGTCGAGCGAGAACACGGTGGCGGCGGCCAAAACCTCCGGCACCTCGCTGTCGACGATGCGCTTGGCAAGCCCTTCCGCGATCGCGGTCTTGCCGACGCCGGCCTCGCCCACGAACAGCGGATTGTTCTTCTGCCGGCGGCACAGCACCTGGATGGCACGGTTGATCTCGGAATTGCGTCCGATCACCGGATCGATCTTGCCGTCACGCGCCTTCTTGTTGAGGTTGACGCAATAGGTTTCGAGCGCCTCGCCCTTCTTCTTGGAGTCCTCGTTGCCCTTGGTCTCGGTCTCCTCGTCGACGCCGCGAACGGGGCGCGCTTCCGAGACGCCCGGCCGCTTGGCGATGCCGTGGCTGATATAGTTGACCGCGTCGTAGCGCGTCATGTCCTGCTCCTGCAGGAAATACGCGGCATGGCTCTCGCGCTCGGCGAAGATCGCGATCAGGACGTTGGCGCCCGTCACCTCTTCGCGACCGGAGGATTGCACATGGATCACCGCGCGCTGGATCACGCGCTGGAAACCGGCGGTCGGCTTGGCGTCGTCGGCGCCATCCGTCACCAGATTTTCGAATTCGGTCTCAAGATAGTTGACGAGGCTCGTGCGCAGCTTGTCGAGATCGACGCTGCACGCGCGCATCACGGCAGCCGCATCGGAGTCATCGATCAGCGACAGCAGAAGGTGTTCGAGCGTCGCGTATTGGTGATGACGCTCGTTTGCGATCGCCAGCGCACGATGCAGGGATTGTTCAAGGCTTTGGGAAAAAGTCGGCATTCGCGTCCTCTATGGCCCCCACCATCATGATCGCCATCGCCCGGTCAGGCAACAACAACCTTTGTCACATATAGTTATACAAGATCGCGGCAAAAGACCGGTTCCGCGACTTGAGGGCGTTTGCGCACCCACGGAATTCTCGATGCAAAACCCGTTCCGATCTGGGCAAGAATCTGGACGAGAATCTGGGCAAGGATTTGGGCAGGATTGGCGCCGGCGCAACCTTCCGTAGCTTTGCCGGCCAGACGGGAGACCCGCGCGCAACGGTCACGTGGCCACCGAAGAAGAACCCGGCTTCGAACGCGCGGCTACTTCTTTTCCATTACGCATTGCAGCGGATGCTGGTGCTTGCGGGCGAAATCCATCACCTGCGTGACCTTGGTCTCGGCAATCTCGTAGGTGAACACGCCGCACTCCCCGATCCCGTGATGGTGGACGTGGAGCATGATCTTGGTTGCAGCCTCGACGTCCTTGTTGAAGAACTTCTCCAGCACGTGAACGACGAACTCCATCGGCGTGTAGTCGTCGTTCAGGATCAGGACGCGGTACAGGTTCGGCCGTTTGGTCTTGGGTTTGACCTTGGTGATGACCGAGGTGTTCGGACCGGACACATTGCCGGGACGGTTCTCGTCATTGCTCATCCGCGGAGCGTACGCAGCGGCTGGCGCGGACAGGTCTGGTCTTGAAGTCAATTGCGGCATGGCACAGGCGTTCAAATTCCCCACGGAAGCGGATGACGGTCCGCCGCGACCCAGCCCTTCGGGGCCTCGCGCGGGCGCGCCGCCTCTTGGATCGCCGCTCCCCGACCGGTCCGGTCTCGGCCGGGTCGGTCACGAGGGAATATGGGCCTGCCCCCCGCCCGCCGCAAGCGCGCAAAGGTCCGGCCGCTGCGGCCGCAAAGGTCCCGATTCCCGATCGGGCGATCCTGACTGAGGTTAATCAATCCGGACCGATTTGACAAAAATTTCCGCCCCACCCGTTTAGAACGTGTTGACCAGGAACCCGACGTTAGTGCCCGCGCGATGGCTTGGCGCGGGATAACTCCGGTTTTCTACGGTCCAGTTTACCCGACGTTCAATGACGTGGCGCGAAATCGGGCAAAACCACAGGTGTCGGGGATCGTCATGCTTCGCCTTCCCGTTGTCAGCCGTCTTGGTCGACAGCTCGCGCATTTCGCGGCTGCCGAGCAAGGCAATATCGCCGTCATATTCGCCATCACACTCATCCCCATTCTGAGCTTCGTGGGCGCCGCGGTGGATTACAGCCGCGCGGCCCAGGCCCGAACCTCGATGCAGGCGGCGCTCGATTCGGCCGCGCTGATGCTGTCCAAGGACCTGACGGCAGGTACGATCACGACCTCGCAGCTCACGACCAAGGGGCAGGCCTATTTCAACGCGCTATTCACCGGCACCTCCACCCTGCCGAACGTCACTGTCACCGCGACCTATACGCAAGGCACGTCGATGGGCTCGACCATCCAGCTCACGGGAAGCGGCACCTACACGACGACCTTCATGAAGATCGCCGGCTACCCGACGCTCGGCGTCGACACCAGCACGACCAGCGCCTGGGGCATGACGCGCATGCGCGTCGCCATGGTGCTCGACGTCACGGGCTCGATGGCCGACGATGGCAAGATGGCAGCGATGCAGACGGCGGCCAAGAATCTGATCGATCAGCTCAGCGCGCTCGCCAAGAACAACGGCGACGTCTACATCTCGATCGTTCCGTTCTCAAAGGACGTCAACGTCGGCGCCAGCAATTATGGCAAGTACTGGGTCGACTTCACCGATTGGGACGCTGCCAACGGCAGCAACACCTGTACGGCGCGCGACAGCAACAATCACTGCATCAGCCGCGTCTGGGTGCCCAATAATCATAATACCTGGAACGGTTGCGTGACCGACCGCGACCAGGACTACGACACCAAGAACACCCCGCCGACCAGCGGCAACTCGTCGACGCTGTTCCCAGCGGACCAATATTCGTTCTGCAATTCCGGCAATTCAGCCTACATCCAACCGATCATGCCGCTGAGTTACGACTGGACCGCACTCAAGGCCATGATCGATAAGTTGGTTCCGACCGGCAACACCAACCAGAGCATCGGTCTCGCCTGGGGCTGGATGACGCTGTCGACCGGCGATCCCATGAACGCTCCGGCCAAGGACACCAACTACACCTACAAGGACGCGATCGTGCTGCTCTCCGACGGTCTCAACACGCAAGACCGCTGGTACAGCAATGCATCCCAGATCGACGCGCGACAGAAGAAGCTGTGCGACAACGCCAAGGCCAACCCCTACAACATCACCATCTATACGGTACAGGTGAACACCGGCAGCGATCCAACCTCGACCGTGCTGCAATATTGCGCGAGCAGCACCGACAAGTTCTATCTGGTGACGTCGGCGAGCCAGACCGTCCAGGTCTTCCAGGACATCTACAAGTCGCTGTCGAAGCTGCGCGTCGCGCGCTGAGGCGGATCCGTCAACTCAAACGAAAAAGCCCGGCTGGTTCAGCCGGGCTTTTTGATTCCAGGAGGCTAAGCGTTAGTTGGAAGCCGGGGTGAACTTGGAGACGATGGTCTCGACCGGCTTGAACGCCTGCTTGGCGAGGTCGCTATAGAGGCCGGCGATCTTCTGCGATTCAGCGACAAAGGTCTCGTAGCTGGAACGGGCGAAATCGGTCTGCGCTTCCAGCGCCTTGTCCAGCGACTTCACGCCGGAAAGCTTCTCGACGAAGGACTTGGTGTCCTCGAACGACTTCTTGGTATAGTCGCCATACGCGCTGGCGATCGCCTGGAGGCCGTGCTGCACCGAGGTCGCGGAGGCAACACACTGCTCGAACTGCTCTTTCCCGTAGTTCTGAAAATCTTCAACCTTGAACATCTCGGAATCCCTTTTTCCCTGGCATCGTCGGAAGCCCCGGCTCCCTGACATTGCCTACAATTAGTGCAATGCACAAAAAAGTCAAGAATATTGTGCGACGCACAAAGATAGATGCAAATCGCGGAGATTCCCGAGGGTTCCCGCAAGGGTTCCTTAAGCTTTTAGAAACCGCGCGCCCCTACCCTGATTCCCTGGACGTGTTCAGCTTCCGCAGACGGTCAAAAGCCGTTTGAGAACATAACCTTAGCCAGAACAGCGGCTCAGGCTCCACCTCGCGCGCAGCTCGCATCAGCAGAGGGACAGCCTGAGCAGGTAATGATCCCGGGTCGTTTGGGCACAATTTCGCCTCACGGGCCGGTGATCAAGTCAGAAACGGGGACGGGGTTTCATGCTTCGTAAAAACTTATCTTCCTCGCGCTTGGCGCGGGTTGGGGTTTTCGGGCTTCTTACAGTCACCACCGCGGTCATCTTCACCACCGATGTGGCCGAGGCGCGCCGCCATCGGCATCGTCATTCCGCGCACCACCGGGTGCAGCGCGATGCGTCCGAAAGCTACAGCCCGCAATTCGCGTCGATCATCGTCGACGGCAATTCCGGCTCGGTGCTGCAGTCGACGAACCCGGACGGGCTCCGCCATCCCGCCTCGCTCACCAAGATCATGACGCTCTATCTGCTGTTCGAGCGGCTGGAGTCCGGCAAGATGAAGCTCGACACCGAAATGCCGGTGTCCCAGCACGCCGCCGACCAGGATCCGACCAAGCTCAACCTGCGCCCGGGCCAGACCATCCGCGTCGAGGACGCCATCAAGGGTCTCGTCACCCGCTCCGCAAACGACGCGGCCGTGGTGATCGCCGAAGCGATCGGCGGCGATGAAGACGATTTCGCCCAGATGATGACGCGCAAAGCGCGCGCGCTCGGCATGTCCAAGACCGTCTATCGCAACGCCTCCGGCCTGCCGAACGACGAGCAGGTGACGACAGCCCGTGACCAGGCCACGCTCGGCCGCGCCATCCAGGACCGCTTCCCGCGCTATTATCGTTATTTCTCGACCGCCTCGTTCAATTTCAGGGGCCAGTCGATCCGCAATCACAATCACCTGCTCAGCAGTGTCGAGGGCATCGACGGCATCAAGACCGGCTACACCCGCGCCTCCGGCTTCAACCTCGTGAGCTCGCTGCACCGCGGCAACCGCTTCCTGGTCGGCGTGGTCCTGGGCGGCCGCAGCGGCGGCTCGCGCGACGCCATCATGCGCAACCTGCTCGCGGAGAATCTCGAGAAGGGCGCGAGCGCCCGCACGGTTGCCGCCATCAGCGAGCGCAACGGCTCCGACGCCAGCGCCGATGTCGCCGACGCCTCTGAGGCCCCGGCTCGGCCCGCTCCGCAGGTCCAGGCCGCAGCCGCCCCCGCTCCCGAAGCGGCCGCACCGCGCCTGGCCTCGCGCCTGTCGGCGCTCGCTGCCGCCACCGCCGCGATGCCGCCGGCCCAGCCCAGGCCTGAAGCGAGGCCGGTCGATGCCAAGATCGAGCCCGCGCCGCTCACCAACGGCGTCATCGCGAGCCAGCCGCTTTCGCTCATCCCGGGCTCCTCCGAGCCGATGAAGCCGGTCCGTGTGAAGACTGTTCAGGTCAAGGCCGGCCCGGTGAAGGTCGCCTCCGCGGCTCCCGCGCAGGCCGCGCCGCCGGTGACCAGCACCATTGCGTCGCGCACGGACGTCGCCGAGACCTCCGGCGCGGTCGTCGCCCGGGCCGACCTCGTCAACAAGCCTGAAGTCATCAACAAGCCGGAAGCCCAGAAGGCCGAGGTCGCCCGCGCCGAGCTGCCGCCGCAGCCGCCGGGCTTCGGCACCGGCAACGGCATCCTCGGCGTGCTCCCGGCCGCAACCGCCACCGCTCCCGCACCGGCCGCGAAGCTCGCTTCCGCCGATCCGGCACAGCAGGCCGTCCAGATGAGCACCACCAAGCCGGTCGTCAGCCACAGCGGCTGGATCGTTCAGGTCGGCGCACTCGAGAGCGAGAGCGAAGCCCAGCAGCGCATCGACGCCGCGCGCAGCTCGGCCCGTGGCCTCCTCAGCAAGGCTGACCCGTTCACCGAGGTGGTCGCCAAGGACAACCGCAAGCTCTACCGCGCCCGCTTTGCCGGACTCGAGCGGGACCAGGCCGAAGCAGTGTGCCGCACGCTGAAGCGCGCCGACATCTCCTGCATCACGGTCCGCAACTAGCTCTTTTCATCCTTCCGACCCCAATGCCCGCGCCTCTGGCGTGGGCATTTTCGTTTTGTGGACGCAGTGATCCGAAGACTGTTTCGCAACAACCTCTCGTCAAGGATTTACGGTTAAAACTTTGCTCAAGGGATCGACCACGCCGCAAACGGCGGGCATCGGGGCGACGGCAAACGGAGCAAGCGGAGTTCACGCGGTACGGGCGTTTGTAGCGTGGTGCCGGAGTTAGCCGTTATGCGTGCGAAGCAGAGTATCCTTGGCCTCGTTTACACGGGCAGCGAGATACGTCGAGCCCCCCTGGTCGGGATGCAGTTTCTTCATGAGGGATTTGTGGGCCCGGCTGATGTCGTCACGCCCCGCCCCCGGCTGCAGGCCAAGGATCTGATAGGCTTCCTCCGCCGTCATTTTGCCGCCCGCCGCCGTGCGGCGCTGCCCCCCTGCCGCATTGCCTTGCGCGTTCTGACGCCAGGCGGGAAACCGGCGGTCCAGATAGCTTTCAAGTAAGGCGACGCTCTCGGCGTCGAACGCCGGGACCATCGCGAGCAATCCGGCGAGATCAAACTCGTCGAGACTGCGCCCGGCGTTCGGCCCGGCAACGATCTGGCCCGTCAGCTGGCCGCTGTCGTGATCGAGCTGCATATCCAGAAACTGCGAGCGCACGCGCGAGCTCTGCCCTGACGCGCGCGTCGCGCCACCGCCGAACAGCCCGCCGACATTGCCGAAGCCTGCGTTCGCCAGCGGCGTCCAGCCGAGCAGCCCGGCGCCGAATATTCCGAGCGGGATCGCCACCGCAAGCTCGCCCCTGATGCCGGTGAAGGCTGCGACCGCCAGCGCCACCACGCCGCCGCCGACCTTGAGGGCACGCGCGAGCACCGCCGGATTGGCCGCGCGGAACATCTGGAGCAGCAGATACAAAGTGACAACGGCGACAGCGCCAGCGATCAGGGTCGGCATGACCGGAATATAGTCGCCCTGACGGCAAAATGCATGGCGGTCTTTCCGCACGCCCGCAGCCGGCGACGACACCGAACACTGGTTTGCCGGAACGTCCGACTACTTCATCTGGCCGATCAGCAGGGCCGCGCCGCTCGTGGTCTTCGACAATTTCAGCAGCGCCTCGCGGCCGCCGGCGGCATAGGCTGCGGCGGCGCGCAGCAGGTCGCGCAGCTGCGCCGCCGCGCCCGGATCGAACCGGCACCAGGCCCCGCCGGTCAGGCGCGCGATCTCGCGGAACGCCTGCTCGGCCACGGTGTCGTGGCCTTCCTGAAACAGAAAGACGGGGACCTTCAACATGCCAAGCTCACCCGCCTTGGCGCAGAGTTCGTCGACCTTCTCCTCCATGGCATCGCCGACGAAGACCACGGCGCGCACGCCGGAAGCTACCGCCTCGCGCCGCGCCTCGCTCAGCACCTTGCCGATCTGTGTGTCGCCGCCACGGCAATCGATTTTGCTCATCAGCGTCGCAAGCCTGACGCTATCTGAGATCCAGCCCGTGGCGCGGCACTCGTTGAAGCCGCGATAATAGACGAGCCGGATGTCGAGACTGCCCAGCGCCGCCGCCTCACGGAACATGTCGGCCTGGAGCGCGCAGGCCATGTCCCAGGTCGGCTGCCGGCTCATCGTCGCGTCCAGCGCAAAGATCAGCCGGCCCTTGGCGCCGGGCGCATGCGGCGACATCGCGCGGGCCTTGGCGACGAAGGCGGCGATATCGTCCGCTGTTGACGCATCCGCCTGTGGCAGTCCACCGCTTCGATCGTCTTTCGCTGAAACGGGTTCGCGGCCGCGCGGTTTGGTCGGTTCGCCGGACATCCCTGCTCGCATCTTGTCAGAGACGGCTAATGTGGAGTGCGCCCCCTGCCCGGTCAATGCGCGAAGCCTCCGCAGGCGGTCGCCGGCGGAGGCTTCGAAAGTCGTCAGCCAGTTGAGAAGCGCGATCAGCTCTTGGCTGGCTTCATCAGGGCGACCGGACCGGGCTCGAGGATCTTGGGCGGCGATGAAGTGGTGTCGACGGGCGCGATCTCGCTGTCGGTGGCGCTCAGGAACTTGTCCAGCATGCCCTGGATCGAGTTCTTGGCATCGTCCGGACCGGTGTCGCGCATGTCGTTATGCTGGAATTCGGTCTTCACGACCTGAATCCCGGCCTTCTCGCACTCCTCGTCGGTCGGGATCACGCCCGGATCCGTCTTGAACTGCGGATCGTGGGAACGGAACGACAGGATCTTGAACTTGCCGGCGGTGACGAAGGGCACGCGCAGATTGTCCAGCGTGACGACCTTCTTGACCTCGTCCGGATACTGCTTGGCGAAATACATCGTGATATCGCCGCCCATGGAGTGACCGACCATCGTCACCTGGGCGTAGTCGGCGTTCGGCTGCACCTTCTTCATTTCCTGCATCGCCAGATGGATGTTGGCGACGCCGCGCAGGATCTGCGGCAGCCGGCCGACGTAAAGCTCGCCGGGCTTGGTCACCATCGGAGGATCGGTCGGCAGGTCATGCTGCGGGCTGACCACGAGATAGCCGCGCGCCGCAAAGATGTTGGCGAGGAAACCGTATTCGGTGTTCTTGACGGTGTTGCCGTGATTGATCACCGCGACCGGCAACGTGATCATGCCGGCAGTGGCCTGCATTTCCTTGTCGCGACGGACGGCGATATCGACGGGCACTGGACGGTTGTCGCGCGAAGCGTCGTAGAAGGTGATCGTCTCATGCTTGATGGCCCATTTGCTCGCCGTGAAATAGGCGACGCCGCAGAGGGCACCGACGGAAACCAGAACGGCAATTCCACGCTTCATTTTCGTCCTCAGCCTCAGGTCTTCTGACCTGAATCCCTGTTGAAAATCGTTGGTAGAGGGCTCTCACTGACCCCTTGTCGCCTATTCCCTAATATATGTCACAGCCACGTGACAGGAAGGCCAAATATTGTGATCCGGCAGCCCTTTCGTTGTGCGCCGCACACGTTTCTTGAGCACCTTATTCCAGCACCACTACGTCAGGGTGCACTCGTACTTCAGACGCAACCTTTCTCTTTCAGGTTCGGTTTCAGTGTAAATGCAGCATAAAAACCTCGCTGCGCTCGCTCGGTTCCGTGGGAACCCGGGATTTCAGCTTCGTTGATCTTCGACCGGAAGTAGCGCCGTACCGTCGCGGCTCAGGCGCCGAGGATGTCGTGAACCTCGAGCGGCTTGTCGACCTGGCTGAACCACTCGGCGCGGTTGGCCGCGCGGCGGCGGCCGCGCTCGTCGAGCGGCAGCTTGAGCTGGCGGAGCAGGCTCGTCACCTCTTCCCGTGCGGTGAGATGACCGAGATTGGGCCGCATGCCGAGCGTGGCCTCGTCGATCTCGTCGAGCGCGGTCAGGCCGCGCGGAAAGAACTCGCGATAGACGACGCGCTCGGCAAAGCCATCGACATAGCGGAAGCCGAGCCGCAGCGACAATTCCTTCAAGCCGTCGGCGACGAGTTGCTTGTTGCGCGAGCCGAGCATGGACAGGCGGTTGCGCACGACGATCCAGTCGGTGGTCGAGCCGTCAAGCTGGCGGCGCCTGCGCCTCGTGTCCCGCACCATCTCGGCATAGTGGCTCTCGCCCGTGACCGCATAGTTGGCGGGGTCGACGGTGCCGAGCACGTCGAAATCGAGGAAGCTGTCGTTGATCGGCGTGACCAGGGTATCAGCCATCGAATGGGCGAGCCGCATCAGGTAGCTGTCGGTGCCTGGCGTATCGATGACGATGAAGTCGAAACTGCTTTCGACTGCCGAGACCGCCTCCATGAACTGCTGGAACTCGGAGTTCTCGTTGTCGGCGATCTGCATGGTCTCGCCGAGCTTGATGCAGCGATGTACCGGCAGCTCGAGATCGAGCTTGGTGCGGCGCGCCCAGGCGGAACGGTTGTTGATGTAACGGGTGAAGCTCTGCTGACGGCAGTCGAGGTCGATGGTGGCGACGCGCTGGCCAGCCTTCAGAAGCGCGACCGCGATATGCAGGGCCGTCGTCGACTTGCCGGAGCCGCCCTTTTCGTTGCCGAGCACGACAACATGCGCCGAGCCGGATTGGCCTTGGCTAGCCTGCAGAAGCATAGCGATCCTCAACACCCCTAACGAATATCTTCGAGATGACCGCGTCTGCGGTCAAGTGAAATGCGTGACAGGAAATGCAAATCGCACTGCGCCGTGCTTCATCATGAATCGCGCCGCCATTTCGCGTCTGCGATTCAGCCAACAGTGCCGCGACATCCTTCACGGCGGTACGCGGGATGCTGTGCCGCATGCGGATGCATGGCGTCCACGGCCGCGGCTTGTTAAGGTTAGCCGGCCGCGCGGCAGACCGTACGGCCCATCCGTGTCCCAGCCATCCCCGAGTCCTGATGTCACGCAGCCCCTTGATCGCCCGCACGGTCCCCACCCTGCGCCGCGCCATCGACAATCTTCGCAAGCGAAAAGCCACGATCGCGCTGGTGCCGACCATGGGGGCACTCCATGACGGGCATGTGTCGCTGGTCCGACTCGCCAAGCGACGCGCGAGCCGGGTCGTGGTCTCGATCTTCGTGAACCCGACTCAGTTCGCGCCGACCGAGGATTTCGGCGCTTATCCGCGAACCTGGAAGTCGGACATCGACAAGCTGGCCGCCGAGGACGTCGACATGGTCTGGCACCCCGGCGTCGAGGCCATGTATCCGGAGGGCTTTGCCACCCGCATCGCGCCGGAGGGGCCGGCGCTGGCCGGGCTCGAAGACCGCTTCCGCCCGCACTTCTTTGGCGGCGTCGCCACCGTGGTCGGCAAGCTGTTCACGCAATGCCGGCCGGATTTCGCGATCTTCGGCGAGAAGGACTTTCAGCAATTGCGGGTGGTGACGCAGATGGCGCGGGATCTCGATCTCGGCGTCAAGATCATCGGGTCCCGCACCGTGCGCGAGCGCGACGGGCTCGCGATGTCCTCGCGCAACGTCTACCTGTCGCCGGAGGAGCGGCAGATCGCGCCCACGCTCTATCGCGCCATGAAGGAAAGCGCCCGCCGGATCAAGGCCGGCGATGCGATCGCGTCTGCGATGGCGGGCGGCGCCGGCCTGATCGCGGCCGCCGGCTTTACGCTCGACTATTTCGAGGTCCGCAATGCCGAGACGCTTGGGCCGGTCACCTCACGCAAGGACGGCCCCTTGCGGATCCTGGTCGCAGCCAGGCTCGGCTCGACGCGCCTGATCGACAATATCGCGGTTTAGAGCAGCCCGAGGTCGCGCAGCTCGCGCCGCATCGGCTCCGGCATCGCCGCAATGGTGCCTGCTGCGGCCTTGCCGAGATCGGGCGGCACGGCGTCCTCGGTGAGATAGCGCCAGCCCTGGAATGGACGCATCGGCCGCGGCGAGACCGAGATCACCCTCGGCTGCATCACGATCCGGCAACGCCCGATGCCGTCCTTGTCTCGGAACGGCTCGATGCCGATGATTTTTTCGCGGGCGGCGATCTCACCCTTAATCACCCAGTAGAGCGATCCCCCTGCGAGAATCTCGGCGTCGCGCTTGGGCACCATGCGGGTGATGTGGATGTGATGCTGCGGCAGACCCTTCTTCTTCGCGGTCTGCATCCGCTCGGCGACCCACTCCTTCAATTCTTTGACGGAGTCGCAGCCAACGGCGAGCTTGATCAGATGTAGCGGCATGCCCCCAGCATTAGCGGGCCGGCCGCGCATTTGAAAGCCGAACTAATTGTTATCCGCAGCCGCGGGAGCCGGTGTAGCTGCCGGCGCCGGCGGCGCCAGCGGAACCGGCGCGGCGGCGGGAGCCCGTGCGGTCTTCGGCGCCGGCGGCTTCTTCGCCGCCGGTGCAGGCGCTGCGGCCTGGGCCGGTGCCGCAGCCGGGGCACGCGCGGTTGGCGGCGCCGCGGCGTTCGCGTTGGCGTTGGCGTTCGCAGCGGGCGCCTGGCGCGCCGGTGGCTCCGAGGTCATGATGCTCACGGCTGGCGTCGACGAGGCGCTTGGGAACTCTGCATTGGTCGGCTTGCCCGTCGGCACCGAGGTCGGTAACGCGGCGAGCGCTCCTCCGGCCGGCAGGCCCGGCGCCGCGGGCGCGTTCCAGGTCGGTGCGAAGCGCGCGACCAACGTGTCGTAGAGATGGGAATCCATGTTGGCGGCGACCTGCTGCTGATCGGTCAGCGATCGGAAGGCCGCACACTCGAATTGCGTGCAGCCGTTGCGCGCGACCAGAACCTGCGCGACGAGGCCGTAGCGGTCGCGCTCCAGCGACTTGCGCATCGCTTTCAACTCTAGCGTCATGCTGCTCTCGGCGGTGGCGACGTCGCCGAGCGCCGTCAGCCGATCGATCCGCGCAGCTGTGTAGGAAACGGCGGCGGCCGCCGCGTCAGGCGCGCCGAACAGCGCCTTCTCGCAGCCGAGCGCCACGGCATCGCCGGCAAGATCATCGAGGCAGGACAGCGCCGGCAGGCTGGCGGTCACCGTGGCCTGCGCGGGCGCTTCGCCCGCGCCGCCGGATCCGCCCGGTCCATAGACGCGCATGGTGGCGGCCACCGCAATGCCGATGGAGAGCAGCGAGATCACGGTCAGCGCGCCGTTGGCGACCGACCTCTCGGCGCGCACCAGCGTAAACAGGAGAATCATGCCGAAGAAGCCGGCAGCGACCAGCGTCAGCCACATCGGAGCGGCCGGCGAGCGCCAGATTTGGTCGAGCGAAGTGGCCCATGCCCAGTTCATGCGCGACGTCCCCTCACGCGAGCAAAGAGCGAATTGTCAAGGCAAGCGCCGCGAGTCGGCAACCGCCCCCATTCACCTTGTCGAGGTGAACCGGGCCTTTTAACGGCGGTGCGAAACAAATCGCTGCCGACACACCGCGCTGTCAACCCAGTGCGAGCTGGCTTTCCTTGGCGACGCGCTCGAAGGCTTCGGTCGAGCTCTTGATCCGGTACTGGCAGTCGTCACCTTCCGTCGGCAGCAGGCGGATGATCTCATACGCGCCGCTGGCAGCCGGACGCGCGACATTGCTGGCCGTGAAAAGTACGCGCGTTCCTACGGGGAATTTGTGCTTCAACACCCTCTCCTACTCAAACAGCGCCTGCCTCGCCCATGGTCCCACGCGATGGCCGGCCGGAAACCCGGCCCGCTCTATAGCATGCGCGCCGCCTTTTTGGCCAGTGGTATCCAGCATGGCAAACGTATCAATTTTGCAATGTTTTCAGCGCGATACCCGAGAACCGGCGCCGGACAATACCGCCGGAACCCGAGGCCCTCAGGCGCCGTGGGGCAACCTGCCGTCGGGGCTTGCCTGATCGACCGCCTTGGGCAGCTCCTGGGCCAGGATGTGGCTGAGCTGGTCGACCGGGATGTTGTAGCGCGCCGCCAACTGGCGAACGGTGTCGTTGCCGAGCACGGCGCGAAGCTGGTCGGCCGAGATCGGCAGATTCTGGCCATTGCCGAGCCAGGACTTCACCTGGTCGCCGAAGCCGGCCTGCTCGAGCTTGGCGACAATCGCGCCGAGCCCGCCCTGACTGTTGCTGCCGAGCACCTCGCTGAGCACGGCCGGCAGCACCGCTGCGCCGAGCTGACCGAGCGCGCTGCGGAACGCGGGGTTGTTCTCCAACGAGTCCAGGATTCCCATAGCCGTCCCCTCTCCTTCGACGATCGCACCTGCGATTGAGCGCTGCGGGCCTGTGCACCGTCAAGCGGCCCTCAATCACAATCATGGTAAAATGCGATGCGATTGCATCGCGTTTTACCCGTTTAGGAGAGCATGATCTGATCGGAAAACCGGTACCCACTTTGCGCTAACGCGGCCCTTCGGGTCCGGATCATGCTTACGCATCCTCGAACTTTTCGATGACAAGCGTTTCGGCGAGCCCGTCGCGGGTCCATTCCTGGAACGCCGGCAGCGCCATCATCGTGTCCATGTAGGCCTTGGTCTCTGCCGTGACGTCGATCGCGTAGGTGCGGAAGCGGTGCACGACCGGGGCGTACGTCGCATCCGCCGCGCCGAAGCGGCCGAACAGGAACGGCCCCTTGGCGCCGTAGCGGGTCCGGCACTCGCGCCAGATCTCCTGAATGCGCGCGATGTTGGCCAAAGCATCCGCCGACAGCGCTATCGCACGCACGGGGCGATGCAGGTTCATGCCGCATTCGCTGCGCAGGGGGACGAAGCCGGAATGCATCTCAGCGCACACCGAACGGGCATGGGCGCGGGCCGCGACGTCATCGGGCCAGAGCTTCTTTTCCGGATAGCGCTCGGCGATGTATTCGATGATCGCGAGCGAATCCCACACCGTGATATCGCCGTCGACGAGCACCGGCACCTTGCCGGCGCGGCTGAAGCCGAGGATGCGCTCCTTGTCCGCGGGATTGTCGGTGTAGAGCGGGATGACGGTCTCCACGAACGGGATGTCGTTGGCGCGCAGCGCGAGCCAGGGCCGCATCGACCATGACGAGTAGTTCTTGTTGCCGATCGCGAGTTTCAGCGCAGCCATGTGACCAATCCTTGTCTCAGACTCTCTCGTGCGCCTGCTTGTAGCGCTTTCGCCTGCCGCCAATCAATCGTTGCCGCGCGTGAACATGCATGGCAATTCTTCTGCGAATGAGGGGATCAAGATGCACGGATATTGGGTCGACGCCGCCGCCGTCGGCTTCTTCATCGTCGAATGGCTGGTCTACGCCCTGACGCTGGAGCACTCGGCTTACGGGCGCAACAGCCTGTCGGCGCGCATGAACCGCTTCCGCGAGGTCTGGGTCCGCCGCCTGCTCGAGCGCGAGACGCGCATGGTCGACATGCAGATCATGGCCTCGCTGCAGAACGGCACCGCCTTCTTCGCCTCCACCAGCCTGTTCGCGATCGGCGGCGCACTGGCGCTGCTGCATGCCACCAACGATGCGATCGTCATCCTGAGCAAGCTGCCGATCGACCTCAGCCCCTCGCCCGCGCTGTGGGAGCTGAAATGCGTCGGCCTCGTCCTGATCTGCGTCTACGCCTTCTTCAAGTTCGCCTGGGCCTATCGCCTGTTCAACTATGTCGCGATCCTGTTCGGCGGCATGCCACCGTCCTCCCAGCGCGACACGCCCACGGCCGAGGCCCACGTCATCCGCACCACGCGCGTGTTCGAATCCGCCGGCCGCCACTTCAACCGCGGCCAGCGCGCCTTCTTCTTCGCACTCGGCTATCTCGGCTGGTTCGTCAGCCCCTGGGTGCTGTTCGTGAGCACGGCAGCGGTGGTGATCGTGACATGGCGGCGGCAGTTCGCATCCAGTGCCTGGGCGGCGATGGCGCCGGAGGATTGGGCGGTGGATGGCGAGGCGGCGCAGAAGCCAGGTCATTGATGAAGATTCTCGTGTCCCGGACGCACTGCAACGCGCATAGCGCGTTGAAGACGTGCGTAAACGCGCTTTTGCGTTGCTGCGCAGAGCCGGGACCAAGATGATAATGCGGCACAGCGCTGCAAATGGGCCCCGGCTCTGCAGCGCACCGCCGAAGAGGCGCTGCGCCTGCGTCCGGGGCACGCGACAGCAAATTGAGGCGCAGGCTCTCTCCCCGTCGTCATTGCGAGCGCAGCGAAGCAATCCAGACTGCCGCCACGGAAAGATTCTGGATTGCTTCGCTTCGCTCGCAATGACGCAGCAGGGTGCATCGCCACCATCCGCTGACTCGCATCCGAACTCGCAGACACACCTTCGTCTTCTCGCGGCGCATTTCGCCCGAGCTACCGCTGGCCAATTACATAAAAACCGGACCACCGGTGTCGCCAAGCCTTAGCAAACTTCGCGCACAACCGAGGCACGCATAATTCTGGATACGCTATCGAGGAATCATGGAACGAGACATCGCGATCAGAATCGACGGAATGCCTGGGGGGCGCTGGTTAATCTGGATGGCATTGCTCACTATATGAAAAACAATCTGTCGGACGAGGAGTATTCCAAACTCGTCAAGTCAATCGGGCAGTCGATGGCTGGACTGTTCGATCTCTCGCAGTCCCTGCATTCCCTGTTTCCCGACATCGTTCCCGCGGAGCTGCGACCGCCGGGCAAGCCGTAGGGCTTGGTATTCGACGCAATGAACGCACTCGGAATTGATGGCAAAGCCTGAGATTGCAGGCAGCAATTCGACACGCTATACGCTAGCGCATTGGAATGACTTAACGCGTAAGACCGGGGGCGAAATGAACAAGGTGATGATCGCGGCTGTCGCGGCGGTTTTGGGACTATCGACGGCGAAGGCAGCTCCGCTTTACGAATGCCACGGCGACCCGGCCTGCCAGGCCAAGCGCGACAGCATGTCCCGCGCCACGTACGACCGAAATATCAAGCGGTGCCTCGCCTCCGCCGGCGCCACGATCGAGCAGTGGCGCGCTCACGCCGTGCCGAGGGGCCCAGCCGACAAAGTCCGCGCCTGCCTCGCCGCGAACGGATAACGCGAGCGGCAAACCCTACGACCCGCCAAAATCCCGCGGCGTGAATGGAAGGTCCATCACCTTCCATTCCTGGTACTTGTCGACCGGCAGCATCTTGTAGGGCTGGCAGGCCAATAGCGCGCTCATCGCCGACTGCATCAGCAGCGGGCCCTTGGCCGATGCGCTCGCCTCGATCAGGACCGGGGCGCGCGCCAGCGTGCCGTCGGTCGCCATCACTGCGCGCAGCTTGATGTGCACGTTGTCGCCCGGCGCCACGCCGGCCGGCAGTTTTGCGCAGCTCCTCAAATGGCGGCGAAACTCTGCGACCACCTCGGCTGGAAGCTTGGCCGCAATCGAATCCTTGGCGTCGCCGCCGTCGTCCTTGGGCGCGTCCTTCGGCGCGAGCGACAAGTCCGGCGGCAGGCCCAGCATGACGCCGTATTTGACGGTGACGTCGGGCTCCGGAGCCGCATAGGCCGGCTTCTCGGCTTGCGGCGGTGGCGGCACGGGGGGCGGCTGCTGCGTAGGCTGTGGCTGCGCTGATTGCGCCGTCTGAGGCTGTTGAGTTGCTTGCGGTTGCGGCGTCGCCTGCTCTTGCGGCTGTACGTTAGCCTCGCGCTGTTTCGCCGCCGATGAGGGCTGCGGCTGCGCTTGTTGCCGCTGCGGCTCAGGCGATGCCGGCGGCGCGGGCGACGGTGATGGCGCCGGCGCGGACTGCTTGGCCGAAGGCGCGGTCGCCTCCGCCTTGTCGTTGAAATCGAGCTTGGGCAGTTTTAAGTCGGGGAGCGGCGCTTCAGGCGTCTTCTCCTTCGCCTCCTCCTTGGCCTCCTGCTCCTTGACCTGCTCCTGCACCTGCTCCGGCGTGACGATGTCGACCGACACTGTCTCGGGCGGCGCGGCACGGAACGGATGGACCTCGCTGATCAGGATGATCAGCCCCACCAGCGTCAGATGCGCGATCGCCGACGCTGCAATGTCCGTCCGTATGATCCGCCGCAGTTCCATCGCCCGATCTTGGGTTGCCGCGCTGGTCCTAGCATAACGGAAGTCCCCCTCAATCCCATTTCGGCGCGAAGCCGTAATCGGTCAGGCGGCCCTTGGGGTGGGCAAGCCCGGCAATCCGGCGCATCTCGTCGTCCGACAGCTCGAAATCGAAGATCCCGATGTTCTCCGACAGGCGTTCGACGCGCGAGGTCCGGGGAATCGCAGCGACATTCTGCTGCACCAGCCAGCGTAAGCAGACCTGCGCCGGACTCTTGCGGTGCGTGCGCCCGATCTCGGCCAGCGTCTGGTCGGTCTTGATGCGGCCTTTGGCGATCGGGCTGTAGGCGACCAGCGCGAGGCCGTGCTGGTCGCAGGCCGCCCTCACCTTCGCCTGGTCGAGATAAGGGTGATATTCGACCTGGTTGCAGACCAGCGGCTCCGGCGAGAGCGCGACCGCCTGCTCGATCAGGGCCACCGTGAAGTTGGAGACGCCGATGTGACGTGTCAGGCCCATTTGCCTGGCATGCGCCAGCGCCCCCAGCGTCTCCGCCAGCGGCACGTGCGAGTTGGGCCAGTGCAGCAGCACGAGGTCGACAGACGAAAGCCGCAGCCGCGCGAGACTCTCCTTGACCGAGCGCTCGAGATCGTGAGGCGCGAAATGGTTGGTCCAGACCTTCGTGGTCACGAACACATCGTCACGGCGCACGCCGGAGGCGCGCAAGGCATCGCCGACCTCGCGCTCATTCTCATAGACCTGCGCGGTGTCGATGTGACGGTAGCCGAGCCGCAGCGCCTGCTCGACCACGCGCGCGCAGGTCCGGCCGCTCAGCTCCCAGGTTCCGAGCCCGAGCGCCGGAATCTTTGCGCCATTGGCCTCGACGAACAGCATGAGGAATCTCTCCCACGTTCGCGCCGACGGCCATTATGGACCTCGCCCATGGCAGTGCCAACCGAAGCTGAGGCATGCAGACGGGATATCCAGATCAGACTTGATGAGGTCTTGATGAGTATCTTGCCGTCAGGCCTTGGCGAGCGCCTGGAACACCGTGTCCGGCGCATGCGCGATCACCGCCAGCAGCGCGCGGGCCGGTCCGCGCGGAGCGCGCTTGCCCTGCTCCCAGTTGCGGATGGTCTCGACGGGAACTCCCAGCTTGGCCGCGAACTCCATCTGGGTGAGACAGGCGCGGCGGCGCAGGTCGCGCACCGCGAGCGGAGCGGCCTCATCCTGTGCAGCCGGGGTCGCGGGCTGCACCGGAAACTCCTGCCCGTCCCGCAACTCGACGATCCGTCCGTCCGCCTTCAGCCGCAACCGCATGTTCATCCCCCAAGCGGGGGAATCATGCGCGAGGCCGCTTAAGTTCGGATTAACGATAGCGAGGTGCACACGGTCTCGTGTCCCGGACGCAGCCCCGCTTAGGGCGTCGCAGCGCGTTCGGGACACGAGCGTGGACTTTGTGGTTGCCCACACTCCGTCATTGCGAGCGCAGCGAAGCAATCCAAAGTCTTTCCGCGGCGACAGCCTGGATTGCATCGCTGCGCTCGCAATGACGACCGTTGAGAGAGCGGCGCCTCGAAGCGACCTACTTCAAGCCAAACCAGAGCGTCGCGATGCCGAGGAAGGAGAAGAAGCCGACGACGTCGGTCACCGTGGTGACGAAGGTGCCGGACGCCACCGCGGGATCGGCCCGCACCCGGTCGAGCCCCATCGGGATCAGGATGCCGCCGAGCGCGCCGGCGACGAGGTTGCAGATGATCGCAAGGCCGATCACGATTCCGAGGCCCGGGATCTTGAACCAGGCCACCGCGGCGATGCCTGTGATCACCGCGAAGGCGAGACCGTTGACGAGGCCGACGAAGGTCTCGCGCATCACCACACGCCAGGCGTTGGAGGAGCCGAGCTCGCGGGTGGCGAGCGCGCGCACCGCGACCGTCATGGTCTGGGTCGCGGCGTTGCCGCCCTGGCTCGCGACGATCGGCGCCAGCACGGCGAGCGCCACCATCTTTTCGAGCTGGCCCTCGAACAGGCCGAGCACCGAGGACGCCAGGAACGCAGTGGCGAGATTGACCAGTAGCCAGTTGAAGCGGCCGCGTGCGATGGTCAGCACGGTGTCCGACAGCTCTTCGTCGCTGGTAACACCGCCGAGCGCCTTGAGGTCCTCGGCCGCCTCCTCCTCGATGACGTCGACGACGTCGTCGACGGTGATGACGCCGACGAGACGATCCTGGGTGTCGAGAACCGGCGCGGCGACGAGATTGTACTTGCCGAACATGCGCGCCACCTCCTCCTGGTCCTCCAGGACGGAGACGCGGCGGCGATCCTCATCGCAGAGGTCGGCGAGCGGCACGGGACGGCGCGAGCGCAGCAGCACGTCGAGCGGCACCGCGCCCTGCCAGTGCTGCTCCTTGTCGACCACGTAGATCTCGTAGAAGCGATCGGGCAGGTCCGGTGTCTCGCGCATGTAATCGATCGCCTGGCCGACGGTGAAATCCTGCGGCACGGCGATGAACTCGGTCTGCATCCGCCGTCCGGCGGAGTTTTCCGGATAAAGCAGGCTGCGCTCGAGCGCGACGCGCTCGGGCAGCGGCAGCTTCTCCAGGATCTCCTCCTGGTCCGCTTCGTCGAGGGTTTCCAGAAGCTCGACCGCGTCGTCGGATTCGAGCTCGCGCACGCCCTCGGCGACCGTCTCCGGCGGAAGCTCCTCGAGGATCTCCTCGCGGACCGCCTCGTCGACCTCGTTCAGCGCCGAGAAGTCGAAATCGCGGCCCGTCAGCTCGACCAGGCGGACGCGGTCGTCGGGCTCCAGCGCTCCGATCAGATCGCCGAGGTCGGCCTCGTGCAGCTCGCCGACGGTGGCCTTGAGCAGCGTCGAGTCGCCACCTTCGATCGCGTGCGCAATCGCCTCGACGAATTCGTGCCGAATTTCGCCGTCTTCATTGCGCATCGGCACATGGTCAAGTACCGAGGCCGCGGCGGACGGGGCAACGTCCATTTGTTCATCCATGGCGCGCCTCGCCGTTTGACAGATTGGATCAGTTGGTCTGAGCTATCGGCTCAGGCAATACTCACAAGGCAACTGCAAGCGCAATGACAAAGATGCGTCGGCCGAAATGGATCTCGATATCGATGGGGGCGGCCCTCGCCGCCCTCGCCAGTACCACCTCGGCCAAGGCCGCAGACTGTCCGCGCAAGGATGCGCTCGGCACCTCGCGCGTGCTGAGCGTCGACGTGAAGGCCACGCCGCGCGTCGGCCTGAAGAGCTTTCCGCAGACGCTGCCGCTGGCCGATCACGAGGTCGTGCTGACCTTCGACGACGGCCCGTATCCGCCGACGACGTCGAAGGTGCTGGCCGCGCTGGCGCAGGAATGCGTGGGCGCCACCTTTTTCCTGATCGGCCAGCACGCCTCCGAACATCCCGAGATGGTGAAGCGGATCGCGCGCGAGGGCCACACCATCGGCCATCACACCTGGTCGCATCCGTTCATGGCGCGGATCCCGCTCGAGAAGGCGACGAGCGAGATCGATCGCGGCATTGCGGCCGACGAGATGGCGCTGCACGGCGCCTCGACGACGACACCGTCGACGCCGTTTTTCCGCTTCCCCTATTTCGAGTCGACGCCCGCAGAGCTCGACCTGCTCCAGTCGCGCGGCATCGTCGTATTCGGGGCCGATCTCTGGGCCAGCGACTGGGAAGAGATGACCCCGGAGCAGGAGTTGAAGCTCGTCACCGAGCGCCTTGCCGCCGCCGGCAAGGGCATCATCCTTTTCCACGACCCCAAGGCGCGCACGGCCGCCATCATGCCCGCCTTTTTGCGGTATTTGCGGGAGAACGGCTATCGCGTCGTTCACGTGGTTCCGGCAGCGCCAGCGCCGAGGAGCGCCGACGCGCGTTGATGCCGGAATGTCACGCCCGTGCAAAATGGGGTGATTCAGGACTTATTAAGTCTCTGTTCATGCTACGCCATGCAGTGTGACGGGGGATCCGCGCCTGAACCGTTTCAGGGCGTCTCCGACCAACGTTGGACATGGCACATTGGACATGGCCGCAACGCACATGGAGGCAGACGGGATTCATGATCGGAAGTAGCGTTTCTGTCCGGACGCGATCGTGGATCGTCCTTTACCTGGGTTTACTGACGGCTTCTCCGGCCGCCTACGCGGCTAACTGTCCCGGCCATCCGGACGCGCTCGGCACCTCCCGCACCCTGGTCGTCGATCCGCGCGCGCATCCGCGCATCGGGACCATGCAGTACCGCGAGACGCTGCCCCTGAAGGACCACGAGGTCGTCCTGACCTTCGACGACGGTCCGCTGCCGAAATACTCGAACCAGGTGCTCCAGATCCTGGCCGATGAATGCATCAAGGCGACCTTCTTCATTATCGGCGAACAGGCCAAGGCCAACCCGGAAGGCGTACGCAAGCTGGTGGCGGCCGGCCACACCGTCGGCACGCACAGCATGAACCATCCCCTGACGTTCGACCGGATGCCGATCGACAAGGCCGAGGCGCAGATCAATGGCGGCATCGAGTGGACCTCGGCCGCGATGACCGATCCATCCGCGCTGGCGCCGTTCTTCCGCATTCCCGGCCTGATGCGCGCCGAGGGCGTCGAGAACTACCTGATCTCCCGCGGCATCCAAGTCTGGAGCGCCGACTTTCCGGCCGATGACTGGCGGCATGTGTCATCCGACCGCGTCTACCAGCTCGCGATCCAGCGGCTCGAAGCCAAGGGCAAAGGCATCTTGCTGCTGCACGACATCCAGGCCCGGACCGTCGCGGCGCTGCCAAAGATCATCCGCGACCTGAAGGCGCGCGGCTATCGCATCGTGCATGTGGTGCCTGCGACCGCCGACCGGCCCGCGACACCGACCGAGCCGGTGGAATGGCTGCTGCACCCGCCGTCGGAGGCGGTGCCGATCGCGCGTTGGCCGAGCGTTCCGAATTTCGTGTTCGCGCAGACGCGGACGTTGCCAGCGCCAAACCTCGCCGATCTCAACGCGCTGCCCGCCTATCAATCGCCATTGCCGCACCGGGCGAAAGCGCTGGCGGATGTCGCAGCCACCCTGCCCGTGCCCGACCGCGACCTGTTCGCGATCCCTGAAGGCTCGCTCGAAGTGCTGCTATCGACGACACTGTCGCGGCGCGCGGCGACGCGGATGGCTGCGGCCGAGGCTCCAAGCGGCCACAAGGGCAAGATCGCCGCCTCGTCGCACAAGCGTCAGGCCGCGCATGCCGTACCGGCTGCAAAGCGCGCCAAGGGCACAGCGCCGCGTCCGACGCGCATCGCCAGCCTGAAGAAGCGGCCGCCCCAGCAGCAGTAAACGTCTACTGCCGCACGATGTTGGCGACGCAGAGCAGCACGATCAGCGCCAGGAAGAACAGGTCCATATAGGACTTGAGCTCGCCGTCGCGGCGCAGCCGCGCGACGTCGGTCACGATCTGCTTGCGCGCCGACGTTCCGCCCGAGCTGTCATTGATCGGGGCCTGCAGGCGCTTGGTCTCGGCCTCCAGCTTCTCGATCTTTTGGAAGAAGTAGAACGCGCGCAGCGTCGAGGCCGCCCGCATGGCGGTATAGACCAGCACCAGGATCGCGAGGATCGCCCGGTTCGGATACTTCTCCATGAAATTCAAGCTGAAATAGACCATCGCCAGAAATGCGAAGTTGGTGATGAAGCGGTAGGCGATGCTCAGAAAGGCCATGCTGGCTCCAGCCTCGAGGACGGCGCAACCGGATCGCGCTCTGGAATTTCGGGGAAGTCGGTCCGGAGCCGGAACGGCCGGCCCGAATGCCGCGCGAGCCGATCTACGCCCACTTTGTTGCAACAAAGATAAGATGGCCTGCGCAGATCGGCGTTTTAGCTGCGCTTGGCCATAATGCAAGCGACTGCGGAAAGCCGGCCACTGTTCTGCGCCCCTCCCGCGCCTGGCGACGGCTCAATGGAGATTCGGCGCAAGGCGCGATACACTGGCCCGCCACCGCATGTGGGGTCTGCCGATGCCGAAGAAGGGAATCACGGGCCACGACGAATGGGTCCTCACCGAGGCGCTTGCCACCGCGCTGGTCGCGCTGGAGCAGCTCGCGCCGAAGCACCAGCCCCGCGCGCATATGGACGACATCCGCAAGATGCTGTCGAACGGCAAGGAGCCGGCCGCGGTGAGCCTCCATCTCGCCCAGGCCAAATGCCGGCTGTTTCCCGACCAGGATCCGCTGGAGATCTACCGCGAATACGGGATCGGCGATGAGTATGGCTGAGCCCTCGGGCGCGCCCACTTGGGGCCCGGCTTAGGTGCGCTCGCAGCGCGGCCGCATTTTCTGCGATTTCAATGGCTTGCGGAAATGGGCAAAGCGTTTAGGTGGATTTCGCCTTGCGGTACTTCCCCGCTCAGCGTAGCCTTCAACTGCACGTAGTTCATTCGAAAGCAATCTATCGGGTTCGGCCTAGCGGGAGAGAGCGATGGCGGATGTCCCATGGCACCTTTCCGGTGACTATTTCGAAAATTGCAGTTGCAGCATCGTGTGTCCCTGCCTCGTGTCGGCGGCTCCCCCATTGACCGCGCGACCGACCGAGGGGTTTTGCAACGTACCGCTAATCTTCCACGTCGAAAGCGGCCGCTATGGCGATGTCGTACTCGACGGACTCAATGTCCTGGTTGTTCTCCACGCACCCGGGGTCATGGCAGACGGGGATTGGTCGGTGGCCGCCTATATTGATCAGCGCGCCGACGATGAGCAGACCGAGGCTCTAGCTGCGATCTTCACCGGCGCCGCCGGCGGTCCGATGGCCGCGTTCACGCCGTTGATCAGCAAGAACCTGGGGGTACGCAAGGCCCCGATCACATTCCGCATCGACGGCAAGACGCGGTCCGCGGAAATCCCGGGTATTCTGCACATGTCCGTCGATCCATTGCCGACCATGCATCCGAGCGGGGAAATGTGGGCGAACATCGGCCATCCGGTCAGCCCCGACAATATGGTCATGGCCGTCGGCGCCGCCGGCAATACGTTCAGCGATCATGGCATGCGCTGGGACAATTCCGGCAAGAACGGCCTGTATGCGCCGATCCGCTGGTCGAACCAGGCGTGATGTAGCTCCTGAGCCGGCCTTGCGAGGAGGCCGGCAACACTTATCGCAAATGACCGATGGCCCCCTGGAAACCGTGGTGCGGCGCGATCGCTGGATCGTCGGCGGCGTGATGGGGATCATTGTCGCGTTGGCGTGGGCCTATGTGCTCTGGCTCGCCAGGGACATGGAGATGGGCGGCATGGACATGACCGGGTTCCGCATGATCCCGGCCGGGATCGGAATCATGCTGCCGGCGGGCGAGCCATGGCGAGCGATCGAATTCGCGTATGTGTTGCTGATGTGGGCGGTGATGATGATCGGAATGATGGCCCCCTCGGCAGCGCCCATGATCCTCATGTACGCCCGCGTCGGTCGACAGGGCAAAGCACAGGGCAAGCCATTCGCTGCGACCGGCTGGTTCGCGGCCGGTTATCTCCTCGCCTGGGGTGGCTTTTCGCTGGCAGCAACCCTACTCCAATGGGTGATCGAGCGGGCAGCGCTGCTGGATTCCCGGATGACGGTTGCCAGCAATCTGCTTGGCGGCATCGTGCTGATCGCGGCGGGAGTCTATCAATGGACACCGCTCAAGGATGTCTGTCTCGCCCAATGCCAGTCGCCATTTCTGTTCCTGATGCGCAACGGCGGCTTTCGCAACGACCTGCGAGGCTGCCTGCTGCTGGGGCTCCGGCACGGAGGCTATTGCGTCGGCTGCTGCTGGGTCTTGATGGCGCTCTTGTTCGTCGGCGGGGTGATGAACGTGCTTTGGATTGCACTTTTGGCGCTGCTCGTCCTGCTGGAGAAACTTACGCCGGCCGGACGATGGATCGCGCGCGCGGCCGGCATTGCATGTGTGGCGGCGGGCGCTTGGCTGGTGTCCTTGCCGCAGTGATGAGCAAGCTTGAGACCATCGTCGAGCCCCCCTCCTCTCTAAACCTTGAGGACAGCGTTGTCGGCGGTGCTGATCTTGATGTCGGCGTAGCGGCACGTGCCCTTGCGGCGC
Source organism: Bradyrhizobium sp. Cp5.3 (assembly GCF_000426265.1). Classification (NCBI taxonomy): domain Bacteria; kingdom Pseudomonadati; phylum Pseudomonadota; class Alphaproteobacteria; order Hyphomicrobiales; family Nitrobacteraceae; genus Bradyrhizobium; species Bradyrhizobium sp. Cp5.3. The sequence goes on along the minus strand of NZ_AUFA01000012.1, from coordinate 69,140 downwards.
TGAAACGGCGTGATCGCCAGCAGCCAGACGTGCGAGATGCTTTTCGCCGGGCCGCCGATATGGACGGAGTAATCGGCAGCAATGTCGCGTTCGAACGCTTGCCAGGTCCCGAGTTCCGCTTTGCCAGAGCGGACGACCATATGGGTCTCGATCGGCTTCCAGTTGGCCAGCGGGCAGCGGAACACCATGCCTTGGGGCAAGTGCTCGCTCCAGATGTAGGTCAGATCCTGCCCATCTTCGAACTTCACCCCAATTGAAAGATAGTCATGGGTCGGGGCTTGATCCTCGGCGGCCGCAGAGGGCAGTTGGTCGATTTTCCAGCGCCATCCGAGGCGCGGACCGGACGCCAACGATATCGACAACGGCCGCTCGATGATACTGGCGCTACCCGCGCTGTCGCAGGTGATTTCGCCGTTCTCGTCCCGGTTGAAGACCTCTTGTCCACCGCCGAACCCCAGCAGGTTCGACCATCCCGCCGGAAGCTTGCGACCACGTTCGAGGCGCGCGAGTTCGGAAGCGAGGAGATCGCCGACATCGCCATGCGCGAGCAAACTCTTGATGCCGACGCGGGCATTGCCGCGCCACAGCAACGCTATGCCGGTGATCCTGACGTCCGCCTTCTTGTAGATCTCCGGCGGCGTCTGCAATACGCCGTCCTCCGAGGCCCACTCCGCCGCCGAGCGCGCGACTTCGATCGGACCATCGTGGGAGGCCGTCATCGTCCCGGTATTCAACATCGGGATGTACATCGGCCGGAGCCCGCGCGTGCGCGCGTGGAAGATCAGGCCGGGATTGAACCAGAGGTCATGTTCGCGCGAAAGCCACATGCGGCCGGTCAGCAGGAATGTCACCTGCTGCCCCTGAGCCGCATCAAGACCGAGATCGGTCCAGGGAAGATCACCCGCGTTGATATCGAAAACCCGATAAGCGGCGAGTTCGGGCGACTTCGCCTGGACGATGACGTCCTTGATCCCGCTCATCAGATCAGTCGGGGCAGGACCGCTCTGCTCCGCGGCGCAAACCGCCCGCAATGCCGGAGCGGTAAATGGCAGCACCAGACCCAGAGCGCATGCGCGCGCCAACGCATCACGCCGGGAGAGGCCGGCCGTCGACGGTGAGCGAAAACAACTGAAACACATGCGCTTCCTCCCCTGATCCAAATCGATGCCGGCATCTCGCGGTGCTTCGTCCATCTTGGTTCGAAAGGCCGTCGCAAATGCCGATTGCTGCGGGCCGCTGAAGGGACCTCGGTCCAGCATTGAGGATGTGAGGATGGGCCCGCTGACCGCTTCGTGAAGCTGAAAACCTCCCGCGTGAAACCGGGAAAATTTCACGAAGCTGCCATGCGGCAGGATGCGGCGCCCTCCCGCGCTCCGGTTCTGTCTCTAAAATGATGCGATGACGCTTGCTGCCCGCCCCGGACTCCCGCGATCTCGATCGCGATCGGCAGCGCCCTTTCTGCACAGCGGTTCTCAACGTGCCAGCAACCGTTGGCCGCGGTCTACGTCCGCACCTTAACTGAAATCACACCATGGCACTCCAGCGAGGCTACTTCCGCGCAGATCGATTCAATTTGAAGCAATCCCTTAGCGGGATCGCGAGCTGTCTCTGCCAGCCTCTCATTCGGAATCTGATGGGGGACAGGCATGACGAGATCCTGCATAACGGGGCGGATCGCCACCACACGGCTTCGCGCTTGGACATTTGTCGCGGCGGCCGTGGCCGCCGTCTTCGCGCTGGATGCTCTTCCGGCTCACGCCTTCCTTGCCCGTCCGGCGCTGTTCGCCGCGATCGGCGAGGCAACGAAGGCGCCCGGCGGATGGCTGCAGCTCTGTGCCGCAAATGCCGACGAATGCAAGCCCTTGGCCGATCAGGCGCGCGATGTGACTCTCACGCCGGGTCTGCTCCAGCAACTGTACGAGATCAACAAATACGTCAATGATCGCGTAACGTGGACCAGCGATTCCGAGCTCTACGGAAAAGCTGAGCGTTGGGCCTATCCGCTCGACCGCGGTGATTGCGAGGACATGGTCCTGCTCAAGCGCCGACTGCTCGCGAAGGCGGGTTGGCCGCAGGGCGCGTTGCTGATCACGATCGTCGAGGCGCGCGGCCAGGATAGGGCGCGTCATGCGGTCCTGACCGTCAGATCCGACCGTGGCGAAATGATCCTCGACAACCAGACGCCGGAAATCCTGTTCTGGTACGAAACGACCTATCGGTATCTGTCGCGACAGAGCGCGGCGGATCCCAACGTCTGGGTTTCCTTCAACGCCGAGCAGGCAAAACCGGCCATTGAGCTCACGCCATCGCCCTTGCCTCCCCCCTTGGGAATCAGGCCCTAGCCCTTCTCGGGACGCCGAAGCCGCGGCCCCTGGCGTGCACGAAGTTCCTCTTCGTACTTCAGCTTCTCCAGCAACATGTCAGTTACAAGACGTCGCAGTTGCGCGTTTTCGACTTCGAGGCGCTTGATGGTCTCTTCTGTGCTGGCCTCGCGCGGCCCGCTCAAGCCGCTGCTGATCTCGTTGCCTGCACCGTCCATCACCGGCTCGGGAGATTTGAGCATCTTCTTCCAGCGATGGTAGGTCATGATACTCACGCCGAGCGCTTTTGATATCTCGCGCTGGGTCTTGCCTTTGGCCGCGAGTTGATCCGCCTGAGCCAGCTTGTCCGATATTTCCCGCGAATCATGTCTCCTGCCGACCATCTCACCCTCTCCGGCCAAAGTCCCCGCTTCACCTTGGTAAGGCGGGTTTAGTTAACCTTTTCAATCCATTAATGAAAAGTCGGGTTGCGTTCATTGCGATAGGCTTGGCGCGGATTGTCCCCACAGTAAAGCCTTTTGCGCCACCATCGCATTGCCGATGGTTAATTTGCGCTCGCCCGATGCCCCCCGCCCGGAGTTGCCGTGCCTGTGCTAGCACACACCGGCGTCGTCCCAAAATTCCCTCCAGACTCAGGCCAGCCTCGTCCCCTGAAGCCTGCATCGCAAATTCGATCGCGAATTTAAAGGAAAAATCGGAGCTGCCACGGATAGCCCGGCACGCCGCGTGCCCTTCATGGAGCAGCGGAGAACTCGCGGCGAGGATAGCGTCTGCTATCCTACGATGCTACCAATCAATGAAACAACTTCAACGCTCAATAGTAGCCGTTTTGGCCATAGACGGCGTCGAGCGTCTCATGTCGTCCGAATTCCTTGAGGTCGACCTTGTTGAGGACCACTCCAAGCAACCGCTCGTAGATCTCGGGAGCTCCGAGGAGCTGTTGTCGCACGGTGTTCTTGCGCGATCGTCCCCACTCGATCACCTGAACATATGAATCGACCATGCTTGCCGTCCCCCGCACCTCTGCAACGGGACCGAGTGGCGGCAGATCGATGATGATATAGTCATACGTCTCACGCAGCCGCTCGATCATCACCTTCAGGGCCTCCGAACCGAGAAGCTCGCTGCCGTGGGTATCACGGGACTCGATGATCGTCGGAAGGAAGGCGAGCCCGCGCGCGGTGCGAACCGCATCTTGCAGCTCGACCTTTCCGGCGAGAACCTCGAGCAGGCCATTCGTGGCATCCGGGGCCATCGCCCGGCTTATCGTCGGATTGCGAAGATCGCCGTCGATCAGAATGACGTTCTTGCCGACATGCGCGACCAGCTCGGCAAAATTGCTCGCGATCGTCGATTTGCCTTCGTCCGGAAGCGTCGAAATCACGCCGATGACCCTGCTCCTCTGAGCGGCCGTACTGACGTCGACGGCGACCTTGATCGAGCGAAACGCGGAGGCGAACACCGATGACGGATCGAGAACCGCCCTGCCGAACATCGCATGTGCTTCAGCGGACGATGCGACGTCTCGCCCAGCGTTTCGTCGCCATGGCATGACCAGGCGCGATCGCGGCGGAGCGTCCAAGAGCGGCACGACGGCGAGACATCTGACCTGAAGGGTTTCCTGGACTTGCCGCGTGCTGCGGAACACCGGATCGAGCGCTTCGCGCAGGCCAGCGATCGCAAGGCTAAGGGCGAGGCCCAGCACCGTGGCGAGACCCAGCACGATGGATGTGCGCGGACTGCTCTTCTGCTTGGGCGCGGTCGCCGGGCTGATGACGCGAGATTCGGTGATCGGAAACGATTGCTGCTGGATCGCTTCCATATAGCGCTGGAGGAAATTGTCATAGATCGTATGAATCGCTTGAGCGTTGCTCTCGAGCTCGCGCAAGCCGATGCGCTCACGGTTGGTGATCCGCGCATCCGAGACCATGTCCGCGAGCTTGTTCTTGAGCGACTGTTCCCGCGCGGTGGCGATCTCATAGTCGCTCCTGGTGCTTTCCGCGATGCGGCGCAGCTCATCGGTGACGGACTGGCGGATCTGCTCCATCTGGGCCCGCACATTGATCGCGGCCTGGTGGTCACTCCCATAACGTTGCGAGAGGAGGCCTTCACGCGCAGCCAGGTCGAGATACTGATTGCGGAGCCGAATGACGATTTCGCTTCGCAGCGAATCCACCACGGACGCATCGGGTATCCCCATCTTGAGGACGTCCTGGATGCGATCGAGCCGCGCCTTCGCCTCGGTGCTCGCCGCGCGCGCGGTACTCAGTTGGCTCGAAATCTCCGTCAGTTGTTGCTCTTCGAGCGATCGCGTGCTGGTGCTGGCGCTGCCGGCAGCGGAAGCAACGGCGATGTCGACGATCTTGTTTTTTTCCTTGTAGTCGAGCACGGCGCGATCGACAGCGGAGACCTGCTCGCGCAGTTCTGTAATCCTGTCCTGGAGCCATTTGCTGGCCCGCCGTGTGGCCTGGTACTTCGATTCCAACTGGTCGACGATGTAGGCCTCGGCGATCCCGTTGGCGATTTCGGCGGCGCGATCGGGGCGCAGCGAGGTAAAGGCAATGTCGAGCACGTAGGTGCGGCCAACACGGCTGATGGCGCGTTGACTCAACAATGCGTCCAGAGCCTGGGACTGCCGGCTGTCCGCACCTTGCATCGAATTGCCAGTCCCCCAAAACCGCGCGCTGGCGCCGGCGAACTCCGCGTCCTCCGTCAGGTGCATTTCCTTGACGACGGACAGCCCAAGACCTTCGGATTTCAACACTTCGACCTGGGTTTCGACCTGAGTGGTGTCGAGCGGCGTGTCGGCGAACGACACCTGCTGCTGTTGCAGGACCCGCAATTTGCTGGAGTCGATCTGCATCATCGCATGCGCGGTGTAGCGCGCCGGTGTCGTCAGCAGATAGACCAGGCCAAGACCGATCGAACAGGCGGTGACGATCAGAAAGACAAGGTATTGACGCCGGATAAAGCCCCAGACTTGCTCGACCAGATCGGACAGTGAGATCGTGCCGCCGCGATCATCGCGGTCGGTCTGATCGACTGCCTTGGCTGGTGCGACCGTTCGAATATCCATACTTGTCCGCCGAGGATCCGCGCCTCGGCACGTCCCCCCTGTCCAAATCCTCAACGTTCCGGCCGCGTCACCACGAGCGTCTTGGGTCACCGGACGCTCCGCCAAAGCCGATCGTCAAGTCCCTATGCAGAAGACGTATCGTTCCCTGCTGCGACGAAATAAAACAGACAATGGCGGCGTCATCTGCTTGTCACAGAGGTCAAAGGCATATGCGATCGGTTCTGCCGCCCCGTCGCTCGCCGTTACGTTCACCGGTGGCGGGTCGACCCGCGCCTTCCGAGCCACCCTGCGCTCTCATCGCAGATTGGCGCCGGATCGGCATGCTGAAGAACTACCGCTCGATGAGATTGACCTTGTTGCGCCGCTCGGTCGCCAGCAGCACGCCACGGTCGATGACCAGGCCTACGCGCGACGCTCCTATGACATTGTTCTCCACGACAACGTCACGCACGCCCGGAAAGACCGGCGTTACACCGGTGACCTCGATATGAGAGTCGTTCTCCATCCGGTTGCCGCGCACGATCACGGCACGGACAAGAGGTGGTTGCTTCAGCATGCCCGGCGGTCGTACGGCCTGAACTGCGATCAGGGCTTCGCCGGACGCAATCGTGCGATCAGGACCGGCCTGGTACGCGTTGCCCTCGGTAATTCGATTGTTGAGGATCTGGACCTGCCAGCTCGGCTGAAAATGGTGATAGATCAAGGCGCGCGCGAAAAAACCTCCGGTCCTCGTGGCGACGTTGTCGGCAAGCACGTGATTCAAGCCGGTGCCGTAGAATTGCGCGGCAACACCGACGTCTTCGAACGTGTTGTCGACGATCAGATAGTTCTGATGCATCTGGACCACGGTGACGACCGACGTCGCATCGAGTTCGACCGCCAGCTTGCGGTCGAGCGCAACCGACATCGGATTATCGTTGCCGGCCGGATCGAACCGGGCGACGCGCGCGAATTGACCGGCTCCCCGCCCGTCCGCGACCATGACGACGGCCCCCGCCCAGGTCGTCGCGATCACGCGCTCGTTCGCCGGCCCTGGCAGCGATAGCCGGTCCGGTGTGACGCTCAAGGCGGGGCCGAAATAGAAGCCGCCGCCTCCGTCACTCGACACCGCTTCACGATCCCAGCCGTATATCGCCTTGAAAACGTTGTTGGCGAAGAACACATTTTCCGAACCGGTGACATCGGGCGCAAGAGTATTGATCGATCCACCGGTGCCTTGAAGATCCGCTGCCGTGACGGTGTTATTTTCGAATATGATGCGATTTGCGCCAGTGAACGAGTACCATCCGAACCGACCGTTGTTGAGAACATTCCCGGAAACGACGGTGTTGCTCGCCTTGAGCAAATGGAGCGATCGGCCCGATCCAACGACATCGCAATCGGTCACTGTCAACTTGTCGCCGCTCAGACGGATCGTATCCAGAAACTGACCATATCGCTGGTCGATCTTCAGCATCCGCTGATAGGTCTGCTCAGGAGACATGTGGCCGCGAAAGTCCGAGGCGCGAATGCGCACGCGACGGACGGCGATTTCGGAGGCGCTCGGGATCGGCACACCGTTCAGAAAGCCGCCAACCACGACATGACCATGCCTGGAGGCGTAGATTGTCAGATCTTCGATGGCGAAGTGCGACGTACCGGCGATCAGCGCTTCCGGTGGATCCTCCACGTCCGACCAGACCAGATTGACGAGATCTGTACGCTCGCCCTTGAGGGTCACATTCGGTGGGATCATGAGCGGGCCCGTAATCAAATACCGCCCTCGCGGAAAGTAGACGATGCCGCCGCCGCTCTGCTGGGCCGCACTGATCGCCGCTTTGACCGACCGCGACGCGTTTATGATGCCGTCGCCGAATGCACCATATTCGCGGACGTTGAAACTTGTACGCGTCTCCGCGACGGCAGGAACGACGTGAATGCGTTCTGCATCGACGAAATCATCTTCGGTGCCGTCGCCGTTCGAGAGCCGCAAACGGTAGTCACCTGGCGCGACCGTGTCCGGCAGACGAAAACTGCCGTGCCAGAGGTTCCCTCCGCCGGGGGTCAACGTGATCGGCGGGCCCGCTCCTTCTGGAAGCAGAACGAGTTTCGCCCGATCCGGCCGCCGCACGATATTGCGTCCGAAGACGCGCACCGCTCCGCCCGGCGACACCGTGTCGCCGAGGCTCGCCTGCACCCAATAGATGGTCGGCCTGTTGAGGCTGGCAGAGACCTCGCCTTGCGGATAAGTCAACGTGAAGCGGTAAATTCCCGGAGCAAATTCCTTTGGAACGACAAACTTCATGGATTGCGCGTCCTGCTGGATCAACTCCACGGATCGCGCGGCGGCTGCCTGCCCTGACGCACCGTCTGGAACCCGGCTGACGCTGATCGCTGTGACTGCATCAAGTTGTGAGCCGGTGACGATAACTGACTCATCTGGACCAACGGGATCGCTGTACCAGAACATCTGCGGCTGCGCGGCTGCGCCCGCGACCGTGAGCACCATCAGTGCGAGTGCAATGCAGACCGATCGAAACATGCAATTGCGCCCCCGGTACCGGCTTGCGACGTCCGTGACGACGCGCTCAAAATGACCCGCCGAGTTCTATTTCCGGGCAACAGCGAGCATCGATTTGGCCAGTGGAGGAATTCGTCCGACACGATGGAACTGGATGTCGCGGAGACCAGCTTCTTCGAGAAGCAAGCGAAGAGTCTTGTACGACCAGAACTTGATATGCCCGTGATCCCATAGGGCCGTAAAATGGTGGTCGAGTCTGCCCGTAACGGCCATCGTCAGGTTTTTCCAATATCCGTGATACGGCGTGCTGATGATCGCGGTACCGCCCGGCTTGAGCAGACTGTGAACGGTGGCAGCGTACTTGCGCGGATTGTAGAGGTGCTCGACGACTTCGAGGCTGACGACGAAGTCGAACTGCCCGTATTTTCCGGAGATGGGCTCGTAGGCCGAGCCGCGGTCGATCTGAAGATGCGGATATTTTTCGCGTGCGTACCGGATGCCGGACTCAGAGGGATCGACGCCGACGACCGAATGACCGCGGCGGTGCAACAACTCGGTGACCGCTCCGTTGCCGCATCCGAGATCCATGACGCGGGTTCCCTTCCCACTGCCGCGCTCTTCGAGGACGGCAAGCAGGCACGGCAACAGAATGTCGTGCGATCCGTTCAGCTCCGCATCGTCAAAGGTATATCCAGAGATCGATTCGAGCTGTTCCATACGCGTCTCCTAGCCGTTGCACGGCCACGCAGTCACTCAGCAGAACGATCGGCGAGGATCGCCTGCGGTACGCTCAATAGACGTAGCCAGGGACGTCGCCGCGAAATCATAGCATCTCAGCAGGTCTTATACAGTCCCTTCACGTAAGTTATGTTATTGAAGAAACATTCTTCCGCGTTTCTCGAGCAAGAGCATAACCGATCAGGAGACTATCGTTGCGTGTCCCGTCGCGCTCTCTCACGACCGTCGGCACAGGACGCGGGTCAATACCGCCAAGATAACCATCTCGACGAAAGTCAGCCCAATCACGGCGCCCAGCGAGCCGCGGACGAGAATGGGCGCCGAGGCCATGAAAATGAACGCGCGCAGATCCAGCCCGTGTACCAGGATCGCTCGCTTGGTCCCGAAAAATGTCAGCAGGAACGATACCATGACCGCACCAATGACAACGCCTATCATGCCGAGGTCGGCGTAGAAGTCGCCCGCCACGAAGCCTGACAAATTGGGCGTTCCTGCCGTCCCGAGGTCGGCCAGTACAACTCCCATGTCGCTGGCCAGAACCGTCTCCTTTCCCGGCCAGAGACTGCGCGGCACGAAGAACAACATCAGACCCAGCGTCTTCCCCCCCCAAAAAAAGTCCGACAACTCAAGATACCGCACCTCGTACACGAGCATGTCGAGCACATCGAGCCCGGGGATCGTGAGGACGCCGGCGAAGTCGACGGCTTCGATGGCCTCGGCCAGCGAGGCGCCGGACCTGGACGTGAGATTGAGCATCGGCATGAGGACTACGAGGCCGATCAGCACGCCCAAATAGAATGTCTTGATGCCAAGTTTCCCGGAGATCAAAACCAGCGCGATCGGCAGCCAGGCGATCAGGAAATAGAACCGCGCCGTATTGTAGGGATTCTGGGCAACAAAGAGCAACGCAAGCGCGACACAGGTCGAAACGGCGACGACCGCCGGGGCGGCCTTTTGCCGATAAGGCATGTACTTCGCATGGACGGAGATAAGGAGACAGGCCACCATCAGCAGCGCGAGCGCGGAGGCTCCTGCAGTTCCCATCGCGCCGTCGTCGGACAGTTCCTTGGAGTATCGATCCGCAAGGACGTTCCCGAAGCCGCCCTGACCAACGACGAACACGGCGAAACCAACCACGCTGAGCACAAGCAGCAGTGGCAGCACGTTGTCTTTCAGGCGATACCGCACGGGCTGCGACGCCGGCACCAGCCGCCTGACCAGAGCGCTCGTGACGGTGGCAGTCAGGAGGAACAGGAAGATGATGACGAACGCCGTCGCGATCTCACCGTTGGTGAAGAAGAACCCGCTGACCGGTCCGTCATTCTCGAAATGCCCGAAGCTGAGGGTTTGACACGGAGCGATGACGAAAAACACGAACATCAGCAGCCAAAGCATGTCCTCGACGGTGGTGTAGGCTCCTGCAATTCGCGAGACGTTGTAGCAGCAGATCAGGAAGGACGGAAACGTCAGCGCAACCACGAATTTGTCGGCCGCGAACAGCGCGTTCAAGGCGTAGTAGCCGACGAAGAAGGCCAGTCTCATGAGCATGGCGGAGGCAAAGAGCCGATGCCTTCGCAGGACCGTAGGCCGCTCGGGGAGGCCGCGCAGTCCGGTATTGACTGCGGCAATCACGGTTGCTGTCCCATCGCCGCGGTCTGTGGCCTCGACCTGCCCAGCCGCAGCGCGAGCAGCAGGATGCCAAGCAGCGTCGACAAGATGTCGGCTACGATGAAAGCATATACGCCCGACCTGCTCAGCAAGACGTAGCTGGTCACAACCCCGACCACGTGAAAGATTGTGATGTCCAGAGCAAGACCCTCATAAGCTCCGGTTGCGGCCAGCCCCTGCATCATCATGATCACCGCGGTGACCGTCAGAATGGCGGGCGAAAACGCGCTGAGCAGTGGCGCGACGGCGCTGAACCGGCTCTCCGGAAATTGTGCGGCGACCAGTCCCGCCGCCGCCACCGCCGCCGTGAAGGTCAACCCGGTGGCCGCCACCAGCTTCTGAACGCGAAAAATCGTCCCCAACGGAATTGCGTTATGACCGGACATGGATGCAACCAAGGTGGGGAATTCGACCCGCTGCACGAACGCGATGACCTGAAGCACTCCCGTGACGATCTGCTTGGCGTAGAGAAAAAGCGCAGTCGTCTCGGCGCCGAACCAGGTCGCGCTCATGACCAACTGCGCGCGCCCGTAGAGTTGGGCCGGCAAGTGGACACAGAGCATGGCTCCCCCTTCCCGCGCCGCCCTTCGCAGGCCGCGCAACGTCGTGGTGTGCGCATGCAGCCGCCAGCCGAGTTTGCCGAGCGCAATCCACTGCATCGCAACCATCAGCAAGGATCCGGCCGAAAATGCCGCGCCGAGAGCCGCGCCCGCGGCTTCGGGCGAGGCGTGTCTTGCGACAGCGACCAGAATGAGCGCGGAACTCGCATAAGGGAACGCCGCGCTCATCCCGCTGAGACCGCTGAGCTTGAATCCGTCCAGCAGTCCGGCTGCGTTGCAGGCGACGACCAGCAAGCCGGGCGCAGCAAACAGCGCATAGCTGCTGGAAAATCGGTCCGGAGCGAAGGCAAGCGCATAGATGCCGGCCGCGACGATCAGGGTCATCGCCAGCAACACTCGAAACACGGTCGTGTCCCAAAATGCTCTCGAGAGCTCCTGAACACCCGTCTCGCGAGAGGAAGACGCTGCGTGGCGCGCCAGCGTGGTGTTTGAACCCGCATCGACCACGAGGCTGCCCAGGACGGCAAACAGAAAATGGGTCCCGAAGGCGGCGAGCAAGCGATACTCGCCGGCGGCAATCAACCAGGTCTGAGCGAGAAATACAGCTCCCTGTCCGAAGCCGTATCCGCCGAACAGGAGACCGATATTGGCGGCCGACGACAACCGTGCCTTCACTGGCAATTCCTGTTCCCGCATCCTCATGGAACGATCGACCACAACGGTCGACCGCGCAGGGCCGATCGCCCCTCTTCCACCGCTAAACGGCGCGATCGCAGTATGCGGGCTCAGTTCGGCGCCTTCACCTTGGCACCTTCATTCGTCGCCTTGCCGGCCTGATCCTGCGGCTGCTCGGGGATATCCAGCCGCTCGATTTTCGCTTCCGACCGCAGCTTCTCCATAGCCACGAGCTGAGCTTTCCGAGCGACAACCATTCCGAATTTGTCCCGCACGACGTCAAACTCCAGCGGCTTTCGCGTCTGCTTGTCCTCGACCTTGACAACCTCCCAACCCTGCTCGGTGCGGATTGGAGCTGCCGTGCTTCCGACCTCGGTCGCGAACGCGACCTTCGCGATTTCCGGTTTCATCTGCTGCCGGCCCATGTAGCCCGCCTCCTTGAGCGTGGCGGGCAAAGACGTTCCCGTCATGTCCTCGGCGACCTTGGTGAACTCCTCGCCCTTCTTGATACGGGCGACCGCCTCATTGGCGCGATCCTCTGCGGTCTTGACCACCTTTTCATCGTCGGCAGCATCGACCTTGAACAGCATGGTCCGCATACGGATCTGAGGCTCGGCCGCATCCTTGACCGCCTGATCATATGCCGCGCGAACCGTATCTGCCGTAACAGCGGAACGCGCGACGTCACCCAGCCAGCTTTCCATCAGCGCCTTCTTGCGCAGGAACTCGACGTTGCGCTGCAGGGCGGCCTCGTCGATCTTGAGATCCTTCTTCTGCGCGTCCCTCGACATCAACGCGACGTCGATGAGGTATTGGACGAGGAAGTCGTGACGCGCCTTTTCATCCAATCCCTTCAGGTCATGCACGAACATCTGCTGCGCCAATTCATAGTCGCGGCCGTCGATCACCATGCCGTCAACCCTGGCGACGACCAGGTCGCTGACCTTGGCGCGGACCGTGTCGCTTGACTGTGCGTGGCCTGGTCCGCTCGCGGCCCAAAGGCTCGTAGCGACTGCGAAGCCCACCACCATTCGAGAATACACGCCAGACGATTGCTGGCGGCGACCACGATAGAGAACCATCATACCCTCGATCAGATTTCGAAATGCATCATCGTAGGCTGCGCGGCAACGACGCGAGAACGCGATGCCCCTGCAACTGCAACCGGTCGTGCCGCTCGGCATGACCAGGATGCGTCTGTAATGATTCAAGCCTGACGCTAATATAATGTAGAGAAGAATGATTTGTGACCATCACCCCCATTATGTTATTCATCCATGCATGATGTCGCCGGCGCAACCTGAGAATCGGATGTTGCGACCACGGCACTACGCGAGACCAAGCGCTGCGCGACGCGCAGAAAAACAAGACAAACGCGGCGCTATTTCGCCTTCAAGGTCATCGCGAAATTTCACGGCGGCGCGCCCTGCCAGCGAAAACGATGCGCGGCGCGCACATCATTAAATCATGTTACTCACTTCACAAATGTAACGTTAAATCATAACAAAGCCTGACTAGGGTCCGCCGCGCCCGATACGATGCCCGCTGGGGGAGAAGGTCGGGTGTTTGGAAATTGAACAGGAGTCTCTAATGAGAAACTGGAAAGCGTATTTGCTGGCCACGGCTGCCATCGGCACTTGCGGCCTGGCTGCGCCGGCTGAAGCTCAGCTGGTTTACGCGGGAGGTGCGTCGTTCCCTGCACCGGTGTATCGTTATCTCTTCGACTGCCACTCGGTCCAAGTCGACGGCAATCCCAACGGCCCGACCTGGCCCTATCCCGCCATCGGCACCACTCCCGCTGGCACGTTCCAGCCCGCGTATCCGATCTCTCCGTCCTGCCCGAGCGCGAGCGGCGACTCGAGCGGCCTGTTCATGCAGATCCTCTACGTTCCGGTTGGCTCGGGCGGCGGCAAGCGCGCGCTCATTGCCCATGACGGCTCTTCCAACTCGACCGGCTTCGGTAACGCGCCCGCCGTTGCACTGCCCTACGTCTCCGGCTGGATTCCCGGCTGGACCGACAAGTACGGCTATCCGTCCGTGCAGTTCGTCGGCAGCGACGACGTCTGGAATTCGACCGATGCGGCGAACTACGTTGCTTCGGGCAACCAGGCCAAGTATGGCAACATCATCCAGATGCCGGCTCTGGCTGGCGCTGTCGTGATCGCGTTCAACGGCAATGACGGCAACGGTACGCCGCTCAACATCCAGAACTCGGTTCCCACTGGTGCAACCGCCGACAAGGCCACGTTCGGCTATCCGGGCAACTACTCCGGTCTGAACCTGACCCGCAAGGCGCTGTGCGGCATCTTCACCGGCCACATCACCGCCTGGAACGACCCCGAGCTGAAGAAGTCCAACAACAACGTTGCTCTCGGCAACGGCGCGATCAAGGTCATCCACCGCGCCGACGGCAGCGGCACCAACTTCCTCTTCACCAATGCTCTGTATCGTCAGTGCCAGGGCGTCACCGGTCCGAACAACACGACCGATGCGCTCAGCGCTTCTCCGACCACTCGCTCGTGGGAGTTCCGGTTCAGCGACCGCACAACCGCGGCTTGCCCCGACGCTCTCTATCGCGCGAGCAACCTGACCAACTGGCCGGATAACACCAACGATACCTGCTCGCCGGCGCAGCCGCTCAACAACAACCCGGGCGGCGGCACGTTCGTTGCTGCCAGCACCAATGGCGGCGTCAAGAGCGCGATCGAGAGCACCAACGGTGCGATCGGCTACTCCACCACCGACTTCGCGCAGCCGGTCCTCTCGGTCGGCATGAAGGTCGCCAACGTCCAGTCGCAGTACGACGTGGACAACGCGACGGGCGCGTTCCAGTGGCCCTCGCCGACCCGCATCAAGAACTCGATGGCTGCCGTCAGCCCGATCCTGCCGGACGCCAACGCGATCGCTAACCCGCTGAACTGGAGCTCGCAGTCTCAGGTTCCGAATCCGGCCACGCCGAATTCGTATCCGATCGCTGGCTTCACTTGGCTGGACTTCTATCAGTGCTACAGCCAGACCCGCGACTCGGGCCTCGGTCTCGGCACGTTCCAGAACATGATGAACTACCTGACCTTCCACTACTACGACTCGACCGCCGCTGCGATCCTCAACTCGCAGGGCTTCGCGTCGATCCCGAACGCCTGGCGCGACCCGATCATCCCGCTCATCACGGGCGGCCCCTCGGTCATGGGTAACGCCGGCGATCCGGGCAACACGTTCTGCGCGAGCAAGCAGGGCGCCTGATCTTCCGCTCAAGGCCTCCGTCAAACGAAGCATCTGCACCCGGCTCCGGCCGGGTGCATCTTTTTTGCTCCCCTTTGAGAAATGCGTCGCCTCAATCGGCCAAGATAAGGCCATCCATTCGCCGAGCGAAGCCACTCGATGCCTGCGCGCTCGCAGGCTCGGATTGGCGAATTCCTGACGGGATAGCGCCCTATGACAGGCGGATGGAAATCTCGGCTGCCAGCTCGTGCACGAAAGGAGGGAAAATCATGTTGGCATGGGTCCCGTCGACTTCGACCACTTCGAGCTCCGGAACCTTCGGTTGCCATGTTTCGACGGGATCGACGAGATCGCGTTTCGCCGACTCCCACGACTTGAACAGGACGACGGGAAAATCGACCACGAGCGGCACGTACCGTTCGTAGGCCACGAGCGCGAGGTCCTTGACGACCTTAATCCTCTCGTCGAGCGAGGATTCGTAATAGCGCGTGAATTCGGCATCATAGGTGAACTGACCGATCAGGCGACGGATCAGCGGGCGCACGAGATTGAGCAAGGTCTCCAGGCGCTGCCCCGATGGAGCCTCAAACAGTCCCCACACGCGCAACTGCGAACGCCGGGCCATGTATCGCAACCGCGTCGTCAACGACCAATGCCTTTCCACGACGTTGGTGTCGATGAGGCCGATCAATCCAAGCTTTCGATTGTCCAAGCGCAGAGTCCTCGCCATCTCGATCGCGATCTCACCACCCATCGAGTATCCAACGAGATTGACCGGCTCGGCATGATCCCCGCCGAGATGCTTGAGAAACCAGGCCGCGGTCGCCTCAATGGATTCGAAACGCGGTGTGTCGCCTTCGAAGCCGGGCGGCTGAAATCCCCAAATTTTGCCCGGGAATGATGACGCTCGCGCCAGCGCCACGACTTCAAACAGGGTCCCGCGAACACCGGCAATCAGATAGAGCGGCGGACGATCGTCGCCATCCTTCAGCAGCAGCAACGGCGAAGGCTCGGGCCATCGATCCGTCGCGATGGCTTCCGCGATGGCCTCCGGCGTGCCCAGCCTCAACGCGGTACCGATCGGAATCCTCTTGCCCAGCGACCATTCAATCTCATCCAGCAAGCGAACCACCCGCCTGACGCCGATCCCCATGTGGCGAAGATCTGCATTCGCCTGCTGTCCCTTCGGGCCCGTCGTGCGCTGCCAGATCGCGAGGACCGTTTCCTGGACGGAAAGTGATTGCTCTATCGGCGCAGACCCGACTCGTGCGTTGGGTGTCATTGCGTCGCTCATCATCGCATCCCTTTGCCGGCAAACGGCCCGGCGATCTTCCCGGCTTGCGCGGCCCTGCCGTTTGCCGCGATGCTTCCGGCGAGACCCCGCAAGTGTCGCCAGCGCACCGTGATGGCAGCCCTCCTTGACAGTCTGATGTCCAGCCGTGCGGCCAGCGTCATCCAGCACGATCCTTGATACGGCCACAATCAATTTGGTATCGCCACACATTGATATATCGTATGGATCATATGCGGATGTGAAGCCAGCAATGAAACCATCATTACGCGTTCTTGAGATCATAGCATCGGTCGATCCACGCGGTGGCGGGGCCATCGAGGGCCTGCTGCGCCAGGCGGAGGCCCGGCGCGCGTTCGGAATGGACACGCACATCGTCAGCCTCGACGACCCTGACGACCCCTGGGTCCGCGAATGTCCGGTGCCGACCTTCGCAGTCGGGAGCGGTATGCTGAGCCGTCCATCCGGCCCGTTGAACTGGCTGTGGACCCACTACGGTTACGCGCCCAAATTCGTACCGTGGCTCAGATCGCACGTCAGCGACCATGACATCGTGGTGGTCAACGGACTCTGGAATTATTCAACGCTCGGAGCGCGGCAGGTCCTGCCACGATCCGGCATTCCCTACGTCGTGTTTGCTCATGGCATGCTGGATCCATGGGCTCGGGGGGGCTTGAAGCATGCGATGAAGCAGGCGCTGTGGGCGTTCTCTGAGGGCCCGCTGTTGAAGAATGCGAACGCCGTGCTGTTCACCACCGAAGACGAAATGATCCGCGCCCGCAACACGTTTCGGCCGTATCGCGTCCGCGAGCGAATTGCCGGCTATGGGACTGCGGACATCCAGGGTGATTGCGAGCAGCAGATCAGCGCCTTCCGCAAATCCTTGCCTGCCCTCGGCGACCGGACGTTCCTGCTGTTTCTCGGCCGCATCCACCCCAAGAAAGGCTGCGACCTGCTGGTTACCGCGTTCTCAGGGATCGCTGCCGAGAACCCCGAACTTGATCTCGTCATCGCGGGCCCGGACCAGGTCGGATGGCGGAGCCAGCTCGATGCCCAGGCACGCGCGGCCGGCATCGAACGTCGTATCCATTGGCCCGGCGCGGTGTTCGGCGATGTCAAATGGGGCGCCTTGCGCGCCTGTGATGCTTTCGTTCTGCCATCACATCAGGAGAACTTTGGCGTCGCGGTTGCGGAGACGCTTGCAGCCGGCAAGCCGGTCCTGATCACCGACAAGGTCAACATCTGGCGCGAGGTCACGTCGGATGCCGCCGGACTGGTCTCGACGGATGATGCCGCCGGCGTCAGCGACATGTTGGCGCGCTTCGTGTCGCTGCCTCAGTCAGAGAAGAGCGCGATGGGCCAGGCCGCCCGCGAGTGCTTCTTGCGACGCTTCGAGATCAGTATCCCGGCCAAGCAGCTTGGCCGCGTGCTCTCCGAGATCGCGACGGCCCACAATCGGACACCGGAGATCGCTGCCAGTGCGATCTCATAGCTGAAAGGCTGGCGCGCCTCGGCGCAGCGAATGACATTCTCACCCCGCCGCGGCCTCTTCCAGCCCGCTCACCTCGCGCACCAGCGCTTCGTGCTCGGGCTTGGCGACGATGTAGTTGCCGAGACAAAGCGCGTCGAGACCGGTCCGCACGAAGCAATTCACGGCCTGCTCCGGCGTATCGACGATCGGCTCGTTCTCGTTGAAGCTGGTGTTGAGAACGATCGGGATTCCGGACTGGCGTCCGAACGCCTCGATCAGGTCGAAATACAACGGGTTCGTCTCACGCTCGATGCTCTGGAGCCGACCGGTGCCGTCGACATGGGTGATGCCCGGAAGTTGTTCACGCCATTCGGGACGAACCTTTACCACATGCATCATGAACGGGCTGAAGACGTCCTGTTCGAAATACTTCCCGACCTCGTGCCGCACGATGGTCGGTGCGAACGGGCGGAACAGCTCGCGGCGCTTGATCTTGGCGTTGATGAGATCCTTGATGTCGGCCCGCGTCGGATCGCCGAGGATCGAACGATTGCCCAGGGCGCGCGGCCCCCATTCCGATCGGCCTTGATACCATCCGATCACGAGGCCCGCTCGGATCAGTCGGGCCGCCGCCTCCGGGACTTCGGCGCGTGACACCTGATGAACCGGAAAGCCGGAAGCTTCCGCCGCCCTCCGTATCACGCTGTCCGGATATTCCGGACCCCAATAGGCGTGCTTCATGTAGAAGCGCTCCGACCTGCCCGCGACATTGTGCCAGGCCCACATGGCCGCCCCGATGCACAGGCCGTCGTCCGAAGCTGCCGGCTGAAGATAGACGTTCTCGAACGGGGTATCGCGCAACAGCCGCGCATTCGCCACGCCGTTGAGCGCACATCCGCCAGCGTAGGCGATCTGATTGCTGCGAACCCGATCGTGAAGCTTCTGGAAGCAATCCATCGCGACATCCTCGAACCGCACCTGGCATGAGCGAGCGATGTCGTGCTCCCGTTGCGTCAGCGGTTCGCCGCGCTTGCGCGGGACGCCGAGCTTTTCGATCCATTTGTCGGTGTAGTGCAGACCCATCTCGATCGCGTTGCGTTCATCCATTCCGCCGCTGACACCGCCCGAATGCATTCCGAACCATCCGGGAGCGAGTTGGAACCAGCCGTCGTCGGGCGAGATCACCAGTTCGCGCATGAATTCCGCGTAGGTGTTCTCCCCATACGGGGCGAGACCCATGACCTTGTATTCCTCGCCGAATCCGTCGAAGCCGATGTACTGACAGCAGGCCGTGTAGAAGAACCCGAGGCTGTTCGGCAACGAAACACGATCGAGGACCTCGATGCGGCTGCCCTCGCATCGCGCGGCCATCGCACTCACGAAATCGCCGCTGGCATCGTAGGAGAAGCCGGCCGTAACGCCCTCGAACGGCGAGCAATAATAGGCGCTCGCGATGTGCGCGATATGATGCTCTACGTTGACGACCTTGGCCCGGAGCGCGCCAGGCGCCTCGCCACACGCTTCCGCAACCCGGTCCGCGGTGCCCTTCTCGGCATTGGCGCGGCGCAGATGCTCCATCGCCGCCTGCGCCCCGTGCCAGGGGTTTTGCAGGACGTACAGGGCCTTGCTCAATCGGTTTTGCTGCGTGTCGCGGGGAACCGCGATGAAATCAATGTCCTTGACGCTCACGCCACCGATCGCGAGGACCGACCTTATCGCTTGCTCCGGGAAGGTCGGATCATGCTTGACGCGACGTCCAAAGCGTTCTTCGGCGACAGCCGCAACGACCTTGCCGTCCAGGATCAGCGCAGCCGACGCGTCGGCGTGATTGAAATTCAGCCCCAGGATCGCAGTCATATGCCCACCCGTCTCCTCTAACGCCCGCCGCGGCTTGCTGCGTCGGCGCGTGTGTTACGCGGAACGTCATGCGCGAGCCTCAAGCACGCACCTCACGGTCGCCAGACCCATAACCTGCCTGTTCGGCACGCTTCGCCCCCAGCAACGCCGTCACGGGATACACCACGTCATATTATGTTACGATGACATGAGAACATCGCAATCACATCACGATGCCATTGAGCACCGATCGCTCGCGCCACTGCGCCTCGCAACACCGACAGTCTCGTAAATCGAGGCCTGGCCTGCTTGCAGCAGCGTCGCCGCGGCCTGGAACGACCGCGCAAGTCATGTGGAACTCTGCCCAACTGATGTTGTGATGTCGCCCCGATGTCACAGAGCAATGTTAACTCGACGTTAATCGCATCAAGCTCGCTGGAGCGCCGACAGATGCGGTGAATACTTATGAAAATGATCAGGGATTAGATGGTAATTGCCATGAGATCATTGCGCGTTCTGCTGGCGGATCTGGCATTGGTGTCATTCGCGCTGGTCGCGTCCTCGATCCTCCGCGAGAATCTGGAGTTCTCGAGCGATCATCTCTTGGCACTGATCCCGTATGGCCTCCTGACGATTTCCACAGCCGCAATCGTGCTGCCATTGTCGGGCGTCACCACGGCAGTCTGGCGGTACAGTTCTCCGCAAAACTATCGTGACATCGTTACCGCGGTCGTGGCGATCGTCGCCGGTGCCGCGGTACTGACCTTCATTGCCAACCGGCTCGAAGGGGTGCCGCGCGCGCTGCCCCTGCTCCAGGCGCTCATCACAATCACCCTGATGATCGGGGCACGAATCGCGAGCCGGCTGTGGCATATGCGACGTTCGCCGCGCGATTGGCAGCAGGACGTAATCGTTCCCACCGCCGAATCCGTCCTTCTCGTCGGCCTCAACGAATTGGCTGAACTCTATTTGCACAGCATCACCCGCTATGCCCGCGACCGCGTCCGTGTCGTAGGGCTGCTGGACTCCCAGGCCCGTCGCGGGCTGTCCCTACTGTCGCATCGTGTTCTCGGCACGCCGGAAGACGTTGCCGACGTTGTCCGCACACTCGAAGTGCACGGCGTCGTCATCACCCGGGTCGTGCTTGCGGTTCCCCTTCGCGAGTTGTCGACCCAGGCGCGGGAAGCGCTGTTCGCGCTCGAGGCCTCCAACGCGATTCCGCTCGAATTCCTGGATCAGAAGATCGCATCGGATCGTCCGAGCCGGGAGGTGGCGCACAGCGACAGTGCTTCCGAGACGCGGACGCAGACCTATGCATTCAGTGCAAGGAGCGGCGAGGGTTTGGTAGGCTCGCCCTACCGCACCGTCAAGCGGCTCCTCGATATCGTCTTTGCAGCGTTGCTCCTGGTGATGCTGGCGCCCATCATGGGCCTGGTCGCGCTCGTCGCGATCATGGACGTCGGATTTCCAGTGCTGTTCTGGCAAGAGCGTCCCGGGCTTGGTGCGCAACCGTTCAAGGTGTTCAAGTTCCGCACGATGGCCGCGGCCCATGACGCGCACGGGCGCCGCAGGCTCGAGTCGCAGCGCATTTCCTCGATCGGCAATGTCCTGCGCCGAACGCGGCTCGACGAACTGCCCCAGTTGATCAGCATCCTGATGGGCCGCATGTCGTTCGTGGGGCCGCGACCGCTGCTTCCGATCGATCAGCCGGCGGATTATTCGGCGCGCCTCCTGGTTCGCCCGGGCCTCACAGGCTGGGCTCAGATCAAGGGCGGGCGAGCAATCTCGCCAACCGACAAGGCCGCGCTCGACGTCTGGTACGTCAGGAACATGTCCTTCCTGCTGGATATCAAGATCATTATCGGCACGATCCCGATGATACTGTTCGGCGAGAAAGTCGAGAACGACGCGATCGCACAGGCTTGGCGCGAGCTGGAAAAATCGCAAGCGCTAGCCGAAAAGAATGGGAACGCCGCCGCTTCGGTAGCGCTCGGCGCGAGGCTTCACGTGTCGTGAAGGCGACATGTTGCTCTCATAACGTCACACACACTATGATCTAACTTGCGGATCTCATGTTATGCCACCCGAGCGTCCCGATATGCTAGCGAGCGAGCCGCGCGCCACGGATGATGTCCTGGACCGTAGCGACTTGGCGCCGTTGCACGGCCGCTCCGGCATCGCGCCGGATCATTGAGCAGCCTTCCGCCATCATGTCCGACTCCCGGCTCGTCTATATCTGCGATTGGCTCCCGCCCGACTTCGGCGCGGTGGGACAGTACTCCGTGCTGTTCGCCCGCGATCTTGCGCGCGACCGCGGCCTTCACGTCACGCTGGTCGGCCTCACGTCGGGCGAAGCAACCCATTCGGTCGAACGCTTCGAACGCGGTGAGCTCGAGGTCGTCAAGGTAGCAGTCCCGGCATACGACAAGGCCAGGACGTCGGCGCGCATTCGCTGGACGATCACAACCAACACCAAGCTGCTTCGGGTTGCCCTGCCCTTCATCCGCGAGGCGCAATCGGTTCTCTTCACCGGAAGCCCCCCTTTGTTTCTTCACTGGATTGCCCCGCTGAACGTGCTGCTGCGCAAGCGGCTCATCTATCGCATCACGGATTTCCATCCCGAGTGCGCGATCGCCGAACGCGGCAGTGCCAGCCTGTTCCTGAGGCTCGTCCTCACCCTCACGCTGTTCTGGCGCCGGCGAGTCCACACCTTCGAGGTGCTCGGACACGACCAGGCGATGCGGCTCAACGAGATCGGGGTGACCAAGGACCGCATCGTGCTGAAGCGCGATCCCTCCCCGATCGAGATCGGCCCCGACACCCCGGCTCTCGCCCGCCCGCCGCAAACCGAAGGCAAGTTTCTCCTGCTTTACTCGGGTAACTGGGGCATCGCGCACGACACGACGACGTTCGTTGACGCCTATGTCGAGCATCACAAGAGTGGATCGGGAACGGTCCTCCTCTGGCTCAACGCGATCGGAAAAGGCGCGGCCACCGTAGCCGAAGCGCTTGACGAAGCTCGGGTGCCGTACATTCGCACCGATCTCGTGCCGCTGGATCAGCTCGCCTCCCTGCTCAGGACGCCGGACGCTCATCTCATCACCCTGAAGAACGCGTTCGTCGGCTACGTGCTGCCCTCCAAGGTCTATGCCTGCGTCGACTCGGACCTGCCGGTGATCTTCATCGGCCCCACGGACTCCGACGTCCATCTCCTCTGCGACGAGCGCAAGTCCAGCTCGTATTTCCACGTCGATGTCGGCGACACCAATCGATGCGTGCGATTGCTCGAAGATTTGGGCACGAAGCAGAGCGCATCGTCAGCCAAGAAAATTCGATCAGTCAGGAGCAGCGTATGAAAAAGGCATTGGTCTGCGGCGCAGGCGGGTTCATCGGGTCCCATCTGGTCAAGCGCCTGAAGGCGGAAGGTTTCTGGGTCCGCGGTGTGGACCTCAAATATCCGCGCTTCAGCCCGACCCAGGCCGACGATTTCATCGTCGGCGATCTCAGGGATCTCTCGGTTTGCCACGAGGCCGTCGATACGCGCTTCGACGAGGTCTATCAACTCGCCGCTGATATGGGCGGTGCCGGCTACATCTTCACCGGCGAGAATGATGCGTCGGTGATGCATAATTCGGCGCAGATCAACCTCAACATCCTCGAGGCTTGCCGGCGCCGCAACAGCTTCCGGATCTTCTACTCGTCGTCGGCCTGCATCTACCCGGAATACCGTCAGCTCGATGCCGATAACGCGGGCCTTGCCGAGAGCGACGCCTATCCAGCCGCACCCGACAGCGAATACGGCTGGGAGAAGCTGTTCAGCGAGCGCCTCTACGCCGCCTACGCCCGCAATCACGGTTTCGAGGTTCGCGTCGCGCGCTATCACAACATCTTCGGCCCCGAAGGCGCCTGGAACGACGGCAAGGAAAAAGCGCCGGCGGCGATCTGCCGCAAGGTCGCGCAGGCCGGCAACCCCGGCGAGATCGAGATCTGGGGCGACGGCGAGCAGACCCGCTCGTTCCTCTACATCGACGAATGCCTCGATGGCACGATCCGCTTCATGCGGTCGGACTGGGCCGGACCGGTGAATATCGGCTCCGAGGAAATGGTCTCGATCAACCGCCTCGCGGCAATCGCCGCCGAGATCGCCGGCAAGACGATCACCCCGCGCCACATCCCCGGCCCGCTCGGCGTGCGCGGCCGCAACTCGAACAACAAGCTGATCTTCGAGAAGCTCGCCTGGCGCCCGTCGCAGCCGCTCGCGAGCGGCCTCGCCAAGACCTATGCCTGGATCGACCAGCAGGTCCAAAAGGCAAAGCGTCTCAAGGACGCGCCGAAGCCTGCGATCCGCCAGCCGGAAATCGTTGCGGCGGAGTAAGAGGCGGGCGAACGGGTTGATATCGGCGGTGTCGCGTCCCCGGTGCGGATGCGGCACGGTATTGCGTCGGCGTATGCACGGTTCGATCGGCGCAGCTCGACGCACGGCGAGGTCGCTGCCGAAAGCGTTCGTCGCCCTTCATAAGAGCTGAGCACTCAATTCAGGTGACGACGCCCTCCGCGTCAACCGTGCGCGACAGCCCGCGCGCGGCTGCGCTCGCCTTCGGCCGCGACAATTCGCGGCAGCGGCTGCGCCGGGGCTGGAGCCGCGACGTTCGGGTCGAAACCCGTCGCGATCTGGACCGCCTCGCTCACTGGAATCCCCCGCCGCTTTGCCAGCGCCATGATCTCGTCGAGCTTGGCGTCGATCAGGGTGCGATACCAGAAGCCCTGGAGGATGTGGAAATAGTATCCCTGCTTGCCGTCGAGGAAGCCGAGCCGCACGACGTAGCGGTAGAGGAAGAAGAGCAGTGGCCGGACGCCGCCGGGCAGCTTCCCGTAGATCCGCTCCTTGACGAAGCGCTTGAGCTTGGCCTGCCAGGATGCACTGTGGCGCTGGATGTCCATGTTCTCGCCGAGCAGCCCGCGCGAGGCGAGGATGTCGATCACCTCGCGTGAGGCGTAGCGATTGTGCTTGCCGGTCCACCAGTCGAGCGAGTTGAGGTTTTCGTCGACCAGGTCGATCGTCGATCGCACCACCTTGCCGGTGACGATGATGTGCTCGTCCATCCAGCGCTGCTCGCAGGAGCCCTGCCCTGCGCGCCAGAGCCTGAGCTGCCAGCTCGGCTCGATCGCGCCCCATTTGATGCGGCGTCCAAGAAACACGATCTGGCGGCGGACGACGATGCCGCCGACCTCGCGCGGCTGCCGGTCCAGGAGATCGTGCAGGCCGGCGGCCGATTCCGGCGTGAGATATTCGTCGGCATCGATGCGCATCAGCCAGCCGGTCTTGCCGGCGCAGGCCGCGATCGCCTTGTTGGTCTGGGTCGCGTAGTTGATCCAGGGATTTTCGATCACCTCCGCCCCGAGGCCGGCCGCCATTTCCCTGGTGCGGTCCTTTGAGCCGGAATCGACGACGAGGATGCTCGCGCAGTGATCGCGGATGCTCTCGATGCAGCGCGCGATGTGCTTCTCCTCGTCGAGCGTCAGGATGATGGCGTGGATTTCGGTCATCGCGGCCCCTGGACCCCTGCTGTTTGGCGCGCCCCCTTACGGCTGCTTGCGCTCCTGGTCGTCGGATTTGGTCCCCTGCCCATTGCCAGACGACGAATTGGAGTCCTGACTACCATTGTCGCCGCCGCCATAACCGACCACCTCGACGATAAAGACGGAGGCACGATCATTGTTGCCCGCAGCCGTCGGCGGTTCTGCCGATTTGGCCGCGGCGCCGGCCGTGTTCGAGGCCGCGCTGAGCGCGCCGATATTCGGGGCTGTAACCGTCGGGATGCCGGTGGAGGTGCCGCCCACCTGGATGTTGCCGGCATTAACCACCTGCACGGCCGCGATCGTCAGATTGCCCGACACCCGGATGCCCGCTTCGCCGGCGTCGACGGTGCCGCGTGGCGCGAGCAGATAGGCGTTGGACTTCTTCGCAACCTTCGAGCTCTGGACCACGGCGATGCCGGCGCCGCTGACGAGGCCGCCGAGATCGACGCTCTGATAGTCGTCGGAGTTGAACACGACCTGCAACGGCGGGAACGACAGCGTCGTCTGGGCGCCGCGGCCGGCGTCGAGGTCGCCGTTCGAGCTCCACATCAGGATGTCACCGCCCTGCTGGGTCATGACCCGGCTCGAGTTCACCAGCACGCTTGCGTCCGTGAACGTATTGATGTCCCCGACACCGAGCGTGAGGATGCCGAGATCGTTCGGCTTGAGCAGATTGTTCGGCTCGAGCGCGAGCGAGCCGACGCGGATGTTTCCGCCCGGACCGAAGATCGAGATGTCGCCGCCAAGCCTGGTCTGGATCGTCGCGTGCAGCAGATCGAGATCGCCGGTGTGCATCAGCGCGTTGGCGCCATTGGAACCGCCGCCAAGCGCGTTCTTGGTGTACCCGAAGTCCGACGGGAACATCGTGTTAATCGCCTGGTAACCGCGCTGGTAATTGTTGGACGTTGCGGTCTGCGCCTTGCCTACGGCCTTGAGCTCGGCGAAGAAAACCTTGTCGGCGAAGACGTGCTGGAGGTCCTTCGGCAACGACTGGAAGATGCTCCATGCGTCGCCGTCGCTGCTGGCCGGCCTGCCGATCCTGACGAGGAAATCCTTCAGCTCGCTGATGTAGTTGTGATCGACGCGGGAGACGTTGGCGGGATCGATATAGGTGCCGATCACGCCCGGATGATAGACGGACTGATTGGTGGCGGGGTTCACGGCCGAACAACCGTCATAGTTGATGCCGTTGGCGACGCCGAACATGGTGATGATGTCGGCGCCGGTACCTGGCAGCAGCTCGTTGCGCTTTTTCGTGGTTGCGCTGACGGAGCCGAGCAGCGTGATGTCGTACATGCCGCTCGAGCCGTGGCTGACATATCGGTTGCCGACCGGCCACAGGCTGGCGTTGCCGACCGAGGCGATACCTTCCTGGCCCGGTGTGTATGTGATGCTGTCGCGCGTCACGGGCAGGAACGGTCCGAGATCGCGGCCAGCCTGTACCACCAGGAATCCCGGCCCCGCGATCTGCAGTCCCGGTCCGCCAAAGGTCACGGCCTGGTTGGTCAGATTTACCGTTCCGCCGCCGTAATTGTACAGAATGTCGCGGCCGGCCTGGATCGTGGTGACATCGTCGGCTGCGATGTTCTGGGCAATGAGGTTGAGATTGAGGATGTCGCGGCCTGCATAGATCTTCGCCGGCCGGTTGAACTCGACTCTCGAGTACGACGTCGGCGTGGCCGAGACAATCGTACCCGCAATCCGGTTGACCGTGCTGCTCGTGGTCGCTACCGCCGAGATGTTGCCCGACACCGCGTAGATGCGCGCAGGGTTGGTATCGTGGTCGTCCCGGTGCGCCAGCAACGCCGAACTGAAGGCGCCTGTCATGCCGTTGTTGGGCTGGTAGGGATCGAACGCTGTATCAAGCAGCGACGGCCCCGCCGAAATGGACGGCGCGAACGTGGCCAGATTGGTGTAGCCACCGGTCAGATCGATGCTGCCCTGCGCGAGCAGCTCAAATCTGCCATTCTCCGACCCGGTCAGGACGATGCCTGGCATGGCAGGATTCTGGGCCGCTGCGGGTGAATTGGTCACGAGTCCCTTGGTGGTGATGTCCCCGCCCGCAGCGATGGCGGTGAAACTCGCCGGGTAGGTCAATCCCGTCAGCCAGAACGTCGTGCCGAACGTCTGCGGCATCGCGATATTCAGGTTTCCAGTGACCGCCGTCACGCTCACGCCACTGTCCGGCCCGTAGGTGTTCATGAGAAGGTTGCTCGCCGCACCCAAGGGATTGGCCTGCGTGGGCGACTGCTGGTGCAACTCGGCAGGATTGACCACGCCGCCGATCGACATCGACCCGCCCGAGATCATGCTGATCTGGCCGGTGTCCACCGCGAGTAGCGTGTAATTCGGCGCGGGCGTGCCGTCCTTGAGCGTGATCGTGCCGTTTTGGGCCACGATGCCGCTGACCTGGATGCTCGCGTGACCCGAACCTTCGTAATACGAACCGCCCAGCAGATTGCGGCCCGCCCGCACCGTCATGTTGCCGCTACCGTAGAGCTGGGTTTGCGGTGTGTTCAGCGAGGCAAGTCCTCCGGTGACCCGCCCGGTCGTCGGCAGCGAGACCGAGACGTCGACGAGATCGCGTCCCGCCACGACGTTGACGTTGCCACCGGCAGAGAGAATGCCCTCCCGGAAGCTGCCGTACTGGATCCACCAGGCTGTCTGGGATCCAATGCCGACTGTCGAGGGAGCGAACACGCCGGCACCGACGATTGGCACGTTGGCCAGGCTCGTCAGGCCGGCATCTGCGATAAGCCAGGGCGTGTAATAGGCGTTCCACAGAACGGTGCCGAATGCGTTCCCCGTCGTGACGTTCCTGTACCCCTTGACGTCCTCTTGCGCGACGACCGACACGTCACCCGCAGCAACCGGGAACGCCGCAGCGGTCGGCGCGCCGTAGACCACCGCCACGGAGGTCCGGTTGGTGTTGCCCTGCGTATTGCTGCCATAGCTCAACAGCTGCGGCTCGAGGAAGCCGTTGGCATCCGTCACATTGCCGGACGCATCATAGGGATTGGCGTATCGGGCCGTGTTCACGCCCGCAGCGTAGATGACGCCCGGCGCGGCGGTATCGGCGAGACTGACGTCGCGTGCGGCCGCGATCGAGATGCTGCCGGTGCCGGTCCGCACCATGGTCGGGAGATTGAGGTTTGGTGCGATCGTCGTGGCCAGGACGTGCCCGTTCACGACGACGTCCCCGGCACCGCGCTTGTTCACGCTTGCGAGCGACTGCATCGCGTTTGGATTGGCGCTCCCGATTTCGGCGCCGGCCGTCAGACGGTAGGACCACGAGCCGGGATTGGTGATCGCAGCCAGACCATCCGGCGCGGAGTCGGCACCACAATGGCTGATGCAGACATTCAGCGTGTGCGGGAACAGGTCCGCTTCGTCGAGGTCGGTCGCGCTCGCGCTGATGCCGTTGGGATTTCCGGTCGTGTTGTACGGCGCGATTGGAGCCGGCTTGTAGTTGTTCAGGTTGGCGACACCGACACCGTCGATTATCCTTGTGTTTCCGACGAGATAGCTCGAGACGGCACTCTTGTAGCTCGTATTCAGATAATCCCCGAATTGGAAGAACCCATCGGAGATCGAGGCGTTGACGTTGATGTTGTTGAAAGCGCGCAGTGTCAGCGCGCCTGCTTCGACCGCGTAATTCGGGGTGTCAGAGGTTCCGTAGTTCGCGAGGTACCGGTAGGCAAAATCGACATAACTTGTGCTGGGATCGAAGTACTTGAACGCCGCCAGCGTGCCGGTGTTCTGCTTCAGATTCCCGACCGTACCGGCTGCGAGATTCCAGTTGCTGGCGACCGTGATGTTGCCGCCGTTGGTGTTCGAATCCGGGTTGACCAGATCCACGCCGGGCCGCAGATGCACCACCGAACCGAGTTCGCCGGCGAGCGGCTTCACGATCCGATCCATCGCACCGCTGAAACCGTAGTGCTTGACTTCGGTGCTGGTGTTGTAGGTCCAGTTGCCCTGCACATATTGCCGCAGCGTCACGGCGGCAAAGGCCCCCGAGCCCGTCGCCGCGGCCGTATCCATGTCCGCCGTGACCGAAGCAGCCTGCGTCGCGCCGATGCCGCCGCCCGAGAAGCTGGCGGTGGCCGCCGTGCCGGGGGTGTAGTTGCCGGCATTCGTCACATTGACGCCGACGACCGTCATCACGGTGCTGGCGAAATCGCTGCCCGTCAGATGCCCGGTGAGGATGAGCTTGCCGTCGCGATAGAACAGGATGGTGGAAGGCGCGCCCGTAAAGCCGCTGCCGGCGCCGGTGATGGTGAAGGTCGGAACGCCATTCGCGTCCGTCGTCACGGTTCCGGTCGCCGAAGCGCCGCCCGACGCGGATTCAATCACCACATTGCCCGCAAAATTGGGATCGAGATGATACCAGCCGCTGGTCGAGGCGATCGAGATGCTCTTGAGCCCCATCACCGCAGTGCCCTGGGCCTGGCCGGCCGTCGTCGTCAACTGCGCGCTGGCGAAGTCGCTGCTCGTCAGGTGCGCAGTGGTGAGAAGAACGCCCTGGCTGTAGAAGCGGATCGTTGCGGGCGCGCCGGTGAAGCCACTGCCCGGGTTGGTGATGGTGAACGTGGGAACGCCGTTCGCGTCCGTCGTCACGATGCCGCTTGCGGCGGTGCCGCCCGCGGGCGCCTCGATCACGACTTCGCCGATCAGATTGGGATCGAGGTGATACCAGTTGCTCGTCGAGGCGATCGAAATGCTCTTGAGCCCGGTCACGGACGTCGCAGGCGCGGAGAATATCACGTCGGGAACCTGGGTGTACGCCCCACCGCTGCCCGGAGGCACATACACCGTGTTGACCTTCAGGCTCGTCTTCGTCACCGAGCCGCCCGGATCGAGCACGCCATTCCACCCGAGCGAGGACGCATCGATACCGCCCTGGCCGTTGGTGCTGAAGCTGACGAAGGACTCGATCGTCACGTCGCGGGCGCCGGTGATCGTCGACGCGATCTCCGTGATGTAGACGTCGTTGCCGCCGTCGTTCGGCGCACGGACCAGGACCGTCCCGCCGCTCAACCCGCCCTTGGTGCCGCCATGGACGTCGATGCGCGAGCCCGGCTGGAGATCGATGCCTGCGTTGCTCTTGGTGCCCCAGCCGATCGCAATCGTCACGTCGCCGCCGCGTTCATCGCCGTGTTCGGTGGATGCGTTGATGAGGCTCGTCGTCGTCAAGGTGATTTCATTGGCAGCGTAAAGGTTGACTTGTCCACCCGCCTGCCCGGTGCCGTCAGCCGTCCTGCCCGCATAGCCGCTGGCGTCGATCGTGCCGGCGATGACGATGCGTCCGAACTGCCTCGTCGGGTCGGTGCTGTCCCACGTCTGGTCATCCGCCGTGAGCGTGACCGAGTTGGCCTTGAGTGTGTGTCCCTGGGACAGGATCAGGTCGCCGGTCCGGGTGTGGATGTCGACTGCACCGGTGAAGCCGCCCGCCAGCAACTTGTCCGCCAGCGGATCGAGCGCCACCTCGGGCGTGAAGCCATGGCTGTCGACCTGGAGACTCTTGGTGTCGATCAGGATACCGCCGCCGAAACCGTTGCCACCCTTGCCACGGAGGTCCCCGAGCACGGTCGCCTGACCGGCGGTCGCGAGAATCCGGACCTGTCCGCCATAGCCCATGCCACCATCCGGCTGCGCCACATCGATCACGCTGGCGTCGCGCGTCAGCACATTGCCGGCATCGGCCTTCAGCACGACCTTTCCGCCCGGGAGATACGTCACGGTGTCGATCAGGGTCTTGGCGTAGCCACGCGCCGATACATAGGCATTGTTGTCGAGCGTCACGTCGCCGGTCGTCGCTTCCAGCGTGATCGAGCCGGCCTGCGCCTGGATGACCGTGCCAACACTGACGCTGCCTCCTTTGACGGTCAGGCTGCCGCCGGTGTCGGTGCTGTCCGCGGGCGCGCCGGTCCTGGCAACACCGCCGATGTTGACGGCGCCGGAGGTGGCGAGCAGGAACGATCCGCCGCCCTTCGAGGTGTTGGCGCCGACCGAGACCAGCGGCGTGACCATCTGAAGGCCGACCACGTCGCTGCCGGTCCCGAGCGTCAGGGAACCTTGATTACTGAACAGGACCTTCGGAAGAATATCAGGCTGCTTGGGAAGACCAGGCGGACCTTGATCAACCGCGGCGATGTTGACTTGCGAGAATCCGGCGATGGTCTGGCTGCCGCCGCCGAATATGACATCGGTCGCCGTGATGCCGAGGGTCCCGGTCCGGCCCGCCTGCGCCGAAGTACCGGTCGCACCGCTGCTGTTAAGCAGCGTCACGGTACCGGCGACCGCGACGTCACGACCGCTCACGGCGTCGTGCACTACGCCGCCGCCGACCTCGATCTGGCTGTTGCCGCCGCTGCCGGTGACCGCGCGCGCGTCGAGCGTCAGTGACTGCATCGTCGCCTGGACCAGATTCGAGCCGTAGAACGTGATGTCGCCGCTGATCGCCGCGAGGGTGAGATTCTTCACGCCGCCGAGCTGATCCAGATTGGTCTGATTCAGGATCACGCCGTCGCTCGAGCTCGCCCCGATCCCGATGCTGCGTCCCGCGAGCTTTGCCTGGTTCGCGGTGATGGTGGCGGCCGGCGCGTTGGGATTGCCCGCGACCGGCTTGTTGAGGATGATGTTGTTGGTGCTTGCCGTTGCCTGCATGAACAGGTTGTTGGTCGAGATATGCGCGCCCGCCTCGATCTCGACATGACCGACATTGCCGCCCGGCAACGTGATCGTGGCCGGACCGCTGCTGCCGTTGGCACCGCGCACCGGGAACGCGCCCGCGAGCGACGTGAACTGGATCGTCAGCGGCGCGTTTTGCGAAGATGCCGTGGGTCCGGTAATGGCAACCGTCGAATCTTGCGATGCGACGAACAGCGCGCCGAGGCCCGGCCGACTGGAGGGATTGCCGTACGAGTAGTTGGACAACACGTCAGTGGCCGGGCTAACGGCATATCCCGCCCCCGGAACGTTGACGGGAATCTTGTTGATGTCAGCACCCGTGATGACGGTGCCGGTGGAATCAAGCGTTCCTCCGACGGCCGCCGCCACTTGCTGTGCCGTCGCGTAGCCGCCGCTCGGATTTGACGCGACGTAGAAGCTGCGTCCCGCGCCGGTATGAACCGTTCCGCTGGTCGTGATCACGCTCCCGGTCACGATCGAGATGGTACCTGTGGTAGCCGGTGCGCTTGCGGTACCGTCGAGCCAATTGCCACCGACGTTGACCTGGAACGACGTCGAGACGGTCTGTGCCGCGCCCGGCTGCGTCACGAACATGATCTCGGGGACTGACAGGCCACCGGTCTGCGTCGTCGGATCCGCCGGCGTATCGACCACGAGCTCAGACGCAGTTCCCGTGATCAGCGTGCCCTTCGACGTATCGCTGCGCAGTCCGCCGATCAGCACGCTTTCGAAGCTCGCGAGCTGCTCGCTCGCCACCACGACATAGCCGGCAGCCGTGTACGGCTGCCGGTTGACGCTGGAGCTCAGCACGGCCAGCTTGTCGCTGGAAATATCGAGCTCGCCGCCGCGTCCTCCTGCGGCGGGCGCGCTCAGCTCGGTGGCACCGAGAAGAAGCGTTTGCTGCGCAACGACAGCGATGCGGCCCGCATCGACCGGAAGGCGCGGGATGGCAACGCCATCGTGGTTCGCCTTGTCGGTGAAATAGCCGTTGGCCGTTCTGAAGTTGTATTCGCTGTACTGGCGCCAGACACTGTTGCTCTGAACCGCGAACAGTTCGCTGCCCGACGAGTAGGCTCCCGGCCGTACCGATTGCGTGTAGTGTCCCGAGACCAGCACTGTCCCGTCCGGCAGCGTTGTCCCCGACGGGATGTTGCGTCCGAGATTGCTGCCATAGTCCACGACGCGCAAGGCACCTGGCAGAGTCGCATAATGTCCCGGGTAGAGCGTATAGGTGCCGGCCGGAACGCCGGTGCTGCCGTCGAGATGGATTTGCTGTCCCGCCAGCGGATACGCGTCGCCCGCCTTGAAGTTCTGGCCGCCATCGCTGCGCGTCGTGGCGAAATGGATATCGTAAGCCGCGACCGGATCGTTGTAGGACGGGATGAGCGCGTAGACGGTCTGGCCCGAGGGCGTCGTTGTCAGCGTGTCACGGGACCCGCCTTTGCCCGGGGTCCATTCCATGGCCTGAAGGTCGCCGCCACCACGGGTGTCGATGGTCGAGCCCTGTTTGACCGCGACGTTGTTCCCGTTGAGCACGAGCCCCTTCGACGGCAGCACCGGCTCCGTACCGCTTGCTGCGGCCAGCAGAGGGTGGAGACTGGCGTTGTAATACCAATTCACGCCGTCGACCGTTTCGCCGTAGGGCACGATGGTGCCGGCGAGCGTGACCGAGGTCAGGCTGCCCGGCTCCAGGGTCACCGACGTGGTCTGGATTTTCGACGTGTTGCCGGTCGCGGTGCCGTCATCGCCGAGCGTGATCCTGCCGAGCGGGGCGTAGATATTGCCGTTCTGATCGATGGTCGCTGCATAGACGCTGAGCGAGCCGCCGGCCGACAGGGGAATAACGCTGCGTCCGCCGGCGGTGGCCTGGAAAGTAACGTTGCCCGTGGTCTGAATGGTGAAGTCGACATCCGAGACAGGGTAGATTCGCTGGGCGTCGAGAATGAGGTTCGCCCCACCCGCCGCGATCTGGCCGGTAAATCTCGCAGCGTCCGTCGACGTGCCGCCTGACGTGAAACCGTTGGCGACCTTCGGGGTGCTGAGACGAATGTCGCCCGAGCTCTTCAGCTCGATAGCGTTGAAGCCCGCAAAGGCGGCATTTTCGATGTCGATCGTCCGCGCGATGATGACGTCCGACGTCGGATCACCCGCCTTGGTGCGTTCGAAGCCCAGATGCAGCGAACTGCCGGCGGTGCTGGTGCTGCCGCCCCCGCCGGTGAGCAGCATATAGGGTGCGGCCAGCGTAACCGTGCTGCCGGACGTCGTGGAGCTGATCGTGTTGGCCGCGATGTAGAGTCGGGACAGGCCGTCGTCGGATGTCCAGGTCACGGAGCCCGAGATCGCCAATGGGTTCAGCGTCGGCGCGGCAATGGCGTAGGTGTTGCCCGACACGCCCGTGAAGATTCGCGCAACACCATTCTGTGCGGTGCCGCTGTAGAGAAGGACGTTCTCGAACGCGCTCAGCCGATCGACCGCGGCGAAGATCGAAGACGACGTACCCGACGCCGACGCAAGCTGATTGACGAGCGAACTCGAATTGCTGGCAAGGTTGGCAAGCGTCGCCGGACCGCCTGCAAGGGTTCCGGACAGCGCAGCCGTGACATTGGCAGAATCCTGCTGCAACTGCATCGCGCCGCCGCCGAGCATGAGGGTCCCGCCATTGGCCAGCGGCGTCTTGCCGTCGGCCGAGCGCCCACCCTTCGCTTCGAAAGTGCCGGCCCAGACGAATGCGGCGGCGTCGATCTTGACGGTGCCGGCGTCGCTCCAGGATTGGACCGTGACCGCGCCGCCGTGGCCGTTCTGGGCCTGGATCGACGTGGCGTAGCCGGATACGTCGACCACAGCACCTTGCTCGGCGACGACGTAAGTGCCGGACGGCACGGTACCGGGGGTGTAGGTGTTTGCGAGGGTGCCGACCTGAACGTTCGGCGCGGCGGCTTCGATGGTAAAGGTACCGCCGCTCAGGACCGTACCGCTGACAAGCTGGCCTTTCGGCTGCCCGAAACGGGAGTTGGCCACGAATGTTCCGGACACGTCGACCCTGGCCTGGGGGCCAAGCCAGGTCTTCTGCGCGTTCACCACGACCGTGCCGCCATGATCGATCACGCTGCCGCGCAGCAGGACGTTCTGAGCGGCCTGCTCCCGGGTCGGATCCGAAACGGTGTAGTTCGGGATGCCGCCGAAGCTGACCTTTGCCTGCGGATCGGTCGCTATCACGGCGCCGGTGTCGAGCAGGATGTTGTCCGATTTCAGTGTGAGGTCGACCCCATTGCGCTGATCGTCCGGCAAGCGCGCCCGGGTCGCTGCGTCCGCGATCTTGCTGCCGGTGCCGACCGCACGGTAGTCGGCAAGGCTCGCCAGGTTCTGCTGCTGGAGCGTCAGATTCACCCCGGCGGCCACGGCGATCACCGCGTTCGTACCGGTCCAGCCGTCTGGCGTCGATTCGATCACATAAGCGCCAAACCCGCCATCAGTCAGCCGGGAGGCTGCGAGCGTGACGGCCGTCATGCCCGCGCCGCCGGTCGAGGTCACGATGCCCGAGCTTGCGTCGGCATGCGCAGTGCTGTCGATCGTGATCGTCTTCCCCGTGCCCAGCGTCAGGGTGCCGTTGCGCTCGAAGCCATAGGCCCGCAGTCTACCGTCGAGTTGGAGTTGGGCGACGTTGCCAGCGGTAGGCGTCGCCGGTCCCGTAGCGCCCTGCACATCATAGCGCTTGCCCTGATAGAGAAGCAGCGAAACGCTGCCGCCACGCCCGGCCAACACGCCCGTCGAGGCGGTCTTGGCAATCCCGGTCGAGGAAATGTATCCGCCGCTCGAGGCATCCAAGAGCGATCCCTGCGCGAGCAGGATGCTGCCAGTCGTGTCGACGGTCCCATCGCTGTTCGTATTTGTCGCAATCGAAATCGAACCGCCGTCGATGTATCCCGGACCAGTCATGCCGGTCCCGAACCGGCCGGTGTCGTTGACCCAGCGGCCGCTGACATCAAGCGTCCCCTGGACGAAGATGTCGTCCTTGCCGGATGCAGTCTGGGCCGCCTTGAAGAAGGGATTGTTTCTAAACGCGAAGCCGTCGGTCACCAGACTGATCTGACCGCCGGCCGCCGCAATATTGCCTGCCACGCTGATCGCGCTGCCGGTCGTGGCCGAGAATGTTCCGCCAGCCGCAAGGCTGAGGTCGGGCAGTCCTGCTGCGTCATTGGCCGAATTGTGCGTGACCAGCAGATCATTACTGTTGATGCGCAGCAGGCTGAGACCGTAGCTCGACAATGTCGCGGCCGACAGGACGGTCTGGTAGGCGCTGGTCGGGGTAAAATCGGCGCCCGCCACGGCAGGAGCGAATTGCGACGGGTCCGGCACGTCGGCGATATGCCTGATCTGGTTCGTCACTCCCAACCCGCCGGACGTCGAATCCGTGCTCGTGCCGATCACGACGCTGCTCGCGAGATTGAAGGTGAGATATCCCTGCGAGGGGAGTTCATCGCCCTTGGCTTGAGTGGCGGTGACGCCATTCGTCGCCGATGGCTTGAGGCCGAGGGAGATTTGCCGCTCACCCGCCGCGGACCCGAAATACATCTGACCCTGGAGCTGTGGGCTGACGGTGGTGATGTTGATGCCGCCGGCGTCATGCCCCTCGGCATACCCGGGCTGATAAATCTGCGTCGCCGTCGACCAGATTTCCTTTACGCCCCAACGGGAGTGATTGACCGTGAACTGGCCGGCGATGCCGAGATAAACCATGTTGGGATCGGCATTCGCCATGCTGTACATTCGGCCGTCGGCGCCGAGCAGCTTGGTGGTCGAGACCATGCCCGGAAGGTACTTGACCGTGCCCCCCGCGACATTGATCACCGAACCGGACTGTGTAATCACGCTGCGGCTGGTGGTCGAGCTGTCCGTTGCGATCTGGTCCGTTTGCAGGCTCACGACGCCCCCGGTCGTCATGAGCTGCTGGATGCTGCGGCCGTAGCTGTTGATCGTACCGCTGGCATCGGCGACCGGAGTTCCGACCCACGTCGTGCCGTCGCTCCGCGTCCCCGACGCGCGGATGTCGATGTAGAACGTCTGGCCAGGCAAAAAGCTGCGCTGCAACGGCATGTCCGCAACTTCATTCCCGGTCGGCTTGAACGGAATGAAATTGTAGCTGGCCGGGAGCACGACGTTTTGCAGCCCGGCGACGTCGATGGTTGCGCCGTCCTCCAGCAGGACCTGCTGCGGGCCGGTCACGCTTGCCTTAACCGCGCCGGGGACGCCCGGGCTACCAAACAACGTGTTTGTCGTAGATTTCGTGTAGAGGGACGGAGCGTTCGGCAGCCCATTTCCAAGGTCGATGGCGCGTAGCGCCACCGTAGCCGAGGGCGCCGATATCAGGCCGCTCGATCCCACCGTGACCGAATTCTGAGCAGACAGCTCGACATAGGCCGGCGCGAAGCTTTGTACCGTGCTCCCCCTGCTTCCACCCTGTGGCAGGCTGGGCGTCAACGGATCCTCATAGGGAAGCGCGCTGATCGTACCTTCCAGGTCGATGCCGGTCGCAGCGCGCAGCAGCACCATGCTGTTGCGGGTGATACCGGTATCCGCCGAGATGATGCCGGTCTGACCGATCGTGATCCGGTCGCCGTTCATCTGGGTGATGCCACGCGGCGTTTCGATCAAGCCGTCATTACTGATGAGACCTGTCCCAGTCGCGTAGTTGGGTGCGATCGCGTTGCCGTCTGGACTATAGACGTCGGCGAAGTGGGTGATCTGGAAGTCGGTTCCGCGATAGGTCACACCGGTAGGGAGCACCGCCGAGGGCAGCTTCCAATAGCCGCCGGAGATCAGGCTGATGCTACGGGCCGCGACGAGAGCGACCTCGCCGGCCGGCGACGTGAGCGTGCCCGAATTAGACACGTTGCGACCGAAAAGGTAGATGAAGCCGGTCGACTCCAGATCGACTACGCTGGTTTTGATCGAGGCACCAGCATTGACCTTGACGTCGCCCCAGCCGTTGTTCTCCGCAGTGTAGCCGCCGTCATCCGGCGAGCCGAACCCAGGCGAGTGCGTGGGCGCAACCGAGAACGCGGTCACGTTCGCATTGTTGATGCCTGTGTTGATGAAGTATTTGTCGCGCTTATCCTGCGGTAAACCCAGCGCACCGACGTCGAGGCTCGAGGCAATCAGAGCATGCACGTTGACCTGCGCGCCGGGGCCGAAAATGATGCCGTTGCGGTTGATGACGTAGACGCCGCCGAGCGCGCTCATCTGCCCCAGAATCTGCGTCGGGGAACCGGTCGGATCGGTCACGCGGTTGAGCACGGTCCAGTCGGCGGACTTCTGCTCGAACTTCACGGACGTGTTGCGGCCGATATTGAACGTCTCCCAGTTCAGGATCGCCCGATTCTGGGTCTGGGTGATGTCGACCGTGTATTGCCCGTTCTTGACGGTCTGGGTGAAGGTCGTGTTCGCGTTCTGCCACGAGGTCGGGGTGTTGAGTTGAAGCGACGAGCAGGAATCGCCGCAAGCGCTCTGGGCCGTGACGTCCTTCACCCCCCCGATCGGCATCAAACCACCAGTGACGACGCCATTGACAGTCGATTTGAGAGCTTGTGCGGCTGCCGCCGCGGCGTCCTTCTGTGCCTGGCGCGCAGCAGAAAGTGCGGCCGCGGCACGCGCGAGAGAGACTTGCGCCTGGGCACCCGCGGCAGCGGCTTGCTGCGCCGCCAGCCCAGCAGCCAGCTGAGCCGCGGTGGCGGGGGCCACCGACGAATTGCTCGGAGTGAGGCTGCGTGCCTGGGCCTGATGGCCGATCAACCCGGGCAATATAGCTGTCGAGGTCAGCAGCGCGGCACGGATGCTGCGCCAACGAAGCGAAAAGGCCGAAGACTTCAGATCGATATTCACGCGGCGCACTCCAGCGGGAACGGGGCGTTGCTTAGGGCGGCTGACGGGGCCGCACCAGCCGGTTCGCGGCCGCCGCTGAGAGCACGCAACGTGCGTCTCGGGTATCACATAAACTGTTACACATATATGATATTTAACTAACGATTAACGATATCGACGACCGAAACAAGGTTCTAAGGTCGCAGGTGATCAATTGCCGCTTGGGAACAACGATATTCCGGGGTCCGCCTCCACTGTTCCACGGAGCGCAAAATAGCAGCCGAGCTGCGCTGTCGCGCAACTCGGCCGGGACCATTCGGACAGAACGCAGGCCTAGCGCGACGACGTAGAGTCGGGCTTCGCTTCCAGCAGTTTGGAGAGCGCGATCTCGTTCACGACAGGTGGGGATTGCTTGAGCACTTCCGCCACATAGGCGCGGCGATTGGCTTCGATGCGCTCCGCTCGCATGCGCTGGACCAGGGCATCCCTCACTTCCGCAAACGACCGCGTATGCGCAGCCTCGGTATCCACCAGCTTCACGATGTGCCAGCCATCATCGAGCCGGATTGCATCGGTGATGCCCGATTTCGGCAATCCGGTGACTTGACCGCGAATTTCGGTCCGAAGGTCCGGCTCGTTGACCCAGCCGATCTCGCCCTCGCGCTCGGCCGACGTGGTATCATCGGACGCGCTGCGCGCAATCGCGCCGAAATCCGCGCCTGTCTGCTTGACCTTCTTCATGACATCATCGAGTTTCTTTCGCGCAGTGTCTTCGGCGGCCTTGTCCGCGTCCTTCGGCACCGCCACCACGATCTGCGCAAGCCGGAAACGGCGCGGGACGAGAAGAGCGCTGGCATTTGCCTCATACACGCTCTTGACCTCCGCCTCGCTCGGAAAGCTGTCAGGCGGCGCCGTCACCGATTGCAGATAGCTTTCGACGATCAGGCTTTCTCGCGCGCGTGCGAGCTGGGCGATGACTGCCGGCTGATGCTCCCATTTCTTGGCCGCGGCCTCCTTGAGCACCAGCCGATTGGCGAGGATCGCCCGCACGGTCTGGCTGAGCAGAGCCGGATCACGCGC
The DNA here is from genome assembly GCF_000426265.1 of Bradyrhizobium sp. Cp5.3. Classification (NCBI taxonomy): domain Bacteria; kingdom Pseudomonadati; phylum Pseudomonadota; class Alphaproteobacteria; order Hyphomicrobiales; family Nitrobacteraceae; genus Bradyrhizobium; species Bradyrhizobium sp. Cp5.3. The sequence continues at coordinate 29,571 of NZ_AUFA01000012.1, read as the reverse complement.
CATCGCGGCCTGCTGGCGCGCATCCAGAAGCTGGATCGTCGCGCGCACCTCGTCCGCGGTCACGTCGCTGTCGCCGACCCGCGCAATCACCTCGCCGCCGCTCTTGACCGCCGAAGCATCCTCCGTGGCTGTCGGGCGCGTGGGAGCAGCGGCCGCAGGTGCGGGGCGTGCCGGTGCCGGCTGCGGCTGATTGCGGGTTTGCGCCATCGTCATGGACGAAGTGACGGCGAACAGTGCGCCCGCGAGTACGGCGGTCTTGAGTGCATGGCTGGTCATGGCTTGGCCTTCTGTTCGAGGATCTTGTCGCGAAAATCCTGGGCCGCGTTCTGGTGCTCGACCCGCTTCAATCCAAATACGGGATCGTGGTCGAGAACCTTCTCGAACGGATCCATCGCCTCATATTTGGTCACGACGTCGTTCGCCGTCTTCACGAGTTGGACGTTCTTGGCCTCACAGGCCTTGGTGCTCGCCTTGAACGCGGTCGCTTCGGCTTCGAATTTGGCGCGCTCGGCATCCTTGGCCCGCGCCACGCCCGCCGCCTCGCCATAGGCGGTCTTCCACTTCTCGAGTGAATCGTCGCGCTCGGCGAGGCGCTCGTTGAAGTCCTTCACAGCCTGGCGATAGGCCTGCTCCGCTTCCTTGACCTGGGCACGATACGCCTCGCTCTGCTTGCGCAGACGGTCACGCTCCTGCTCGGCCGATGTCAGCTTGGCCTGGAGCGCGGCGCGTTGATCTTCCGCCGCCCTCGCCTGCGCGGTGGCGGTACGCAGCGCCTCCCGCAAACGATCGCTTTCCTGGTCGGCGTGGGCGATCGAGGGGACAGTCAACGCCAAGGCGACAACGGAGGAGAGACGCAAAAGCCGCATGATCAAAACCTCGCATTGAGATCGAGCTGGACGATATCGACCGCATAGGGCAGGCCCGCAATGTTGTTGGCGCTCATCCAGCGCACCGAAGCCCAGATGTTCTCGCCGAGGCCGACATTGCCGCCGATGAAGTAGCCCTTGAGATTGGTGCCCCCGAGGCCGAAATCGGAATCCACGAACGCATCCACCATCGCGTCGGATTCGAGATATTTGTATCCGACGTGTGCGTTCCAATCCCAGAGATGCTTGATCTCCTTGTTGCCGACGGTGAGACGTGTGAGCCAACCCTGGTTGCCACCGTTAAAGGGGCCGGCCGCGCCGCTCGAAGTGCCCGCGAAATTGTTCACCGCAACGGCAGCTACAGCAGCGCGATCGAAGCCCGTGTTCCAAATATATTCGGCATCGAGGATGACGTGGATCGGATTGAACTGAGCGAGGTCGAGCTGCGCGCTCGCGACGACCGGGCGGAAGTCACCGGCGAGACCGTAGTACTGGTATTTCAGTGAGCCATTGGGCGGGAACGAGGCGGGCAGCACCAGAGGGATGTTGCGCAGTTGCATGTATGTGTTGCCCTTTTGGGCAAAAGACGGCCGCAGGATATCTGTGTCGCAGATATCGGTTGCCGCGCCAACAAGGCATGGGGTGGAAAGCTTGCCCCGCATGTTCGTGAAATCGTAATAGGCAACCGCCATGGTGAGGTTGGTTTCGGGATCGAACCTGGCGGCAAAGCCGCCTTGCGCACCGAACAGCCATTTGTCGCGGCTCGGAGACTTGATCGGTCCATTCAGGTTCGAGGTGTTGAGACCCGCGTTCAGATCGGTATTGAAGACCGGGAAGGCGCCGCCGACGAAGAAGGGGGTCAATCCTTCAGCGACTTCCTGCTTGGCCTGAACTGCAAAGCCATCGAAGCCGATATCCCTGTACCAGACAAGATCCGTTGGCGACCAGAACGGGTTATCGAACCGGCCGACCGAGGCAACGAAGTCCTGCACGGGCTGATACTTGACGAATGCGCGGTCGAGCCAGAGCGCGTATTTCGAGAAATCGCCGCCATTGCCGCCGAACGTCTGATTGGTCGATACCGGCGAGCTGTTCTCGCCCGTCGCAATCCTCAAACCCGCACTGAAGCCGTCGAACCGATCGACGTCGGCACCAAGTCGTGCGCGGAAGCGGAAGCGATTACGATCCTGCGTCGTGTTGTAAGACGGGGGAAAATATTGATTGACCGCGTTGAAGTTATCTTCGAGGAACGGATTTCCCGTGTTGATGGCGTTGTAGTTCTCAAGCGGCCCGTTTCCAGCCGGGAAATGATCGCCTTCATACCGTGCACGGATGTCGCCGTAAATCCGGATCCGCTGCGCCCACTCGGGATATTTGCCGGGAGACGCCCAGTTCTCCTTCTCCGCTTTCGCCATGACCTCGGCGCGAATTTCGTCGCGCAGCTGCTTCTTGACGATCTCCGGGACGTAAGTGACGCGCTTGGTGCCGGGCGGCGAGACCGCTTCCGTTGCAGTCGTCGCAGCCTTCTCTGCGCCTTCCGCCTTCGCCGTGGCATCACGCGTGGCCTGGCGGGCGACGTAGGCCTCGTCATCCGCTTGCTTGATCAGCGCTGCCGCCTGCTCCTCGCTGAGCGTGCCTTGCTTCACCAGCAGATTGATCAGGTTGACGGTCGCGTTGGACGACGGCGGCGCGTTGCGCGAGACCGTTGGGCGTTTGACCGGTTGAGTATCGTCCTGGGCCGACGCGGGAACGGAAAGCGCAAGCAGGATCGCCGCGCTCCCCACCAGTTGTCGCTTCGTCATCTCTGCACGCCACATGACATCAACCCTTCTTCCAGTCTCTCTCACTCATTTACGCGGACGGCTGTCGCCGTCCCGCCGTCTCCTCAACCCGGACTGCGCGCCGTGACCTGCATCACGATCGGCATCGGCATTTCCATGGGCGGCGGTTCGCGTAACGTCATGCCGCTGAGGATCTGATCGCGGATCACCGCGTCGAGCTCGCTGTTACCGGTCGAGGACACCAGCTGCACGCGGCTGACCCGGCCGCTGGCGTCCGGCCACAACCGGACCCTGACCCGCATCACTGCGTGGCGCGTCTTCTCGTTCGAGCGCAGGGCAGCCTCGATCTGCGCCTGCACGATGCTGGCGTACCAGCCCCATTTGCCGCCGCCGCCTCCACCGCCACCGCCGCCGATCAAGCCTCCCTTGCCGCCCTTCAAGGTGCCCGGCCCGGTCGTGTTGGCTTCGAGCGATGGCGGGCTGTCCATCGGACTGTCGGGCGCATCCGGCGGCGCGTCCTTGGGGATGTCCACCGGCTTCTCCTCGATCATCTCCTGCTTGACCGGCGTCTGCTCGACCATCTTCTGCTCGGGCTGCTGTTCCGGTGGAGGCGGCGGCGGAGGCGGAGGTGGCGGCGGCGGCATGATCATCGTGACCTGCAGCTCGTTCACCTTGCGCGGCGGGTTCTTGTCGCCGCTCATCAGGACCATGATGCCGCCGACCAGGAGCACGACGACCAACAGACCGCCGCCGCCCAGCAGCAGATAGCGCCGCCAGGCAGGTCCTTCGCTCTCGTCGGTGTTGCTGCGCTGATCCATCGGCGTCATGTGCAGTCGGGTTCACCGCGCTACGGGCTTGGTCGCCATGCCGACCTGGGTAAAGTTCAGGCGGCCGAGCAGATCGAGCACGTCGACGACGTTCTGGTACGGGGTCTGGCTGTCGCCGCGCACGACGATCGGAAACTCCGGCGTCAGCGCGCGTTGCTGCACCAGGCGCTGCTCGAGCTCGGCCAGCGTCACGGGAATCGTATCGAGGAACAGCTTTCCGTCATTGGCGACCGTGATCGCCTTGGTGGTCTGCTGCGCAAGGCTCGGCGCCGCGCTCGCCTTCGGCAGGTTCACCTTCATGCCTTGCACGGTCGCCGTGGTCATGATGATGAAGATCACCAGCAGCACGTAAGCGAGATCGAGCATCGGCGTGATGTTGATGTCGTCGTACGGCTTGCTTTCGGACTGGACTTGCATCGGTTCACTCCGCCGCCTGCTTCACCGGCTCGTCAGGAAGCTCGTAGGACTCCGCGATCCGCGTGATGAACTCGTCGACGAAGACCTGCATCTCGCTGCTCACGTCCTTGATGCGGATCGTCAGGTAGTTGTAGGCAAACAGCGAGGGGATCGCGACGCCGAGGCCGGCGACGGTGGCGACCAGCGCAGCCGCGATGCCGGGCGCAATCGCGTTGACGTTGACGTCGCCGCTGGCGGCGATCGCCGCGAAGGTGATCATGACGCCGACGACGGTACCGAGGAGACCGAGAAACGGACCGCCGGAGATCGCAATGGTCAGCATCACCATCAGACGGTTGAGGCGCTGGTTCTCCCGCACGAAACCGCTGTCGAGCACGGCGCGGATCGACTGGATCGCCTGCGGCGACAATCGGCGGTAACCGCCGCCCGCGAAGCGACGCCGGATTTCCTGCGCGCCGGCCGCGAACAGGTGATAGAGGGGCGCGGCATGCACCGCCTTGCGCTGCTTTTTGCCGAGCTCGCCACCGAAGCTCGGATCGTTCTCCTGGCTGTCGAGCTGAAGCAGACCGCCGATGTCGGTCGACGTCTCGCGGAAATGCTTAAGGAAGATCGTATTGCCGGCCGCGACCCGGTTCAGATAAGAGACGCGATCGACCATGACGTACCAGCTGATGAACGCCATGATCGCGAGCAGGCCGATGACGACCCAGCCATCGAGCGTCACCGAGCGAAGGATCACGCCGAAATAACCACCGCTGAACCAGCCCGCGTTTTCCTCGTCGACACTGAACGTGATCAATTTGGCCTGGTCGGGGCCCTGCCCGATCGCGCCGAGCTTGATGAAGCCGGGCGCGCGCGCAACCTTGGCGATCTGAAACTCGTCGATATCACCAACAAAGCCGGCAGCCGCGCCGGCCGGTGCGGCTGCGGGCGGCGATGCCTGCGCCGCATCAGCGGCGGGCGCGGCTGCATCTGCTGCCGGTGCCGCCACAGACGCGACATGGCCGAGCTGCGCCGCGCCCGTCATGGTAGGCAGGCCCGCCGCGAGCGTCGCAGCCTGGTTGCCGTCGACGTAAAGCGTGATCTGGGCGCCCTTCGCCGTGAACGCGATCTGGTGCCAGGTCCCTGCCGCGATCGCCGCGCCGCCGGAGCTGCGCTGCGTGCTGCCGCCGTTCGCGACTTCCACGAAGGCCACGCCGTTGTCCAATCCGACCGTCAGCCCGTTCGTACCTTCGGTGCGCTCGAACAGCACGGCGCCAGGCTGCGACGCAGTCATCTTGACCCAGAGCGACCAGGTGAGCTCGCCGTTCTCGGCGACCACCAGCGAGGGCGAGCCGGGAAGCATGAGCGCGGTCTGGCCGTCCAGGCGCGCACCCTGGCCGATGATCGCCCCATCCGCTCCCGGCACTGCGTTCTGCGCGGAGTTCGCCCAGGCCGTGATGTCCTGCGCCGGCGTCGAGCGATCGTTGAAATGATAGACCAGCAACGTGTCGGGATCGTACGTCCCCTTGGCGTCGGCCGCAGTCGGCGCCTTCTGGTTTCCATAATAGAGCCAGATATCGTTCTTGGCGCCCGGCTTCAGATCGGGAACGCCGACCCAGACCAGCGCTTCGCCGAGCAGCGCGTCGTATTTCTCGACATGGTGCTTGAGCGGGGTCTTGTCGTCGCCGGCGATGAAGCGGAGATCACCGCCGTCCTCCTTAGCCGCGCCAAAGCGGAAATTTCCGACATGGAGACGAACCAGGACCGGCGTCGGGCCGATCGCATCGCTGATGCCGGCGCCCGACGGGCCGGTGTCGATGGTGATCTTCTTACGCAGCGTCCACTGATCGTTCCACCACGCCGACGCCGAACTCGGCCACAGCGCCGCAAGGAAGATCAGAGCAAGCATCACCGGCGCGCTCAGGCGAAATCCGGGACGTGATCCAAAGCGAAGGAGCGACATCTAGAATTCTCCCCAGACCCGAAAGCTGAACCGTGGATGATTGGCGACGGTGACCTGTTGGCTCGTCAGCGGCATGCCGACGAACACGATGCTGTTGAGGTAGCGAAGCGTCTTCATGCGCAGGCCGACGCCGTAGCTCGCGAGGTCGAAATGCGACTGTTGATCCGGGAGCGGCTGGAAGATCCTGGCATTGCCGCCATCGACGAACGTGAAGAAGCGCATGTCGTCGAAAGCGTTGTACTTGATGGACTCGCCGAGTGGATTGGGCAGCTTCTGCTCGAGATATCGTGCGAGATTTGGCGTGCGCAGTTCCAGCGTGCCGGCGACGCCATAGTCGCCGAGCACCTCGGACTCCAGATAGCCGCGCACGGTGTCCTGCCCACCGAGGCTGAACTGCTCGCTGGACACCAGGGGCTGATCCGCAGCCTGCCCCTGAAGTTTGGCGTAGAGCTGGAAGCCGCCGGCAAAATCCTGGGTGTGCGAGATGTCGGCGTGCAGCGTGATGAAGCTCGCGGTCGCGTCGAAGCGCTTGGCGTCGAACTCGTCGCGGCTGGAGCCGATGCCGCGCAGACCGGTGGTGACAGTGGCATTCAGCTGCGTGAGCCGACCCTCGCCCTGCCAAGTCGCACCATAGGAGCCGACCAGCGGAACATAGGTCACGGGCGAGCCGAACGCATCGGAGCCGAGCTGGAGTGTTTGCTTGAAGTCCTTGTAATCGACGCCGAGCGACAGCGTCTGGAACAGATCACCCTTGGCCGGCAGCGTCAGGACAGCGCGTCCACCGACGACCTGACCGGGGCCCACGACGTTCGCTCCCCCGACCGTCGCGACCGAGCTGTCCGAGACCAGGCCATAAACGAGAACGCTGAGCCAATCGATCTCCGTGCGCGCGAGATACGAGCCGGAGATGACCATCGCGTCCTTTGGATTCATCGGCGCGACCTGATAGGTCCAGGTCATGGAGTGGCCGAGCTGCCAAAGATTGTCGTAATGCATCGAGACGCTGGTACGCAGCGGCGTGGTGCTCGGGCTCTGCTTGTTGTTGAGTTCGACGCTGCCATGCAGCGGATAGGTATCCTCGACGTTGAGGTCCACATCGACCGTTCCAGGAGCGATGCCTGCCCGCAGCGCCGGCGTGATACGCCGGTCCGACCAGCGATTGAGCGCGACGATATCTTTCGTGACGTCTTGGAAATTGGGCAATACTCCTTCCTTCAGCGATGGAGCATTGTCCTTGATGTTCTTGAGATCGAAATAGCGTGAGCCCTTCACGCGCAAGCGTCCGACCCGATTTTCGGTCACCTTGAGCACGACGAAGCCGCGCTGCGCGTCCTGCTGCGGGACCGCCACGCTCACGGTCTGAAGACCCTTGTCGTGATAGGCCTTCTCCACCGCGGTACGCGCCTTCTCGACGTCCTCTGCGCTCTTCTTCGGACCAAGAAACGGATAGACCGCAGCCTCGATCTCGATCTGCGGCAGATTGTCCGCTCCCTCGACGCGAAATTCGTCGATATCGAAATGCGCTTCCAAGGCCGCCGGCTTGGCGGAATCCGCGGCGCCCCTGGCTGGCACAGCAGCCACGGGCTTCGCCGCAGCAGGCTTCGTGGCATCCGCCTCGGATTTCGCCGCCGCCGGTCTTGCGCATATCGCACAGATCAGCAGACCGCAGACGGCGAGTTGCGAAGCGCATGCGGCGACGAACCGGCCTCTCCGCGCGGCGCGCAACCGAAGCGGCACATGGCGGCGCGCGCTCCTCTCATACAGACCACGCGAATTCACCTAAGCCTCGATATCATGCTCGCATTGCAGCCAGCTCACGCGTGACCGCGGCGTTCTTCGGACAGCCCGAACCGGCCGGAACGAGCCGGCCTGCCTGGCCTTATCCGGTAGACGTCGTGCGCCGGACGCTTGCGAAAAAAATTTCGCAGCCACCTGCAACACGCGTCGATCGACGCTGTGATGATTTTGCGCAACATAACATGACTATCATTTCGACTCTGTTATTCACTAACAGTTCGTCACATTACCGTTGTGCGGCCTCACTACGGTCCCGCGCAATTTGGGGACTGAGTGAAGTGGGGCGTACATGACCAACGATAACATCACCAGCTTGCGCAGCCTGCTGCTCGCCGAGTATGTCGATTTCGATCGGCGGCTGACGCGGCGCCTGGGTTCGCCGGACCTCGCTTCCGAGGCGCTCAACGAGACCTATCTTCGTCTCGAAAGCATGCGGGAGATCGGACCGGTGCGCAGCCCGAAGGCCTATCTGTTTCGGATTGCGCTCAACATCGCCAGCGACCGCCGCCGCGCCGAGAAGCGCCGCCTCACCGCCGACGAGGTCGACAGCCTGCTCGAGATTCCCGACGACCGGCCCGACGCCGCCCGCGTGATCGAGGACCGCTCGGATATCCACCTGCTGCGGCACGCCATCGCCGAGCTCCCCGAGCGCCGGCGGCGTGTGCTGATGCTCTCGCGCATCGACGGCATGCCGAACCGCGAGATCGCCGCGCTGCTCGGCGTCACCGTCCGTACGGTCGAAACCGATCTCAAGCAGGCGGTCGAGCATTGCGCCGATCGTCTCAAACGCCCCACCCGCGTCAAATTCGCTTATCAGCGTCCCGCGTCGTCTTACGTACAGAGATATGTCGATCGGGAGCATCCGCTCGTGACCGGCGTCTGCGGGAAAGCGCTGGATCGTGACGAAGCGAAGCCATCAGGTCGATCACTTAGATCCGTTAATCCGTGAAGCCCTGTCATGGATCATGCGGCTCAAGTCGGGTGAGGCAACGATCGCGGATGCCGAACAACTGATGGATTGGCGCGGCAGGAGCTCCGCCCACGAGCACGCCTTCCGCGATGCCGTAAGATGCTGGCGCGCCATTGGCCAGGCGTTGGCGACCAGCAGCCCGGCACCGGCCGTTCGGCGCAGGCGTCCAACCGGCGGCAAGAAGCGCGCATGATACGGCGCGCCTGGTTTAAAGGCCGCGGGTCCTTCTCAGCCCAGATCGGATCAGCGTAGGTCGGACGGCGACTTTCGCTGGGCGACGCTGCGCAAGCGCGTATTGAGTTCTGCGAAGTTGACCGTACTGCCTGCGGGCCGGATGCGGCCGCGGGCTCCGCCGCCTGCGGCCAACGCCCTTCCGAAGGTCGGTTGCGGAACGGAGCCGGTGACGGCAACGCCGTTGGCCGCCAAGTGCGCGCGGACGCGCGTGCAATATTCGACCGACAGGTAGGAAAACCGGGTCTCGCCGTGACCGGCGCGATATTTCATCGTCGCCGTGCAGAGATCTCCGTTGGCGCGGCGCCAGGCGCCAGCCAGATACTGCACGCCATAGTGTACGTTGACCTCGGGCGAAGCCAGCTCCGACGGCGTACCGGCGAAACCCATCATCCGCGCCGTCGGCAGCATCACCTGCATCAGTCCGACCTCGCCGTCCATGCCGACCACGGCCGAATTGTATCTGCTCTCGACCGCCATCACGGCATCGACGAGCGCCGGCGGCAAGCCAAACGCAAGCGATTCATGCTCGATGAGTTGCCGGTACTGCGCGCGGCCGGCACGCCAGTCGCGGCCGAACATGGCGCTCGTCCGGAAAGTGTAGTTCCCGAGAGGCGGATTTGCGGGTGGAAGATCGGCGGCCGTGAGCGGCTTCGGAGCGAACGGCTCAAGCACCAGGGGCTCGGGCGCGCTATCGTCCAAATCCGCCGGCGAAGCGGTGGCGCTGCCAATGCCGGTCGTTTGGCCGTCTTCATCGTCTTGCGCCCTCACCTCGCCGTTCAGGATGAGGAGCAGGCACAATGCGGCCGACGGCCACAATCGGCGCGCAGCCCGAATGGTCTTTATCTGCGGAGAGGATCTCGACATCAGCGACGCGGCAGCACGTTGGAAATGGCCGGCGGGCGATAGGGAACGGCCGAGCGACCGTAGTTGGAGCCATATTGCTGGCGGACAGCCGCCTCGTTTGCGTTGCCCACACGCACGTCGGGTGAGCGCGCATCGATCGGCGGCAGGTTGAGCGTCGGATTGACCTTATCCACTTCACGCCGAAGCTTCTCGTTCAGACAGCCGAACGCGCTATCGCCTCCGATCTGGACATCGACGCAACGTTGAATCGCGGGGCCGGTCGCTCCGCCACCGATGATCGTGCCCGCGCGCGGCCCAGGCGGCGGATTGGCCGGGACGGGAGCCTGGGCCATCACCGGGACCGCCATCATCACAATGAGACAGGCTCCCAAGCCACCACGATGGGAAAGTCCAAATCTCGACAGAGCGTCACCCAATGTGAGGCCTCCGACAGCGCTTGTTGACCAGCGGGACGATAACATTGCCGACCAACCGATACGGTATGAGATTCGACCACTATCATAATTCGTCGAATCCGGCGCGTCCCGATTTGGGAAATGAAACGCTCCCCCTCGAGCCTGCCAGAGCCTCGGAACGGTTCACACTTAGAGCTTGCTTCGTACTACCTTGACATCATTGACGAGAGTTACCCCGTTGTCGGCGGTCACGACGGCGGCGTTGATGAAGTTCAGGACCTTGGTGATGTCGACCTGCGGAGCGTTCGCGGCATAAACTACGTCGAACGGACGCATTTGCATCTTGGTGGCGACAAAGTAACCCGCCGGGTCCTGGAAATTGACGTTGAAGACAATCGGGACAGTCTCGCCTTCATATTTCGAGCAATCGACCCCCAGTTGCCTTGCCACATCGCGCGGCTCGCGACGATAGAGAAAGACCGAAGCCGGGTCGGCCTGCAGATCGAGCAGCCCGCCCGCCTTCGCTACCGCCTGGGTGAGGTTGATCCGCCAGGCGTCGAAGTTGAACTCGCCCTGTTGGCCCGTCGCGCCAAACGCGATGAATTTCATGGGCTCGCGGTAGAGATAGATGCGATCACCTGGCTGCACGAAGACGTTACTCGCTGGGAAATAGACGAGATTTCCGAACGGCAGCGTGGCACGCTTGCCGCCGCGCTCGAGCACCACCCAGGTCTCCCAGCCGGCACCGCTGATACCGCCGGCGCGCGTGATCGCGTCGGTGATCCGATCCTGCGCCCCCGCCGCAGGCATGGGGAAGCGCACCGGCGTCCTGACTTCGCCAAACACGCTGACGAGCGACGACCGCTGCTGGCTCGATGTGACAACGACCTGCGGATCGATCGCACGCTTCTTGATCTGCGCCAGAATGTCGTCCTGAATCTGCACGTTGGTGCGCCCCGCCGCGCGTATCCTGCCGGCATAGGGCACGGTGATATTTCCGTCGTTATCGACAGCCTGATCGGGCAGGCTCACGAAATTGCCCGGCCGGACACCTGCCTCGAGCGGCACATACAATCCGCCCGCGGACGCTTCGAAGATCGTGACGCTGACGATATCGCCAATGCCGAAGCGAATACTTGACGGGGGACGGCTGTCTGCAAGAGCTCCCGGCATTCCGCTGGGCTCGAACCTCTCGAGCTGACGCACGATATCGGGAGTGAGCTTGACGACAGCGAAAGGCAGCACTGTCGTATTCTCGGCTTTGACGTCAATACTTGCCGGTCCGGACATCGAAATGAATCCGCAGCCGCCGAGCAGCGTGGACCAGGCCAGACAGCATGCGATCGCCAGGTGGTTTCTCAATCGCATGACCGTTTCGTACTCAGCTGACGTACCTTCGCCAAGCCTGCACGGCGCTGTACACGCCGGCACGCTTTCCGCAAACCAACGGCGGATCAGTTTGCGGTTCCTGCTTCATAGACGCCATCCGTACAGCGACTGCGAAAACAAGACCCGCAACAATGCTCGGAGGGTCTGTGTGGGGTCCCTCAAATAGACTGGGAGGAGGAAACCTTCACGGTCGTAGCGAAGCAACGAGGTAGGCGCTGGGCCCACCTATTTGCGCGCGCTGGCCTGATCGGATCAGTCCGCCCGCTTGCCTGCCAATTATCGCAGCGGATCGTGCGGGCCGCCAACACGCCTACGTCAAAGAGCGTCGGTCTTCAGATCGCGGACAGCAACTTGCGCAGGCGTGCGACTTCGATCTGGGTTTCCGCGACCATGCGCATCAGAAGCGCATTCTCGTGCTTGAGGTTCTCAATGCGGCGGAGCCGACTGCTTTCGTCCTGCTTCAAACCCAGATCGTACACGTTCTCGTTTGACGCTTGGGGCGCGGAGTTGAGACAAGTCAGATCAATCGCATTTGTCGCGCGCATTCCAACCCCCAAAACAAAAAACACAGGCTCGAATTCCAACTCTCGCGCAATGCAGCAGCCCACTGCCTGCCGAGCGACGCCTGTTTGCCATTCTTGTAAGAATGTTTCTTATCGTTGCTGTGACCAATCCTAAAAAAGAATTCAGATTTAAGATGAAAAGCGATCGTTATGTTGGACGAAAAGTGGTCATTACATGGCACGAACATCACGGCCCGGACTTGGTTCGAGCACGGTACGTCCGCTCATTGCAATATCGTCGTCTTCCACGATGGCGAAAGCCGCGCATTCCGCGACCGATCTGCCCGGCCTCTCCCGCCGACGTATCGCCCAGCGATGCGATGTGGCTCACCTAGTGCGGCCGCTGCTGCATGCCTGCACTTCCAGGTGGCTGGGGCGGCTGCAATGCACGTTGGACCCCAGTACTCGTCAACGTTTGAAGCGAGCCTGTAGGCTTGAATGCATTGACAAGGGCCGCTGGTGGTGACGATGCGCCTCGCGCCGCCGTTGCCGGAATGGGCATCGGCGCTGCCGTCCCGGCAAGCACTGGTGCAGATGGCCCTGGCGTGAGATCGGGGGGCGCCAAATCGAGGATGGTATTATCCAGCCCCTTCGCCAATTCGACCTGACGTGGGCGCACATTGCGCAGCGTCCATCCCTGATGGTTCTCGCCTGCTTTCAGACGCAGGACTTCCTTGCTCACGGAATCGATGAACAGGCCGATCCGTTCGCGCGATCCTGCAACTGTGCCAAGCAAGGTGAGCTGAGGCTTCTCAGGTTCTGGCGGCTTGGGTGGCGGACCGACCGGCGCCAGCGAAGGTCGGATCGTCTCCAGCGGCGGCGCTGGACGCCGCGACGGCGCAAACAACGGCTGATCGCGCGAAGCAGTCAAACGCGCCAGAGGAATCTCCCATAGCGGATTGCCGCTCGTGATATGCTCAACCGGCGGCGCAGTCGTAATCGTAGTCGCAGCCGCGCTAGGCTCCGGCGCTCGCGGAGGAGCAGCAACCGGCGCCGCCTCAACCGGCTTCGGCGCGAACAAATCACTACCGCTCGGATCGACGATTTGCGTATTGATCGTTAGCGGCGCGTTCGTCGCCAGCGCCTCGGCGTTACCGATCAGCACCAAACTCATCAGCAAGGCAAGAGCGCGCATTTCCACGCCTTTCCCCAAGGTGTACACTGGGGGCGAGCAATAACGTTCGCATCTCTCGAAATTGTGACATTATCATTATAGCGCTAACATTGCGATCCAACCAAGCGACACACGGATGCGACACGACACCGGCAACGGCATCGATCCACAACGACAACGCTGCCGTAATTTCACTGACGATGCTCATCTTTGCACCCCGCCCGCCGAAGGATCTATCTCGTCTCGCCATGTGAACACCCGGTAGGCGCTCTTCGTGCCCCGATCGGGAAGCATGATGACCCCTTCCGATCTGCTGTCCCGGCCGTCGGGAAGGATGATGCGCATGCGAATGCGGTAAGCACTGCTTGCGGCCACCGTGGCACCAGACACCCTGCCGCCGAGAATACCCAGGACGAACTCCGGATCCTTCGAAGGCAACGAGTCACGCTGATTGAGGAATGCATCAACCTGCGCGGAGGTCATGCCGGGAAGTGCGGCAAGGACTTCCGGAGCGGCCTCCAGGACATTGATCCCCGCTATGCCGCTGTACAATGTCAGGTACGGCCGCGCGCGCTCCACCAGCGCCGCGGGCATTCCCACAACGAGCGATAGCTCGTCGATATTATTGAAGGCTGCGTGGCGCGGCAGGTACTTCAAGCCGGCAGCGACATAGAGAGAGTCCTCTTCGTCCTGTAAATTTGGTCTTGGCGCATTCCGCCACGCCACCACCCGATCGGCAAACTGGCGCGCCGCATCGGACCCGACGCCGAGGGCCGTGAACAGGCCCGCGATAACGGATCGAGGCGCCATATTCAGATTGATGCGCGCGGCCTCCGACTGGTATTCGACCGCTACCCTTGCGTTCGCAAGTCGAAACGTGAAGCTGCCCCGAGATGGGCGTTCCTCCGGTGCGACACCGGACAGCTGGTAGGCAGCCAGCTCGACGCCCCCCGTCGATATCATTTGCAGCTGCGTAGCCGCATCGAAAGCGCTGAGCGCGATGGCCGATTGCGTCATGTACACCGACCCCACCAGGATCAACCCGGCCAGGGCGGCGAGCAGCCACAGCGTCGCCACCACGATGAAGCCGCGCTCGGTCGTCCTGGAGCAGATCTTTGAAGGATCCATGGTCACCTGACCCCGGTCCCGTTGTTGTTCGCCGCCTGACTGTCGCCAGGGCGAACATCATCGACCGCCTCGGACTGAGGTGCTGCTGTGTTGGCGCGGACACGCGTCGCGGTCGAAAGCACGATCCTTCCTTCGGCGTCATGAAGGTCGAAACGCACCGTCGTCGGCAGGCCCGCCCAGGCGGGCCAATTGCCGAACCAGTCACCACGAGGGCCGGCGTAGGCGAAGGTGATACGAAGCGGCGCGCGCAGCAACACGACGGGATCCCTGAACGGTATTGGATCAACCGCAGGATCCCCGGTCGGGAGCAAGACGAAAGGGGCTCGGGCCCGCACCAGCACCCGCCCGGTGCGATCGGTCGTCTCGGCAATTCGCACAATCTCCAAGCCCGGACGGTTGTTGGGGCCAAGCGCCGAGCGCACGAAGACGATCGACGATTCATCACCACGGAACAACGCGGCAGTGCTGGCCCGGTTCGGCGTCACAAATTCGGCTGCGGACACATCCGCCGCCAGGCGATCGAGCGCGATCGTGACCTGCTCGTTGCGCTGGGTCTGGAGCAGACCACGATTCCAGGGTGGCAACCACCCCCCTGTCACGCTTGCCAACACGCCGAGAACCAGCCCCATCAGCGCCAGCGCGACGAGGGCCTCGAACATCGTGAAGCCCGCATTCGACCGCCACATCCGAACAAGCGACGACCTCATTGGCGCGCGTCCCGGTATTGCAGGCGCACGGTCTCGAGCGACACGATCGCCCCGGTTGGCGATTGGACGCGCAACTCGACCCGTCGCGGAACGAACGGAGAGTCCGGAATCGCCGTGTCTGCATCCACGAACGGCGATATCCGCATCTGCCAGCGATAGCCGGCTTCCCTACCCGCGAGTTCAGTCGGAAGCGGTTGACCTTCCTGCGGAAGGCGGGATGCGATCAGACGCGCCGTCTGCATCAATGCCGTATGTTGCTCGAGCTGCTGCGCGCCGCGCACGTTACGGGCCACGAGCGAACCGATTGCCGCGAGCACGATGGACAGCAGCGCCAGCGCAACCACCGCCTCGATCATCGTGAAGCCGGCTTCACTGCTCCGCCTGGACGGCATCCTGCGCGACAATGTCCACTCCTCCCGTCAACCAGTTCACCCGCAGGTCGAACCCGCTGCCGAACCGCGTCAGCCGTATGGCTCCGCCGCAAGACATCCCGCTCGGAAGGAACGTGATGGTCGAAGGCACCTCCCGCCCATTGCAGCGCTGCGGCAGGAGCGCATCGAACACGACGTCGTCCGGCACCTTGACGAATCCCGCACTCGAACCGGCCCGGACGGTTCGTCCAGGCGCATCGACCACGGCGCCAAGCGACAGCCGGCGCCCCATCGCCGCATTGCGGTCGGCCTTGAGCAATGTGGCGATCTGGATCGCATAAGCCTCCAGCTTCGGCCGCGACGTCGCCACTGGGATGCGCGGAAGCGAGATCGCAACGAGCAGCGCCATGATCCCAAGGACGCAAACCATCTCCAGTAGAGTGAAACCCGCTTCTCCGCTGTCGAGGCTACTTCGTCGACGACGTGATATCGCCAGCGGTTCCCGTCCCACCTTCCTGACCATCTGAACCAAGCGATCGAATTTCGTAAGGATCCTTCTCCGCCGGCTGCTTGTAGACATAAGGATTGCCCCATGGATCGTTGGGAACGTTGCCGCCCTTCACATAGGGCCCATTCCAGGACGCTACACCGCTCACCGGGTGCGCGAGCGCACCCAGTCCCTCCGAACTCGTCGGAAAGCGGCCGGCATCGAGGTAGAACAGATCGAGCGCGCTGCTGAAACTCTGGATCTGGATCTTGGCCGCCTTCACACGGGACTCGCTGAGATAGTTCAGCACTCGAGGCCCGACCAACGCCATGATCATGCCGATGATGGTGATGACGACCAGCATCTCGACCAGCGTAAAGCCTTCCTCCCCGCGACGACGCCGACGCCTGGGTGGTGCGAACAGGCCCCTCCGCGAAAAGCCGATCATATGCACCCTCCCCTGTTTATCCCACAACTCGAGTTACCGACAGCCGCGCAGTCTTGACGGAAACGATCGATCCGCCGACGACGCCGATGAGGAGGAGATTGCAGCCTGGCCTCGGCTAGATTGGCTGCCGTGATTGATCCGGAAACCATCTTTCCCTTTTGCGTCGGTGCGCGATAGCGGAAGTTCGGCATCTCGTCACCGCACGATCGTCACGCGCAAGACCTCCGCCGCCATCATCTCCAGAAGCGTGACATGCGGAAGCTCGAAGAACATCGCCACTTCGTCGCCGAATCCGCTCGCCGAAAATTCGTTCATCTCCCACAGCTCGTGCAGGCCGCCTTCGGCGGGGCCCGACCCAATCAGCCTGCCGCGCTTGTCCGCGTCCGCTTTCCGGCTGGCGTCCTGGCTGAACCGAGCTGCGAATTCGTGCGCATTCGGAGAGGCCATGAACGTCTACCGCAGTCACTCTGGTGGCCGCAGAGCGGCGAGCGGGCCGTTTACCCTACTTTTCCGATTAGAAATGTGACGTGACGATCAATCGCAGGCAATTCACGGTACGTGCGCGTAACGCTGTTGATATTCCCCACCAATTTCTCGTCTTCGTCGCAGTCTACATAACATTGTAGCGCATCGATCGATACGCGATAGACAACATTCGTAACACACGAGTGTCATACGAGAGAGCTAAGCAACCGCCATTCGGCCCGCCCCGTCTCGACGGGGACAACAGCGGGCAGCGCGTGAGTGAGGTCGACTGTGAGCCGAGCAGCATTCCGGATCGGCTTGGTCGTCCAATGCGCCGTCATCTGCGTATTGCTCGGGTCCTGCAATACGGTGGGCAGTATCGCCGATGCCGACAGCAACAAGGACCCGGATGTCTTCGACAAAGTGCGCTCGATAGATCTCTTGCCGCGCTATCCGAACCAGTTGCCGCAGCGGCAGCTCAGCACCGGGCCCAAGGCCAAGACCGCGATCTACGCCGCTGACCCCGGAGATAATACCCCGACCGCCACATCGACGCAGGCAGCCACGACAAGCGCGGACCGGATCGAGCTGAATTTCGACAATTCACCGATTGCATCGGTCGCCAAGATCGTCCTCGGGGACATCCTAGGCGTCGGCTACGTGATCGATCCGCGCGTTCAGGGCAACATAAGCCTCTCGTCGGGTCGACCGATCCCCAAGACCGACGTCGTCTTCGCGCTCGAGAACACCCTTCGTCTCGCGGGCGTTGCGCTCGTGCGCGACGACACTGGCTACCGGCTGATGCCTCAGACCGATGCGGTCGGGGTCGGAATGGCGGATGCGGCCGATCGCATGACCCCCGGCTATGGCGTTACAATCGTGCCGTTGCAATATGTGTCCGCGCAGACCGTCATCAAGCTGGTCGACAGCTTTGCGACCAAGCAAGGCATGATCCGCGCCGATACCAGCCGCAATCTCATTCTGATCCAGGGCACGGGCAGCGAGCGCCGCAATGCGGTCGACCTCGTGCTCAGCTTCGACGCAGACTTCCTGAAGGGACAATCCGTCGGCATTTTCCCGGTGCAGAACAGCAATCCGGGCCCCATCATCGCTGAGCTTGAGAAGATCGTGGACTCCGGCGAAGGCGGGATGTCGCAAAACCTCATCAAGTTCCAGTCGATCGCACGAATGAACGCGGTGCTCGCGGTGACGCGGAAGCCGGAATTGCTCCAGCGCGTCGAGACCTGGATTCGCCGGCTCGATGCGACCAATACGGGACGGTCCGCTGTCCACGTCTATCGTGTGAAGTTCGGCGATGCCAAGCAGATTGCACGGGTGTTGAACGACGTCTTCGGCGGCAGCGGCGCGTCGGGATCCTCGTCATCGCCGCTGGATACGCCCGCCGGACAGGTCGCACCGGGCTCGGGCATGTCAGCGAGCTCGAGCGGCGGCTCTGCACTCAACCGGCTCTCGGCCTCACCTACCGGCCAGACGTCGGGAGGCTTCGGATCGAGTGGACGGAGCGCTGGAGGCACAACGGCTGACGCATCATCCGGCAATCAAGCGAGTTACGGCGCAGGTTCAGGCGCGCAAGGAGGCGGCAGCCTGTTCGACAATTCCGCCACCGGCCAGGGCGGCGGACGAGGCGGCCCCGGTGGGGCTGGCGTTCTCGATGGCGTTCGCATCACCGCCGACAGCGTCAACAACACGCTCCTCATCTATGCGAGCCAGGAGCAGTATCGCATCATCGAACAGACCATCAAGGAGGTCGACCAACCGCAGCTTCAGGTCGCCATCGACGCCACGATTGCCGAGGTGACCCTCACCGACGATCTTCAATACGGCGTCCAGTCCTACATCATGAGCCGCGATCTTGGTCTCAAGCCGAACACCGGCTCGTTCGGTTACAACGGTGCGAGCGCAGTTGTCTCTGCGGCTGCCGATGCTGTGCTCCAGCGCGCAATCCCCGGCTTCAACTTCCTGGTCGGCTCTGCGCAAACACCGCGGGCGGTGCTCAATGCCTTGCATGCAATCACCGACGTCAAGGTACTCTCGAATCCGTCCGTGGTCGTGATCGACAACCAGATCGCGACGCTCCAGGTCGGCGACGAGATTCCGATCCAGACCGGAAGCGCGACCGTGCTGACCGGCAGCAACACGATTGCCAATACAACGGACTATCGCAGCACCGGCATCATCCTGCGCGTCGCGCCGAGGATCAATGCAAACGGCAACGTCCGGCTCGACGTCGAGCAGGAGATATCCAATCCTGTCGCCAATTCGTCGTCGGGTTCCTCCTCGACCTCAACCAATACGCTGACGCCGACAGTGTCGACCCGCAAGGTGCGCAGCTCTGTCGCGGTCGCCAGCGGGCAGACGGTACTGCTGGCAGGCCTGATCAGTGACAGCCAGACCAAGTCCCGCTCCGGTATTCCGGGGCTCGACCAGATTCCTGGCCTCGGCGACGTCGTGTTCGGACAGGCCGACAAGCAGATCAAGCGCACCGAGTTGATCATCTTCATCCGCCCGCAGATCATCCGCGACGGCGCAGACGCACATTTCGTTGCCGAGGAGCTGCGCACCAAGTTGCGCGGCACGATCAACGCAATCGGGCCGAAGCAGACCGCCCCGACCACGTATCGTTGAGCTTCGGTACGATGGCCCCAAGACTCTCCGTTCTGAGCCACCGCGAGCGAGATCATGTCGCAGTCGGCGCAGAGCCCCTAGGGGTTTACCTTGCACATGCGTTAATGTATAACATTGAACTAACATAATAGGATGATTGTAACGCTACGGCGCATCATTTCCGATTTCGTTGAGCGGACAGTCGCGGGGTAGCGGAATTTTGGAGACGCGCCGAATGTCCCAGGCAGATAAAGCGAAGATCCCATCGAAAACGATGACGCGCCGCACGATTTTCGCCGCCGCGGCCGCCGCAATCGCGGGGTGCGGGGTCAGCGCTGCCCGGGCCTACCCCCATGGCCATAACTGCTTCTTGAAAGGCACGAGGATCGCGACGCTCACGAGCGCTTGCAGGATCGAAGACCTCAGTGCCGGTGACATTGTGCTGACCGCCTTCGGAGGAGCACGGCCGATCGAGTCGATCGCACGATTCCGGCGGACACGCCGCAGTCCGAACAGGCCTTGGGATAAGCATGAGCGGCCTGTCCGCGTCGCTCGCGGCGCGCTGGCTCCCAATGTCCCGTCGGCCGACCTGTTCGTGACGGGGGGGCACGCATTGCTGATCGATGGGCTGCTGATCCCGGCGGAGCGCCTGGTCAACGACGCCACGATCTCGCTCTACCCGGCCCATGAGCATCACGAACTGGAATTCTTCCATATCAAGCTCGCGAGCCACGACGTGATCTATGCCGAGAACGCGCCTTGCGAGTCCCTGCTCCGTGTGGATGACACAATGAGCAATTCGTCCAGCTATCTCGGCGAGACGCTGGAGCAACATTGCGCGCCAATCGTTTCCAACGGTCTGCGCGCGGAATTGACGGGCGGCGTCAGAACCCTGCTGTCGCCGTCGCAGCACACGCGACAACTCCACCTCATCCGAGCCCGGCTGAACGCCCGGGCGGCTGCTCTTGGCGGGCGGCAGCCGTTGGGAACGGCGGCATAGCATCGATCGCTAGGGCCCTGATCGTGTCGCTGCCGGCGGCACGGATATCAGGTGCGAAGCTCTCGCCTGCGTGCACGTTTGTTGCGGGCGATTCCGCGCCTCTCCGAAAGTAGATTGTAGGCGCGACCAAGCGGGTCGCCGCGACGCAGCAACCTTCCCTCAGGAAGGCAGCGCGGTATCACGACCAAAACTCTCAGCAATTTCAATGAGATTGGTGCGCTCGGAGGGACTCGAACCCCCACGGTGTTACCCACTGCCACCTCAAGGCAGCGCGTCTACCAGTTCCGCCACGAGCGCTAGGAGATGCCGGCCTGAGGCTTTAAGGCCAGCCGGATCAGCGGCCGCCGATCTAACAAATCCATCAGGGGGATACAAGCCTGCAAAGGAGGCGAATTCCACAGGCTTGCGCGGAAAGATCCGCCCGAACCGGCCTTATCTCGTGCCGGGCGAGCGCGGCAGCATCTGCTTGACCTCGACCGCGATCCGGTTGCGGTCGACCAGCACGACGCCAGAGGCCACCGGCAGGTTGTTGGCGAGAACCTTGACCTCGTCGGCCTCGGTCGCGTCCAGCTCGATGATGGCGCCACGGGAAAGACGTAATACCTGATGGATGGGCATGGTGGTCGTCCCGAGGACGACCATGAGATCCACGGTGACTTTATCGAGAGTGGGCACTGTCAGGACCGCCGCAACTTTGGAACTTTCGCATTTGCTCTCGCGATCATCACCACGTTATGGTTAGCCAATGGTTAATAAGCCCGAAAACCACCGCCAAGACCTCGATTTGACGTCGTTTTCGGCCTCCGCGGGCGCGCCCGTGGAGTGGCGGATTTCGGACGCCCCGGTTGCCTATCCGGACGCGGTTGCCGCCATGGAGGCGCGCGTTGCGGCGATCGCGGCGGGCGAAGCGCCCGAGCTCGTCTGGCTGCTCGAACACCCCCCGCTCTACACCTCCGGCACCTCAGGCAAGCCCTCCGACCTGCTCGATTCGCGCTTCCCGACCTTCGCCACCGGTCGCGGCGGGCAGCTCACCTATCACGGCCCCGGCCAGCGGGTGGCCTACATCATGCTCGACCTCAAGCGTCGACGCCCGGACGTCCGGGCCTATGTCGCGAGCCTTGAGGAATTGATTCTGCGCACGCTGGCCGCCTTCAACATTCGCGGCGAGCGGCGCGAGGACCGGGTCGGCGTCTGGGTCAGGCGGCCGGACAAGGGCGCCGATCATGAGGACAAGATCGCCGCCATCGGCGTCCGGCTGAAGCGCTGGGTGTCGTTCCACGGCATCGCGATCAATGTCGAGCCGGAGCTGTCGCATTTTGCCGGGATAGTGCCATGCGGGGTCGCCGACCCCCGCTACGGCGTCACCTCGCTGGTCGACCTCGGCCATCCCGTGACGATGGCCGAGGTCGACATCGCGCTCCGGCAGGCTTTTGAAGAGCTGTTCGGCCCGACAAAGGCATTGCTGCCGGAAGCCGCCTAGGCCGCCGCGCGGTCCGGTGCGACTTCGAGCTTGCCGGCGATATAGCGGCGCTCCTGGGTGAGGCCGCCGAAGCCGTAGGCATCGCCCCTCACCTCGTCGACATGCAAATACGTTTCGTGATGCAGCGGGCCCAAGATCTCGGCCATGCGCTTGAACATCGCGGCGAGATAGGCCGCCTTCTCGTCCTTGGTGTTGGTACCCTCGGAGACGTGGATATCGATCCAGTAGCTCGCGAGCTTCTGCTCGGCGAGCGGCTTGCCGCCCGCGAACCAGTCGTTGGCGTCGACTGATTTCACGATGATGGCGGTGACCTTGGGATCCTTGTGCAGGATCTTTGCGGTGAGCTCGGACACCGCACTCGCGATGTCCGCCTTGAGCGTCGGCGACTGGCGGGAGGTCGAATAGGACACAGTGATCAGGGGCATGGCGGTTCTCCTAAGCTTCGGCGCAGGCTGCTGCGCCGCGTCCATGGAAAACTAGACCCGACCACATCATTCTGGTACCTTATCTCTGTTGATATCAGTGATAACTATTCATAATGAATGCAACGCTCGACATCGCCACGGTACAGGCCTTCCTGCTGGTCGCCGACCTCCAGAGCTTCACGCGCGCTGCTGAGGCGCTCGGGACGACGCAGGCGGCTGTGAGCCTCAAGCTGCAACGGCTCGAAACGCTGCTTCGAAAACGCCTCGTCGAGCGCTCGCCGCGCGCGGTGAAGCTGACCGCCGAGGGCGCTGCGTTCCTGCCGCGGGCCCGCGCGCTGATGGACGCCCATGACAGCGCGCTGTCGGGCGAGGCGCAGACGGCGCAACTGTTGTCGCTCGGCATCTCCGACCACGCCGCCGGCCCCGAGCTGGTGCCCCTGCTGGAACGACTGCACGCGATGTCCTCGCAGCTCACCCTCGCCGTCACGATCGGCTTTTCGCGTGAGATGCTGGACGCCTACGACAAAGGCCGGCTCGATGCGGTGATCGTGCGCCAGGAAGGCAGCAGGCGCGGCGGCGAAAAACTGGTCGAGGACGAGTTCGGCTGGTTCGCGTCAAGACGCTTTACCGTGCCGAAAGGCGAAGCGCTGCCGCTCGCCACCCTGGCCCCACCCTGCGGCGTGCGTGCCATGGCAGCGCGCGCGCTCGAAAAGGCCGGCATCCCCTCCCGCGAGCGCTTCGTCGGCGGCGGCGTCACGGCGGTGGTCGCGGCCGCGCTTGCGGGCCTTGCCATCGCACCGCTGGCGCGGCGGATCGCGCCACCTGGACTGATCGATATCGGCCCGGCGCAAAAGCTGCCCAAGCTGGTGGCATCAAAGGTGATGCTGCACGCGAAGGTCAGCGATCCCGCCAAGCTCGCGGCACTGCGCACGGTGGCGGCGACGTTCCGGAGCGCAGCGGCCGCGGCCTGAACATGCCGCAGGCGGCCGCTAGCCATCCTCGCCGGTTGGATGATCGCGACCGGCATGGCGTCCGGCCACATACCAATAAATCAACCCTGCCGCACATCCGGCCAGGGCAAACACCCAGATGCGAAAGAACGAAAGCTCGAGCAGACGCTGGCCGAGGCCTCCGGTCACGCCGCCGGAGCAAACATAGAAGAGCAGCGAACGTACCCGGAAACGCTCGGTCAGCCCAATGACGATAACGGCGGGGATCGCAGTAAGCACTCCGATCACGAGAAGGACAAACGGTGCGGTGATGCCGAAACCCATCAGGTAGTCCGACGCCGCAGGCAGTACATTGGCGCGATAGTTCTCCCACATCGATGCGACGATGAAGCAGACTTCAGCGGCGATAGTGGCCGTCACGCATCCGCTCAGCCACCCTTTGATGACGCGCAACCAGAAACGACCGGACAACACAGCTGCATTCACAATATCGCCTCGAACGCGCTGCGCAGCGTCTCGTGCCTGAAGACAAAACCGCGGCTCAGCGCCTTGTTCGGCAGCACGCGCTGACCGCCGAGCAGGAGCTCATCGGCGAAGCCGCCGCCGATCCGGCGCAGCAGGCCGCCAGGAATGCGAAACACAGCGGGCCGGTGCAGGCGGCGGCCGAGCTCTTCGGTGAATTTTGCATTGGTGACGGGGATCGGCGCGGTCGCATTGACGGGACCTGCAAGCTCCGGTGTCGCGATCACATAGGCGATCAGTCGGACCAGGTCGTCGCGCTCGATCCAGGACATCCACTGCCGGCCCGTTCCGAGCGGCCCGCCAAGACCGAATTCGAACGGCGTCAGCATGCGCGTGATGAAGCCACCCTCGGTGCCGAGCACGAGCCCGGTACGCAAGTACGCCACGCGGACGCCAAGTCCCTCGGCGGGCCGCGCCGCGCTCTCCCAGGCCTCGCACAATTCGTGACTAAAACAGGCGTGCGATTTCGCCGACTCCGTCAGCACCTGATCGGCCCACAAGCCGTACCAGCCGATCGCGGAGCCGCTGATGAGCACCGCGGGCTTACGCTCCAGCCGTGCGATCAGCTTCACGACCTCTCCGGTCATGTCGATCCGCGAAGAGAGGATTTTCGCGCGCTTTGCCTCGGTCCAGAGGCCGTTGCCGATCGGCTCGCCGGCGAGATTGACGATGGCGTCGATGCACGTATCCGAAGCAAGCTGGTCGAGGCTCGTGATCAGGGTGACCGGCGGCGGCAGCATTTCCGCCTTCGCGGGATTGCGAAGGAGCGCGATGACCTGATGCCCTTCTCCGCTGAGGCTTGCGGCGAGCCGGCTGCCGATGAAGCCGGTGGCGCCCGTGATCAGCACGGTCTGGCGGCCGGAGAGCTTATCGACGAGCCTGTGCCCGGGCGCGCTCGTCATGCGGGCGAGCCGCCGCGTCACCGCGAAATCGCGCACGCCGCAAAGCGCCGCGCCCGCCGCGCAGGCGGTCGCGGCGAGGCTGAGCAAGCCCTGATAAACGACGATCACGCCGAGCGGCTGCATCCCCCAATCGATCAGCACCGGTAGCAGAAGTACCAGGATGGCACCGTAGTTGATCGCCAGCAGCGTGTGATTGATCCGCTCGCTCGGCGGCAGCTTCCGGCTCAGATCCTCCTCGACGAAATCCATCAGCGTGATGATGATCTCGGCGACCAACACCGCGACGATCAGCAGCGCCAACAGGCCATGGACCTCGAACCAGCCGAGCACCAGGAACAGAAGCGCATAGAGCATGTTGCGCACGGCGTGCAGCTGCAGCTCGAACCGCTGCGACGGGCGCCAGGCCAGGCGTTCGGTGAATTCGTGGTGATAGAAGGTGTCGAACACGCCCATCACGATCTGGATGGCGATGAGGGTCCACAAGAGCGGCGTCATGATACGGCCTCCCTGAACACGGCAGACTGGTGGATCAGCGCGCCGTAACGCGGGTGAGTGACATCGAGGGTGAAGCGGAAGACGCCCTCGCCAAGATCGCGATGCGTCACTGTGAGATTGCCGGGCGTGAGCCATTGCGGCAGCGGAATCCACAGGCCTCCAAGCTGGAGGCCATAACCGGCGCTGCGAAAGGTCAGCGCCTGATCCTCGACCGCGATGCGGAGCGCCATACAGACGCCGAAGCCGACATATTCCTCGAGCCCGGTCGGGCCGGCGAAGCGCTTGGCGGAGTGGATCACTTGCGGAAAACCGCACCGGCGCGCGCAGATGCGCGTCCAGGTCTGGCCGCCACTCACGCCATCCTCGGTGACCGTGACGATCATGGGCACGCCGGTGTCGCGGCTGATCGGCAAGGGCCCACCGATCAGCCGGGCAGCCTGCGCAAACCACCAGCCGATGTCGCTGAAGGTGACCTCGTCAACCACGCCGACATAGACGACGCTGTCGCCGTCGCCGACGCGCTTGGAGAAGCGCCGCCAGGTCGCGAGCGGCAGGCGCCCCCAATCCTCGTCCGATAACAGAGCACGGAAGCGGCGATCGTCGAGCAGTTTGGTGTGAGCGGGGTGAGGTGCGAGAGAACCTGGTAATCTTGCCGACGTCATCGCCCCCTCCTCAAAGCTATCTGGCCTTACCCAGCGGCAGCAGGTTGGCGATCTTCTCGCCGAGCTTCATCAGTGCGACCAGCCGCGGCCGCGGCACCTTCAGCATCTGCATGAACCAGTGGTCGGCGAGCTCGGTGAAGGCGAGCATCTCCTTCAGCCGCTTAGCTGCGACCGGACTGATGGTCGGATCGTCGGTGGCGTCGGACACGCAGGCCCGCAGCGCCGCGATGGCCGGGTCGATTTCCCTCTCCTTGCGGCGCGCCGCGATCCGCGCCGCGACCTCCCAGATATCGGCCTCGGCCTCGTAATGGTCGCGACGGTCGCCGAGGATCGGCACGCGCCGAATCAGGTTCCAGGCGAGGAGTTCCTTGAGCGAGTTGGAAACATTGGAGCGCGCCATGCCGAGCGTGTCGGCGATGTCTTCCGCCGTCATTGGCGCTTCCGCGAGATAGAGCAGCCCGTGGATCTGACTGACGGAGCGGTTGACGCCCCACTCGTCCCCCATGTCGCCCCAATGCAGGATGAAGCGCTCGACGGCCGCGGGGAGTTTCTTCTTGCCGGTTGTTTCTGTCATAACAGAAATATCTGACGACGCCGACCGACTGTCAAGCCCGCCGCCGAATGCTTTGATGCTTTGCATACCGTCCGCGACATTTGCCTAAAAATGTCCCAGGGCCGGGAACAATCCCTGTCCTGCGGCGTTTGCACGGGTCGACGCAGGGTGCTGGGAATGGTGAAAAAGTACAATCGACAGAGAGACTTGTTCGAAAGCGAACGCAGTTTCCGACTGTTGATTGACGGCGTTTCGGATTACGCCCTCTACATGCTCGACCCCAGCGGGATCATCACGAGCTGGAACATCGGTGGCGAGCGCATCAAGGGCTATTCGCCGAGCGAGATCGTCGGACAACATTTTTCCCGCTTCTATACCGAGGCCGACCGAGCCAACGGCAAGCCCGCACGCGCGCTCGGCATTGCCCGGGAAAAGGGCCGCTACGAGGAAGAGGGCTGGCGCGTCCGCAAGGACGGCACCTTCTTCTGGGCCAGCGTGGTAATCGATCCGATCTACGAGGACGGCGAGCTCGTCGGCTTTGCCAAGATCACGCGGGACATCACCGAGCGGCGCGATGCCCAGCTCAGGCTCGAGGCGATGCAGAAGCAGCTCGCCGAGTCGCAGAAGTTCGACGCGCTCGGCCAGCTCACCGGCGGGGTCGCGCACGACTTCAACAACCTGTTGATGATCATCAGCGGCAGCCTGCACATGCTGAAGCGGGGAACCGAAGACGACGAAAAGGTGCAGCGCGCGATCTCCGCGATCGACACGGCGACGAAACGCGGCGCTGCGCTCACCAACCAGCTCCTCACCTTCGCACGGCGGCAGAGCGTCAATCCGCAGGCGATTGATTTCGCCGGCCGCATCGCGGCGATCCGCGAGGTACTCGAGGCCGGCGTCGGCAGCGCCGTGCGACTCGCCTTCAACATCGATCGCGGCGTCTGGCCAATAAAGGCCGACGTCTCCGAGCTCGAAACCGCATTGCTCAATCTCGTCATCAATGCCCGCGACGCGATGCCCGACGGCGGCACCGTGACGATCGGCGCCCGCAACACCGTGTTGGCCGAAACGCCCTACGTCGGCGAGTTCGTCGCGATCGGCGTCGCCGATACCGGCCTCGGCATTCCCTCCGACGTGCTCGACAAGATCTTCGAGCCATTCTTCACGACCAAGCCGATTGGCAAGGGCACCGGCCTCGGCCTCTCCCAGGTGCACGGCTTCGCCCACCAGGCGGGCGGTACAGTGAAGGTCGCCAGCGAGCTCGGCAAGGGCACGACCTTCACCATCCTCCTGCCGCGCGGGATGGACACACCAGTGCGGGAGACCACGGAGGAGGCACCGTTCCGCGGCAGCGGCACCGTGCTGCTGGTGGAGGACAATCCGGACGTCGCATCTGTCAGCACCGGGCTCCTGGAGCAGCTCGGCTACAGCGTGCACCGGGTCGCCGATGCCGAGGCCGCGCTACGCGAGCTTGAGACGAATGGCGTCGACTTCGTCTTCTCTGACATCGTGATGCCCGGAAAGATGGACGGGCTCAGCCTTGCCCACCATCTGCGCCAGATCCGCCCCGGCCTGCCGATCCTGCTCGCCACCGGCTACAGCGACGTCGCCGCCGACGTCCGCGGCGACTTCCCGATCCTGCGCAAGCCCTATGAGATCCACGAGCTGAGCGAGGCGATCGCCAAGCTGCCGCGGTGAAGCCGACTAGACCGTTGGCAGCACCGAGAAGGCTTCCCCTGCCCTGCGCAGGTTCAGTTCGTCGGCGCCGGCGGTCTCGCTGGTGACGCTGTCGACGCGCGAAGACGGCGGACCGTGGCGGCACAGCGCGACCATGTCGGCGACATGCTTCGGCGCCCCCGCAAACAGCGCTTCGACGCTGCCGTCGCGACGGTTGCGGACCCAGCCTTCGAGTCCGCTGGTAACAGCCTGGTATTCGACCCAGGCACGATAGCCGACGCCCTGGACGCGGCCGCGGATCATGACCTGGAGGATCGCCCGGCTCATTTTTTCAGCCCGAGAAATTCGGCGCTGCGCGCCTTCATGTCGGCCTCGCGCATGACGCGGCCGGTCAGCTCGGACGATGCGAGGCCTTTGAGGTTTTTCGGCGGCGTGCCCTCGCGCAGCGCCTTCAGCGTGTCGTGGACGGCTTGCGTCGCCACCGCGATCGGCGCGTGGCCCTGGAGCGCGATGCGGACGCGCTGGCCGGCGAGATAGTCAAGCGCGTTCAATTCGTCCGGTGCGCCGCCCAGCACGATCGGCAGGCTCGTTGCCGCCGCGATCGCATCGAGTTCGGCGCGCGACTTGATGCCGGTGAAGAACAGAGCGTCGATCCCGGTGGCCTCGTAGGCCTGCGCACGGCGGATGGTATCGTCGAGCGAAGAGATTGAGGCCGCACCGGTGCGGCCCATGATGACGAGCGAGGGATCGCTGCGGCCATCGAGCGCCGCCTTCATCTTGCCGACGCCTTCCTCGAGCGAGATCAGCTGCGTCCTGGCTTCGCCGAAGGCGGCCGGCAGCAGCGTATCCTCGATGGTGAGGCCGGCCGCACCCGCAGTCTCCAGCTCTTGTACCGTGCGGCGCACATTGAGCGCATTGCCATAGCCGTGGTCGGCATCGACCAGCACCGGAAGCGTTGCAGCGCGCGACATCCGCCGCATCTGCTCGGCAAGCTCGGTGAGCGTGATCAGCGTGACATCAGGGTCGCCGAGCACGGCGAGCGAAGCGACCGAGCCGCCGAACATGCCGAGCGGAAAGCCGAGATCCTCGGCGATCCGGATCGAGATCGCGTCATAGACCGAACCGGGATGGACGCAGGCCGAGCTCGACAGGATGGTGCGGAGTTTTTCGCGGCGGGAACGAAAGGCCATGGTACTCTCTCAACTGTTGCGACGCAGTCCGCAACCTACTCCGTCATTGCGAGCGCCGCGAAGCAATCCAGAATGCCAGCTCCTCATCCTGAGGAGCGCGGAACGCGCGTCTCGAAGGATGAAGGCCCGAGCGGTGGCCTCGCCCTTCGAGACGCGCGCGAAGAGCGCACTCCTCAGGGTGAGGAT
This sequence comes from Bradyrhizobium sp. Cp5.3, assembly GCF_000426265.1. Taxonomy (NCBI): domain Bacteria; kingdom Pseudomonadati; phylum Pseudomonadota; class Alphaproteobacteria; order Hyphomicrobiales; family Nitrobacteraceae; genus Bradyrhizobium; species Bradyrhizobium sp. Cp5.3. The sequence goes on along the minus strand of NZ_AUFA01000012.1, from coordinate 136 downwards.
CTACCGCCTGTGCCCGCTCCTTACGCAAACTCCAAAATCAGCGCGTCCACCGCGAGCGTCGCGCCGGCGCTGGCGTGGACCTTCTTCACGGTGCCGTCGCGCTCGGCGCGCAGCACGTTCTGCATCTTCATGGCTT